>NZ_JBNDLE010000025.1:0-74063 GCF_050435905.1 Pseudomonas sp. 2835 | reverse complement strand
ATCGAAGCCCTTCCGGATAACCCTGGAACCGCTAACTCTTTGAAACTCAAGGAGTTTTCAGTTCCGACTGCGCCGGAAGTGGGGCGAATTATAGAGAGATCCACGGGGGCGTCAAGGACTTATTTCAACTTTGTTTCAGAAGGGGCGTTTTGGCTATAAGCCACAAGCTTCAAGCTACAAGTAAAAGCGGCAGCACCGCGTTCAACTTGTAGCTTGCAGCTTGCAGCTAGTCGCTGTTAAAGCCTTAAAGGCTCGGGAAGGCAAACTGCGACGCTTCATGGCTGGCACGTTGCGGCCAACGCTGGGTAATGGCTTTGCGGCGGGTGTAGAAACGCACGCCATCCGGACCATAGGCATGCAGGTCGCCGAACAGCGAACGCTTCCAGCCGCCGAAGCTGTGATAAGCCACCGGTACCGGCAGAGGAACGTTGACGCCGACCATGCCCACTTCGATTTCGTCGCAGAACAGACGCGCCGCTTCACCGTCACGGGTAAAGATGCAGGTACCGTTGCCGTATTCGTGTTCGTTGATCAGGCGCATGGCCTCTTCCAGGCTGTCGACGCGCACCACGCACAGTACCGGCCCGAAGATCTCTTCTTTATAGATGCGCATCTCGGTTGTCACGCGGTCGAACAACGTACCGCCGACAAAGTAACCGTCTTCATTACCGGCAACCCGGTAGCCACGGCCGTCAACCACCAGCTGCGCACCGGCCGCCACGCCATCGTCGATGTAGCCAACCACCTTGTCACGGGCTGCGGCGGTAACCAGCGGGCCCATGTCCAGGCCGCAGGAGGTACCGGCGCCAATCTTCAGCGCCTTGATCTGCGGTTCAAGCTTGGCGATCAGGGCATCGGCTATCTGGTCGCCTACGCACACGGCCACCGAGATCGCCATGCAGCGCTCGCCGCAAGAACCGTAGGCTGCGCCCATCAGCGCGCTGACGGCATTGTCCAGGTCGGCATCAGGCATCAGCACCGCGTGGTTCTTCGCCCCGCCCAGCGCCTGGACGCGCTTGCCGCGCTTGGTGCCTTCGGCATAGATGTACTCGGCAATTGGCGTCGAGCCGACAAAACTCAAGGCCTTGACCTCTGGTGCCTCGATCAGCGCATCAACCGCTTCCTTGTCACCGTGCACCACGTTGAGCACGCCTTTAGGCAGGCCGGCTTCGTGCAGCAGTTGGGCGATCAGCAGGGTCGAGCTCGGGTCACGTTCCGATGGCTTGAGGATGAAGCAGTTACCGCAGGCAATGGCCAGTGGATACATCCACAGCGGCACCATGGCCGGGAAGTTGAACGGGGTGATACCGGCGACCACGCCCAGCGGCTGGAAATCGGACCAGGCATCGATGTTCGGGCCGACGTTGCGGCTGTACTCGCCCTTGAGCACTTCCGGGGCGGCGCAGGCAAACTCGACGTTCTCGATACCACGCTTGAGTTCACCGGCGGCGTCTTCCACGGTCTTGCCGTGCTCTTCGCTGATCAACTGCGAGATGCGCGCTTCGTTCTGCTCAAGCAGTTGCTTGAAGCGGAACATTACCTGGGCACGTTTGGCCGGTGGCGTGTTGCGCCAGGCCGGGAAGGCCGCCTTGGCCGAGTCGATAGCCTGCTGCACGGTTTGCTTGCTGGCCAGGGCAACCTTGTGGATAGCCTGGCCAGTGGACGGATTGAAGACATCGGCGGTGCGCGTGTCGGCAGCAACCAGTTCGCCGTTGATCAGGTGTTGAACAGTGCTCATGCAGAACTCCAGAAAGAGGGTATGCCTGGGCGCGAGATCACTCGCGCCCGCTTCTTATATATAGAGGGACGATCAATCGACCTGGTTGATGGCCTCGCCGACCGCATCGAACAGACGATCCAGTTCCTGCGGCTGGCTGTTGAAGGTCGGGCCGAACTGCAGGGTGTCGCCACCGAAGCGTACATAGAAGCCGGCTTTCCACAGCTTCATGGCGATCTCGTACGGACGCACGATGGCATCGCCGTCGCGGGCGGCAATCTGGATGGCGCCGGCCAGGCCGTAGTTACGGATGTCGATGATGTTCTTCGCGCCCTTGACCCCGTGCAGCACCTTCTCGAAGTGCGGCGACAGTTCGGCGGCCGATTGCACCAGGTTCTCTTTCTCCAGCAGGTCCAGCGCGGCGATACCGGCGGCGCAGGCGACCGGGTGCGCCGAGTAGGTGTAGCCGTGGGGGAACTCCACCGCGTATTCCGGCGTCGGCTGGTTCATGAAGGTCTGGTAGATCTCGCTGCTGGCGATCACCGCGCCCATCGGGATGGCGCCGTTGGTGACCTGCTTGGCGATGCACATCAGGTCCGGAGTGACGCCGAAGGCGTCGGCACCGAACATCGACCCCATGCGACCGAAGCCGGTGATGACTTCATCGAAGATCAGCAGGATGTTGTGCTGATCGCAAATTTCCCGCAGGCGCTTCAGGTAGCCCTTCGGCGGCGGCAGCACGCCAGCGGAACCGGCCAGCGGTTCGACGATCAGCGCGGCGATGTTCGAGGCATCGTGCAACTCGATCAGCTTGAGCATCTCATCGGCCAGGGCGATACCGCCCTCTTCCGGCATACCCTTGGTGAACGCATTGCCCGGCAGCAAAGTGTGCGGAATGTGATCGACATCGAGCAACTGGCCGAACAGCTTGCGGTTGCCGTTGACGCCGCCCAGGCTGGTGCCGGCGATGTTTACCCCGTGATAGCCACGGGCACGGCCGATCAGCTTGGTCTTGGTGGCCTGGCCTTTCAGGCGCCAATAGGCACGGACCATCTTCACCGCGGTGTCGGCGCACTCGGAACCGGAGTTGGTATAGAAGACGTGATTGAGGTTGCCTGGGGTCAGGTCAGTAATTTTCTCGGCCAGCTGGAATGACAGCGGGTGACCGAACTGGAAGGCCGGCGAATAATCGAGCACGCCCAGTTGGCGCGATACCGCTTCCTGGATCTGCTTGCGGGTGTGGCCAGCGCCGCAGGTCCACAGGCCGGACAGGGCGTCATAGATCTTGCGGCCCTTGTCGTCGGTCAGGTAGCTACCTTCGGCAGCGACGATCAACCGAGGATCGCGCTGAAAATTGCGGTTGGCGGTATAGGGCATCCAGTGGGCGTCCAGCTTGAGCTGGCTGGCCAGACCGACAGGAGCGTTTTCAGGCAGATTCATCGGACAAGTCCTCGCAAGGCAATAGGGCAGCGACACGTGTTGTTGCGACTAAATTGGCATGGCCGTAAGGTCTTGAAAATCCTGCTTTTCCGATCTTTGGTTTGCCTTTCGCTAAACATTTACCACCTGACGTCATGTTGAACGCCATCCGACTGAGCGACTCCGAAAATTCCTTCACCAATCAATTAGTTGCGAAAAACCGCCGTGCGGCGATGTGCATTTACTTACAGCCACGATAGAGGAGTCTCACTCTATCTGTCGCAGAACCTCTCTTGTCCGAAGCCATCGCGCCTCCCAGTATTTCCTAAGACCTACAGCGCTCACGTACAGGCAACTTCTGATAGTTCCACTACAGGAGCGTATGAACGCGCCCTTCGGCCGGTCGCTGCAACAACACGCGCACCATGGACTGCCTTGCGCATGTGCTACGCCATGAACAATCACGATAAGGAAATCCTTTGAACCCTGTAATCCTGTTCTCGCCCGCGAAAATCCTCCTGCAGCACTCGGAACAAGAATGGTTGAACGTGCTGGGCAACAATTCGCTGATTTACAGCGACTTGTCAGCCAAAGCAGCGCTGGACCAGCAGTTCCCCACCCTGAGCGAGTCTTTCAGGCTTTACCCCAATTTCAATGATTCGCCGCTGGTGGAACTCGACGCCCTGGCGGCGGCAAGAGCGTTAGGCACGCAAACCGTAGTTGCGTTGGCTGAGGTCGACCTGCTGCGCGTGGCCCGCATCAAGGACCGTCTCAATGGTTCGCGCACACGCTATGAGGCCATGACGCTGCTGTACCGTGACAAATTCCTCATGAAACAAAAGCTCGCAGAGCATGGCATTCGCATCAATCCCATGGCGATGGTCGGCTCGGCGTGCGAAATCAATGATTTCATCGAGCAGTACGGCTACCCGGTGGTGGTCAAGCCTCGTGATGGTCGAGGCTCAGGAGGCGTACGGGTGCTACGCGACGTCGACGGCTTGCGCGACTACCTGCAACAGCAGGACGGCACAACGCTACACAATCTGATGGTCGAGAAGTACCTCGATGCACCGCTGCTGAACGTCAATGGGCTCTACATAAACGGCAACCCGGTGATCATTTCGCCGGTCCGCTCGACGATTACCTGTCTGGACTTTCTTGACGGGCAAAGCCTCGGTTTCCAGATGCTGGCGCAAAGCAATCCCCTGCATGCGCAAAGCGTGGAACTGACCCGGCACATTATCGAGCAGGCGCTGCCAAACCTCGGCACCCTGCTGTTCCATCTCGAGGTGTTTGTCGACGGCAACGACCTCATCGTCTGCGAAATCGCCTGCCGCCTCGGAGGCTGCAGCGTCAACCAGGAATTGACCGAAGCCTTCGGCTTGAATCCGCGCCTGACCCTGATCGATGCAGAGCGTGGCGGCAAATCGGCGTCGTTAACGTCGTTGCTGCCACCGCGCCACTTGCTGGGTCAACTGAATGTACCGCCACGCGCAGGCAAGCTGATCGACTTCCCGGCATCCATCGACTTGCCCTTCATTCGCCATTGCACGGTCACGGCCCAAAAGGGCATGGATTATTGCGCAATGAAAATGACCAATGGCGAAATCGTCTCGGCGATTGTCGAGGGCAACAGTGAGAAAGAGGTCAGCGATCATCTCGCGCAACTCGACAGTTGGGTCAGGGATACCTTCGTTTGGGCGTAAGCCGACATCGCATTGCACGAAGAAAACAGGCGGCGCCATCCAGCGCGTGCCTGTTATAGGTCACCGGCTGAAGGACACCCCGACAGCCGGTCTTTGTCACCTGCCATGACCTGGCAGATCGGACACCAGGCAAAGGGCGTTATCGCGCCCGAAGCAAAACCACATCTAAGGATTGGATATGGGCAAGGTAGCAGTCGTGGGGCTGGGCTATAGCGGTGCAATCATTCTTGAACGGTTGAAGCGCCTGACACCGGCACTGAGCATCGATGTGTTCGATACAGCCGGTAGCAGCGGGTCGGGCTTGGCTTATCAGCAGGATATTCTGAGCAACCTGGTCAATCGCCCCGCCAACCTGATGTATCTGCGCGAACACGGCGACTTCAAGCAGTGGCTGCAGACCCGCGGCATGGCCACGAGCAATGGCTATCAACCGCGCCCGGTGTTCGGCAAGTTCATCGAAGAATCAGTGCAGTCTTCGCTGCGCGAGCACACATCGATTCAGTACTACCGTGAACATATCACCGGAATGACTTCGTCCCGGGGGCGCTATGATCTCAGCACCGCATCGGGTGAACGCCCGGGATACAAGGCCGTCGTGCTGGCAACCGGCAATGCCGAGCCGACCGACTTTTATCGGCTAAAGGGGGCCCCGGGATACATCAACAACCCCTACCCGACGACTCGCCTTGCCGAGATTCGCTCCGACAGTATCGGCGTGCTCGGCAATCAACTGTCAGCCATCGACGTCGCACTGACCCTGCTCGATGTCGACCCTGGCAATCATGTGACCATGTTGACCCGCAGCAGCAAGATTCCCAACTACAGCGAAAGCTATCAGCCGCGCGCACTCAAGGTACTGACTGAACACGCCATCAGGCATCGCCTGCGCTTTGGTGGCTCGGCATTGAAGACGGTGCGGGCGATGTTCGACGAAGAGCTGGAGGCGCAGGGCATCGACGCCACCCTCGATGACCTCATGCGCGATCACACCCAGGCCTCGGTGGCCCGCGAGGATATCTACTCGGTGTTCTCTTCGACCAACCTGATCGTGCCGATGATCTGGAACCTGCTCTCCGAGCGCGAAAGGAAAGTATTCGTCGGACGCTTCCGGGGTGCCTGGAGGCAATTGCGGGTTCCCATCCCCAAGGAAAACTGGATCAAGATCCACCAGCATATGCATTCGGGACGCTTGGCTTGTCGAACCGGATTATCCGATGTCAGCGTGACACAAGGCGGCTTCCTGGCACGCGGGCGTGATTTCAATTGCAAGTTCTCCAACGTGGTCAATGCCACGGGCGCTGGCGATGCGATGCAAGGTGCGCTCTACAAGAATCTGGCTGCATCCGGTATCTGTATCCAGCATCAATACGGTGGGATCGACGTGCGTTATGACGATTGTCGCGTCATCAACCACCAGGGGCCGTCTAATATCTTTGCCATTGGCGCTCCGACCACGGGTGTGTTCTATGCCGTCAGCAATATCGACGTCTTGCAGATGCAGGCTGAAACCATCTACCGCAACCTTCGTGCATTGAGCACTTGAGCCTATGAAAACCTTCGTGTGTTTGCTGATCGCTGCTTTGGCTGGCACCGCCTTGCAGTACGCTGGCGTGCCCCATGGCCTGCTACTGGGCTCGATAGTGGCGACGGCAATTGTCGTCAGCAGGTTCAATGTGGCTCCCCGGCTGCGCTTGGGCCTCGGCTATGTGCAGATCGTCCTGGGCATTGCCACCGGCCTGATGTTCGAGGCCTGGGACAACCAGACAGTGGCAACCATGCTGCCGAGCCTCGGTTTGTTGATCCTGTGCCTGGCGACGCAAATTGCCGTGGCTGCCCTGTGGTTGCAGAAAGTCTCGGCGTGGAACCGCAAGGATTCACTCCTTGCCGTCTACCCGGGCGCCTTGGCGGCGGTGTTCGATCTGCTTGAGTCGGAGCGTGCGTCGAGCAAAGTGATCGTTGTACACCTGGTGCGGCTGCTGTCGATCACATTGCTGGTGAGTCTATGCATACCGGCAACTGCCGCAGCGCCTGCAAGCGCGGACAGTCCGCTGACCGTCATGACAGTGCTTGCACTGCTTTCGCTGATCGCCGTGTGCATTGTGCTTGGCCGCCTGCTGTTGAAAGTCGGTGTGCCTGCCCCTTTCATGCTGACAGCGATCATAGCCTCCGGGATCTACGTAAAGTTGGGGCTGTTGCATGGCTTCCATATGCCGCAATGGAGTGTCGATGCTGCAGCCCTGATCCTCGGTGTGCTTATCGGCGCCAGGTTCAGGGAAATCAGCTTCAAGGAGCTCATCCGTCACGGTCGCGCCGGGCTGATGTCCGTGGGCCTGATGCTACTGGTCGCCGCCGCCTTTGCCGGGGTGGCCGCCAAGGTGCTGGACAGCGACCCGTTCACCTTGTGGCTGGCCTACATGCCCGGCGCCATCGAGACCATTGCCATCGTCGCCTTCAGCGGTGGGCTGAATGTGGTATTCATCCTGACGCACCACCTGCTGCGGATGGTCGTACTGCATTTCGCCCCGGCCCTGCTCGTCCAGGCGCGCCGCTGGCGCGAGAATGTCTGATCAGCGTATGTTGTGTGCCTTTCATGTTCCTCAACGCAAAGGCATCGCGTGAAACGTCCACAACCCTTGGCCCAGGTCAGCGATTTCGATATCCGCCTGCTGAAGATCTACCGCAGCGTGGTGGAGTGCGGCGGCTTTTCGGCCGCCGAGAACGTCCTGGGCATCGGTCGCTCGGCCATCAGCCAGCAGATGAGCGACCTCGAGCAGCGCCTGGGCCTGCGCCTGTGCCAGCGCGGGCGCGCCGGTTTTTCGCTGACCGAAGAAGGCCGCGAGGTGTATCAGTCGGCGTTGCAGCTGCTCAGCGCCCTGGAGAGTTTTCGCACCGAGGTCAACGGCCTGCACCAGCATTTGCGCGGCGAGTTGAACATCGGCCTGACCGACAACCTGGTGACCCTGCCGCACATGCGCATTACCCATGCCCTGGCCCAGCTCAAGGACCGCGGCCCGGACGTGCGCATCCAGATCCGCATGATCGCCCCCAGCCAGGTCGAACAGGGCGTGCTCGATGGCAGCCTGCATGTTGGCGTGGTTCCGCAAACCAGCCCGCTGTCGGGCCTTGAGTACCAGCCGCTGTACAGCGAGCGCTCGCTGCTCTACTGCGCGGTCGGCCACCCGCTGTTTTATGCCGACGACCAGCAACTGGACGATGAACGCCTCAACAGCCAGGACGCCATTGCCCCGACCTTTCGCCTGCCCGCGGATATACAGGCTCATTACCAGGCGCTCAACTGCACCGCCAGTGCCTCGGACCGCGAAGGCATGGCGTTTCTGATCCTGACCGGCCGCTACATCGGCTACCTGCCCGACCACTATGCAACCTTCTGGGTGCAGCAAGGCAGACTGCGGGCACTCAAGTCCAGCGAGCGCTTTTATGATCTGAGCCTGTGCTGGGTAACACGCAAAGGCCGGCGTCCGCACCTGGTGCTGGAAAGCTTCCTCGAAAGCCTGGCGGCTACTCGCTGAGGGCTAATGCTGGTAGGTTAGCCACTCATAAGAGATACCCATTGCCTTGTCTGGAATCGTTCATGACCTTTGAAGTCCCTGCGCATCGCCTCCAAGCCTCGGGCAAGCCCGCTGGCCGCATTCGCCAGAAGAACGAGCAGGCCATCATCCAGGCCGCCGAGGACGAGTTCGCCCGCCACGGCTTCAAGGGCACCAGCATGAACACCATCGCCCTCAAGGCCGGGTTGCCCAAGGCCAACCTGCACTATTACTTCACCAACAAACTCGGCCTCTATGTAGCGGTGCTGAGCAACATCATCGAGTTGTGGGACAGCACCTTCAACGCCCTGACCGTCGACGACGACCCGGCCCAGGCCTTGAGCAGCTACATCCGCACCAAGATGGAGTTCTCCCGGCGCAACCCACAGGCATCGCGGATCTTCGCCATGGAGATCATCAGCGGCGGGCAGTGCCTGAGCGACTATTTCAGCGAAGACTACCGCGCCTGGTTCAAGGGCCGAGCGGCGGTATTCCAGGCCTGGATCGACGCCGGCAAAATGGACCCGGTCGACCCGGTACACCTGATCTTCCTGCTCTGGGGCAGCACCCAGCACTATGCCGACTTCGCCACCCAGATCTGCCAGGTCACGGGCCGCAGCCGCCTGACCAAGCAGGACATGGAAGATGCCAGCAACAACCTTATCCACATCATTCTCAAGGGCTGTGGCCTGACACCTCGCGACTGAACCTGCCTTATGCCTTTTACCCTGCTCGACACCTGCGAGTTTCGCGAAGAGATTCGCAAGAGCCGTTTCATCACCCTGGCTGCGCCGATCAGCAGCCCGGCCGAAGCCATGAGCTTCATCGAACGCCACAGCGACCTCGCCGCCACCCACAACTGCTGGGCCTGGAAACTTGGCGGGCAATACCGCAGCAGTGACGACGGCGAACCCGGCGGCACCGCCGGGCGGCCGATCCTGGCGGCCATCGAAGCGCAGGATTGCGACCAGGTGGTGGTCCTGGTGATCCGCTGGTACGGCGGCATTCAATTGGGTACCGGTGGCCTGGCCCGCGCGTATGGCGGTGGTGCCAACAAGTGCTTGCAGCAGGCAGAAAAGCGCTTGCTGGTCAGCCGCAGCGAACTGACCTGCAGTTGCAGCTTCAGCGAACTGGCACTGCTCAAATTGCGCGTAGCGGAGGCCGATGGCCTGGTGCTGGACGAGCAGTTCACCGCCAATGGCGTCGACCTGCGCCTGGCCTTGGGCGAGGAACAGATCGACGCGCTGCAACGCCAGCTAGCGGACCTCAGCCGTGGCCGTATCCTGCTGGAACGGGCCTGAACATTTGCCCACATTCACTGTGGGCCCGGCTGTGGATAAGCTCTGGGCATTCGCCTGCGAGCCTTTAACCACGGGGCTTTCAGAAGAACGATCATATTTTGATCAAGATTTCATGACAGCGCTTGAACTGGCGAAAAATCAGTAAGTTATCCCCAGTTATTGGGCCTGGAAGCCGCCACTGCGGGGCTTATACCCCGCCTGCATGCTTGCACACAAATACTGTGGAGCAAGCTGTGGATAAGCCGTGCACCCCTGCGCCAACAGCTTGCTGGGCCACGGCTTGGCTAGACTGGTTATTCTTTGATCAACGATTGATAACCCCTGAAAGGAGTTTCCCATGTCCACGAACAAAACCGCCCTGATCATTGGCGCCTCGCGCGGCCTGGGTCTTGGCCTGGTGCAACGCCTGGTGGAAGACGGCTGGAACGTGATCGCTACCGTGCGCGACCCGGCCAAGGCCGATACTCTCAGCGCCCTGCCCGGCGTGCAGGTCGAAACCCTGGAAATGAACAATGGCAGCCAACTGGATGCCCTCCAGCAGCGCTTGAAGGGGCAGGTGTTTGACCTGCTGTTTGTCAATGCCGGGGTCATGGGCCCGGGCGACCAGAACCCTGAGCGCGCGCAACCGGCCGATGTTGGCGATCTGTTTCTGACCAATGCCGTGTCGCCCATCCGCGTCGCCCAGCGCTTCACCGCGCAATTACATAACGACGGCGTGCTGGCGTTCATGAGTTCGATCCTTGGCAGCGTCGCCATTCCCGACGGCAGCGAGATGTGCCTGTACAAGGCCAGCAAGGCGGCCCTGAACTCGATGATCAATAGCTTCGTTACCCTGCAACAGCCACAGCAAACTGTCCTGGCCATGCACCCAGGCTGGGTGAAAACCGACATGGGCGGCGAAAACGCCGAGATCGACGTGCTGACCAGCACCCGCGGCATGCTAGAGCAGATCAAGGTCAATGCCGGCAAAGGCGGCCTGCAATTCATCAACTACAAAGGCGAAAGCCTGATCTGGTGAAATCCCGCGCGGTGGGTGTAGACTCGACGCCTCGCCCACCGCGGCGGACCTGGATCAGCAGACAGGGCAACACTGAGCTGGCTAACCTGAACCCACTTTCAGAGGAGCCGGCACCATGCCTGCGACCCGTATCTGGTTGAAAACCCCCCTCGCCATCTTCACCGCCAACACCCTCGACGCCCGTGGCGGCCTGGTGATTGAAGACGGCCGTATCGATGAAGTCCTCGGCCTTGGCCAAACCCCGGCCAACCCCTGTGGACAAGTCTTCGACGCCCGCGAACACGTAGTACTGCCGGGACTTATCAACACCCACCACCACTTCTACCAGACCCTGACCCGCGCCTGGGCGCCGGTGGTCAACCAGCCACTGTTCCCCTGGCTGAAAACCCTGTACCCGGTCTGGGCCCGGCTGACCCCGGCCAAGCTTGAACTGGCGACCCGCGTAGCCCTGGCCGAGCTGTTGCTGTCGGGCTGCACCACCGCTGCCGATCACCACTACCTGTTCCCCGATGGCCTGGAGAACGCCATCGACGTGCAGGTCGAAGCGGTACGCAAACTGGGCATGCGCGCCATGCTCACCCGCGGCTCCATGAGCCTGGGCGAAGCCGACGGCGGCCTGCCGCCGCAACAGACAGTGCAGCAGGGCGAAGTGATCCTGGCCGACAGCCAGCGACTTATCCACAGCTACCACGAGCGTGGTGACGGTGCGCAGATCCAGATCGCCCTGGCACCCTGCTCGCCGTTCTCGGTCACCCCTGAGATCATGCGCGCCAGCGCTGACCTCGCCGCAGAGCTGGACGTGCGCCTGCACACCCACCTGGCCGAAACCCTCGATGAAGAAGACTTCTGCCTGCAGCGCTTCGGCCTGCGCACGGTCGATTACCTCGACAGCGTCGGCTGGCTCGGCCCGCGCACCTGGCTGGCCCATGGCATCCATTTCAATCCGGATGAAATCGCCCGTCTCGGCGCCGCCGGCACCGGCATTTGCCATTGCCCAAGTTCGAACATGCGCCTGGCCTCGGGCATCTGCCCGACCCTGGAACTGACCGGCGCCGGTGCGCCAGTGGGCCTGGGCGTAGACGGTTCGGCCTCCAACGATGCGTCGAACATGATCCTCGAAGCACGCCAGGCCCTGTACCTGCAACGGCTACGCTATGGCGCCGAAGCGATCACCCCGGAGCTGGTACTGGGTTGGGCCACCCGTGGCTCGGCGCAGTTGCTCGGGCGTACCGACATCGGCGAACTGGCGGTGGGCAAACAGGCTGACCTGGCCCTGTTCAAACTCGACGAGCTGCGCTTCTCCGGCAGCCACGATCCACTCTCGGCGCTGCTGCTGTGCGGCGCCGACCGCGCCGACCGGGTCATGGTCGGCGGCCAGTGGCGGGTGATCGATGGCCAGATCGAAGGCCTCGACGTGCAAAAACTCATCGCCGATCACCGTCAGGCCGCCGCCCAGTTGATCGCTGGCTGAAGGCTCAAAGGCCTAGTAGTGCGAGCATGATGAAGGTGGCGAACAGCACGAAGTGGGTCATGCCCTCGATCGCGTTGGTTTCGCCATCGTTGAGGTTGATCGCGCTGACAATCAGGGTGATGAAGATCATCACCGTCTGCACCGGGGTCATGGCCATCTGGAACGGCTGGCCGGTGTAGAGCGCCATCGCCTCCATCAGCGGAACGGTCAATATCACCGTGGACAGCGACGCACCCAGGGCGATATTGACCACCGACTGCATGCGGTTGGCCAATGCTGCGCGCAAGGCGGTGAGAATCTCCGGAGCGGCAGAAATGGTCGCCACCACGATAGCCATCAGCACCGGTGGCGCACCGCTGCCTTCCAGGCCGTAGTCAAGGGTGTGGGACATGACTTCGGCAAGCAGGCCGATGATCACCACGCCGCTGACCAGAATGGCGATCGAGCGGACTTTATTCACCGGCGCCGCTGTACCACCCTGCGGATCACGGCGTTTTTTCTGTGGGTAACTGTAACTGAAGAAGTAGCTGTGCGGCCCGACCTGCATCCGCAGGAACAAGGCATAAAGCAGCACCATCGCGGCGATGGTAAACCCCGAATAGAGCTTCCAGTCGGCACGCGGAATGAACTCCGGCACCACCATCGACACGCCCATGGCAGTCATGATCATCACGCTGTAGGTGCGCGCCGAATCATCGTTGTACGACTGCTCGCCATGCTTGAGCCCGCCCATCAGCGCGGCCAGGCCGAGGATGCCGTTGATGTCGAGCATCACCGCCGAGTAGATGGTGTCCCGCACCAGGGTCGGCGAGGCCTGGTTGCTCATCATGATCGCCAGGATCAGCACCTCGACCATCACCGCCGACAGGGTCAGGATCATGGTGCCGTAAGGGTCGCCGACTTTTTCCGCAAGCAGCTCGGCGTGCTGGGCCACGCGCATCGAGGCACAGATGATCGCCGCCACCAGCACCGCGCCGGCAAACAGCGCCACGCCATGGCCATGCCCGAGCAGCTGGCCCTGCAGCGGCCAGGCCAGCGCGGCCAGCAGCACTGCAAGCAACAGGGGCTTTTCCTGATTCAGTAGTGCAAGCATCGGCAGCCCTGCGCAAGTGGGTACTGGCTAGTGACTGTAGTCACTGTAGAAGGTTTCCCGAAGTAACCGCCTGGTCAGCTTTCTCCGCGCACATAGCGCAAGCTCTGTAGAATGGCGCCAACCGCACCTGATGAGATTTCACCACTATGTACGACTGGCTTAACGCTCTGCCCAAGGCAGAATTGCACCTGCACCTGGAAGGATCGCTGGAGCCCGAGTTGCTGTTCGCCCTGGCCGAGCGCAACAAGATCGCCCTGCCCTGGAATGATGTCGAAGCCCTGCGCGGCGCCTACGCGTTCAACAACCTGCAGGAATTTCTCGACCTCTACTATCAGGGCGCCGACGTATTGCGCACCGAGCAGGACTTCTATGACCTGACCTGGGCCTACCTGCAGCGCTGCAAGGCGCAGAACGTGATTCACACCGAGCCGTTTTTCGACCCGCAAACCCACACCGATCGCGGTATCCCGTTCGAAGTGGTGCTCAACGGCATCAGCGGCGCACTCAAGGATGGCCAGCAACAACTGGGCATCAGCAGCGGCCTGATCCTCAGCTTCCTGCGCCACCTCAGTGAAGAAGAAGCGCACAAGACTCTCGACCAGGCCATGCCGTTTCGCGATGCCTTCATTGCCGTCGGCCTCGACAGCTCGGAAATGGGCCATCCGCCGAGCAAGTTCCAGCGCGTGTTCGACCGTGCCCGCAGCGAAGGTTTCCTGACCGTTGCCCACGCCGGCGAAGAAGGCCCGCCCGAGTACATCTGGGAAGCCATCGACCTGCTCAAGATCCAGCGGATCGACCACGGCGTGCGCGCCATCGAGGACGAGCGGCTGATGCAGCGGATCATCGACGAGCAAATCCCGCTGACCGTCTGCCCGCTGTCCAATACCAAGCTGTGCGTGTTCGACCACATGAGCCAGCACAACATCCTCGACATGCTCGAGCGTGGCGTGAAGGTCACGGTCAACTCCGATGACCCGGCGTACTTCGGTGGTTACGTCACCGAGAACTTCCAGGCCCTGCATGAGCACCTGGGCATGACCCAGGACCAGGCGCGGCGCCTGGCGCAGAACAGCCTGGATGCGCGGTTGGTCAAAGCCTGACAGGCGGCAAGTGGGAGCGGATTCAGCCGCAAAGGGTGTCGCACAGCGGCCCCAAAGACCGGACTGCGATGCAGTCCTTCGCGGCGATCCGGCGAACCGGTGAATCTGCCCCCACTCTATTCCCCGTAAGTTGTGCCAACCCCGAGTGTCACGGCATCTGCCTTAGGGCCAATTGTCAGCAGCGAGCTCGCCAGACACCGCAACGACGCCCGCCAGGCAGGCGCCTTGTGGATTCAGCCAGCAGTCTTCAACACTGCAACCTGGGCCATACGGTTGATATGGGCCAAACCTGTGGCACTGATCTGTAGCATGCGCGAGGTTTCACTCTCGCGGATCCAGCCAGACTGCAGGAACAGCTTGAGCAGGCTGCTGCCCAGCGCGCCACCCAGATGCGGGCGATGATCGCTCCACTCACTGCAGCAGCGGCAACTGCTGAAGCTTCGACGTTGATGCTGGGCCAGCGCCTCGATGAAAATGCCGTAAGCCGCGAACTGCGTCCGGCCATACTGGGTAACTTCGATGTGCTGTTCGCTGCCCTCCAGCCAGCCGGCATCAAACAAGCGCTGATAGAGATCCGCCGCAAGCTCGCCGCCCAGGTGATCACCGCACAATCTTGCCCGGCGCATGGACAACGGAATGCCGCCCACCTCTTGCTCGCGGCTGTCTTCGGGGGTTTTTACCTGGACACTGGCCAGCGCTTCGACAGCCGCCCCGACCTCCGGCGCGGCCAGCCTGAAGTAACGTTTGCGCCCCCGCGGCTCCAGCTTCAGTAAGCCACTGGCCGACAACCTGGCCAGGTGAGCACAGGCAGAAGAAGGCGTCAGCCCGGCCATGCTGGCAAGTTCATCGGAAGGACGGGCCATGCCATCGATCAAGGCCCATAGCATTGCACTGCGTTTTGGGTCGGCCAACAAGCTGGCGATCTGGCTGATACTTGTTACTGGTTTCATATCTCAAACTCCCTGCGAGATCATGTCTGATATCGATTGATTAACCATGTCGGCAGCATTTACTGCGAGGTGTCCGATGCCAGAAAAGCAGGAAGTGGAAGTTATCAAAACGTCGTGTGAGAGGCGTCAGTTGCCGCCCTGGACATGGAAGTATCTCTCGCTGGAAATGACTGCTGGATCCATTATAAGCCGCGTTGCGCGAACTTAATCCGGCGGATCGCCATGGTATGGGCAACCTTGGCAGGGGCCGTCTTCAAAGGCTTTGCAGAGACGTTCGCACATCTGCAGCCCAAGCCCCACGTTACATATCTTGCCCGCAACTGGCGGATTATCCCTGGTGTTATATCGCCAGATAAAACCTACAATAAATTTTACTGTAACTCACAAATGCTACCTGCTAACCACGTAGGAATGTGGGAAATCGAAAGTGCTTTAGCCTGTAATACCAGGCAACTTCTCAAACAATGCCTGGCAACGAGCTCGAAGCATATTTCGCAACAACTGCACCGGCTTGCCCAGTTGCGCCCGGTGCGTGCACATCAGGTTCAACGGCGCGGCTTCACCACACAAGTGAGGCAACACTATCCTCAAGCGCCCGGCCTGCACGTCATTGGCCACATCCAGCCAGGACTTGTAAGCGATGCCGACACCCGCCAGCGCCCAGCGCCGAACCACATCGGCATCGTCGCAGAAGCGATCACCGCTCACGCTAACACCCACCTCGCCGGCGCCCTGGCCAAAGCGCCAATGGTCATGCACACGACTGCCAAGCTGATACAGCAGGCAATTGTGCTGGGCCAGATGCGCGACTTCCATCGGCTCGCCATGCCGGGCCAGATAGGCAGGCGAGGCACACAACACCCGGCGGTTGTCCGGGCACAAGGGCAGGGCCACCAGGCTTGAGTCTTCCGGTGCACCGTAGCGCAGGGCGATGTCCGCCGCCTGCCGGAAAAGGTCGGCGTTGCGGTCGCCCAGCAGCAGACGCACATTCAGTTGCGGGTGTTCATGTTGGAGTTCATCGAGCCAGGGCAACAATACGTTACGGCCAAAATCGGACGGTGCCGACAACAGCAAGGTACCGCTGACCTGGTCCTGCCCATGAGCCAGGATTCGCCGGCCCTCCTCCAGGCTCGCCAGGGCGGAACGGGCATGTTGCAAAAATCCCTCGCCCTCGGCGGTCAGGCGCAGATTGCGGGTCGAGCGCGCCAGCAAGCGCACGCCCAATTGCTGCTCCAGGCGCTTGAGTGACGCGCTGGCCACGGCCGGTGACAAATCGAGCAAGCGAGCCGCAGCAGACAGGCTGCCCAGTTCGGCGGCACGAACGAACAACTGCAGATCATCGATACGCACCCAACACACCGCCATTATCAAAATAATATTGAAAGATTCTGTAGTTTTAGCGGCTTTTAACCGCAAGTGAAAGCACCAATCATGGCCCTCATTGACGACCCCGCCGAGGAATTTCCATGAAAGCCATTGCCTACTATCACTCCCTGCCCATCAGCGATGCAGCAGCCCTGCAAGACATCGAACTACCCGCCCCGGAGCCTGGCCCACGCGACCTGCTGGTGGAGGTGCGGGCGATCTCGGTAAACCCGGTGGATACCAAGGTTCGCCAGAACGTGCAGCCAGAGGGCGGCGCCGCCAAGGTCCTGGGCTGGGACGTGGCCGGCGTGGTCAAGGCGGTGGGCAGCGAGGTCAGCCTGTTCCAGCCGGGCGACAAGGTCTACTACGCAGGCTCCATCGCCCGTGCCGGCGGCAACAGTGAATTGCACGTGGTGGATGAGCGGATCGTCGGGCACATGCCGAAAACCCTGGGCTTTGCCGAAGCGGCGGCGCTGCCGTTGACCGCCATTACCGCCTGGGAGCTGTTGTTCGAACGCCTGCAGATCGCCGAAGGACAGCAGGATCTCGGCCAGAGCCTGCTGATTGTCGGTGCCGCCGGCGGTGTCGGCTCGATCCTCACACAACTGGCCAGCAAGCTCACTGGCCTCACCGTGATCGGCAGCGCCTCGCGCCCGCAAACCCAGGACTGGGTCCGTGAGCTGGGTGCCGATAATGTCGTCGACCACAGCCTGCCGCTGGCCGCCGCGCTCAAGGCCCAGGACATCGAGCAGGTGACCCACGTCGCCAGCCTGACCCAGACCGACCAGCACCTGGATCAACTGATCGAGGCCCTGGCGCCACAAGGCAAGCTGGCGCTGATCGATGACCCCAAGCAGGTGGATGTGACCAAGCTCAAGCGCAAGAGCCTGTCGCTGCACTGGGAGTTCATGTACACCCGCTCGCTGTTTGAAACCACCGACATGATCGAACAGCACAAGCTGCTCAACCGGGTCGCTGAACTGATCGACGACGGCACGCTGAAAACCACCCTGGGCGAGCACTTCGGCACCATCAACGCCGCCAACCTGCGCCGCGCCCATGCTCTGCTGGAAAGCGGAGCGGCGAAGGGCAAGATCGTTCTGGAAGGCTTCTGAAAGTTCGCGCCCACCTCGCTGGCGGGGTGGGCGCGACCGTCAGTCCGACAACTGACTCAGGTTATTCCGCTGCCCGTGGCCGGCGCTACAATGCATCAGCCAACGCCAACCTCAGGTATGCAGATATGAATATCCAGGTCAGTGCATCAGCAAAAAAGCCCGGCTGCCCATGGCAGGTCCAGCTCGACCAGCATGTGGTCAGCTTTCGCAGCGAGGCCGAGGCCCGCGCCTTCGTCAACACCCTGCAAGCCCGGCTCCAGGCGCCGCACCCGCTCAAACGGAGCGGCTGAGGTTAAGCCTGCGGGTCAGCATCGCCACGCTCACTACCGCCAGGCCGCACAGGCTGATAACGATGGCCATCGGCACCGCCGTGCCGTCGTGCAGCACCCCCACCAGCGCCGCAGCCGCGGCCGCCACACTGAACTGCAGGCAACCGAGAAGTGCCGAAGCGCTACCGGCCCGGGCGCCCTGCCCACTCATGGCGCAGGCCGAGGCGTTGGGGATGATGCAGCCGAGGCTGGCGATACAGATGAACAGCGGAATCAGCAATGGCCACAGCGCCGCCGGATGCAATGCGCTGATGCCCAGCAGGGTCAGGCCCGCCGCCAGGTAAACCCACACCGCCCGGGCCAGCAAGAAGGCCGGGCCACGCTTGGCCAGCAGCCGTGCGTTGACCTGCGCCACCAGAATGAACCCCGCCGCGTTACTGCCGAACAGCCAGCCATAGTGCTCGGCCGGCACCCCATAGAGCTTGATGAAGACGAACGGCGAGCCGGCGATGTAGGCAAACATGCCGGCGATGGCGATGCCACCGGTCAAGGCATGGCCGAGGAAGATGCGGTCCTTGAACAGCCGGCCGTACTGGCGCAGCGAACCGGACAACGGCGGGCGCGGCTGGTTGGCCGGCAGGCTTTCGGGCAGGCCCAGGGCCACAGCCAGGGTGCACAGGGCACTGAACAGGGTCAGGGCAATGAAGATCGACTGCCAGCCGTACAGGTTGACCATCAAGCCACCGAGCATGGGTGCCAGGATCGGCGCCAGGCCCATGACCAGCATCAGTTGCGAGAAGACCTTGGCCGACCCCACGGCATCGCACTTGTCGCTGACGATCGCCCGCGACAGTACCATCCCCGCGCAACCGCCGAGGGCCTGGACAAAACGCGCCAGAATCAATGCATCAAGGCTCGGAGCGAAAGCGCAGGCCAGCGACGCCAGGGTGAACAAGGTCACCCCGACCAGCAGCGGAATGCGCCGGCCAAAGCGGTCGGCCACCGGCCCATAGGCCAGCTGGCCCAGCGACAGGCCAAGGAAGTACGCCGCGAGAGTGGTCTGGATGTGCTTCTCGTCGGTGCCAAAGGCCAGCGCCATGGCCGGGAAACCGGGCAGGTAGAAGTCGATCGCCAGGGGCCCGAACGCACTCAAGGCGCCGAGAATCAGGATGGTTCGCAGGTTCATCGGAAATCCGTAGCAGGCTAAGCAAGTCCGCTAGTCTAACCGCCCTGCCGGGGTTTCGCTGACAGAGTTACGCCTGCGCGATGAATCTTTTATCCACCGCGCCGGCGTCGGCGGTCAGGCTGGCTCGGCGCCGTAGCCCTCTGCCCGAATTGCCTTGAGAATATTGTCTGCCGGCAAATCGCTCTGCACTTTAACCTGCTTGCGCGCCAGATCGATCTCGACCACAGCCTCATCATCATGCTCGCGAACGGCACGCGTGATAGCTTTGGCGCAATGGCCGCAGGTCATTCCTTGAACAGTGAATACTTGCATTGCAACAGCCTCCTGTGGGGTTTGAGCGCAGTCTCAAGCTTGCCATCGGGGCAAGGTCAAGTACGAGGATTGCCTGCCGGGCTGGAAATCAGCGCGCCGCTCCGCCAAGCTGCAAGCCTGAGAATCGATTTGCAGGAGTTTGAATTCATGCGCAGGGCAGCTTTGGGCCTTTTCGGCCTGCTGGGAGTAATGGGCCTGGTGCCCGCGGCCAGTGCCGAGGGCAACGCCGACTACAGCATTCTGACCATTTCCCGCGAGCGCCTGGAAGTGGCGACCTCGTGCGAGATCGGCGTGTACCTTAATGACCAGCTTTCGGCGCGGCTGTTCCAGGAGCAGTCGACCTCGTTCAACCTGCCGCCGGGCAAGGTCGCGGTGCGCCTGCGCCTGCTGCCGGCACAGATGCCGGGCTGCCAGAACGGCCTGGAGAACCAGCGCAACCAGAAGCTCACGCTCAAGGCCGGCGAGATCAATAAATACCGCATCGCCGTGGACCAGAATGGCCTCAAGCTGATCAGGGCCGGCCTGGGCTATTGACCTTCCCCGCATGGCAAGGTTGATGCTTGAGGCCTGTCCAAGGAGGAGTGCCCCATGTCCGCATCTACCACATTCGACCTGCCGATTGCCGGCATGACCTGCGCCAGCTGTGCTGGCCGGGTCGAGCGCGCCCTGCGCAAGGTCGTCGGTGCCGAACAGGTCAGTGTCAACCTGGCCACCGAACAGGCCCGCATCCAGGCCCCGGCCGACAGCCTGCCGGCGCTGGTCGAAGCCGTTGAACAAGCCGGCTACAGCGTGCCCGCGCAAACCCTCGAGCTGCAGATCGGCGGCATGACCTGCGCTTCCTGCGCCGGGCGCGTCGAGCGGGCCCTGGCCAAGGTCGCCGGCGTACAGCAGGTGACCGTCAACCTGGCCAACGAACGTGCCCACCTGCAGCTGCTCGGCCAGGTCGACAGCAACGTGCTGATCGATGCCGTCCGCCAGGCCGGCTACAGCGCCAGCCTGCCACAGAGCGCCAAGGTCAACCAGGCCGACGCCGAACACCGCCTGCGCAAGGAGCGCTGGTCGGTGGCCCTGGCGGTGCTGCTGGCCCTGCCGCTGGTGCTGCCAATGGTCCTGCAACCCTTCGGCATCCACTGGATGCTGCCGGCCTGGGCGCAGTTCGTCCTGGCAACCCCGGTGCAGTTCATCCTCGGTGCGCGGTTTTACGTCGCCGCGTGGAAAGCCGTGCGCGCCGGTGCCGGCAACATGGACCTGCTGGTGGCCATCGGCACCAGCGCAGGTTACGGCCTGAGTCTTTACGAATGGGCCACGGCCAGCGCCGGGGTCATGCCGCACCTGTACTTCGAAGCTTCGGCGGTGGTGATTGCCCTGATTTTGCTGGGCAAGTACCTCGAAAGCCGGGCCAAGCGCCAGACCGCCAGTGCCATCCGCGCCCTGGAGGCCCTGCGCCCGGAACGCGCGCTGTTGCTGGTCGACGGCCAGGAACGCGATGTCGCCATCAGCGAACTGCGCCTGCATGACCTGGTGCTGGTCAAGCCCGGCGAGCGCTTCCCGGTCGACGGTGAAGTCGTCGAAGGCCAGAGCCACGCCGACGAAGCGCTGATCAGCGGCGAGAGCCTGCCGGTACCGAAACAGCCGGGCGACAAGGTCACCGGCGGCGCGATCAACGGCGAAGGCCGACTGCTGGTCCGCACCCTGGCGCTGGGCACGGAAACCGTGCTGGCGCGCATCATTCGTCTGGTCGAAGACGCCCAGGCGGCCAAGGCACCAATCCAGAAACTGGTCGACCGGGTCAGCCAGGTGTTCGTCCCGGCCGTGCTGGTGCTGGCGCTGATTACCCTGGTGGGCTGGTGGCTGAGCGGCGCACCGATCGAAACCGCGCTGATCAACGCCGTCGCCGTACTGGTGATTGCCTGCCCGTGCGCCCTGGGCCTGGCCACACCGACGGCAATCATGGCCGGCACCGGCGTCGCTGCCCGTCACGGCATCCTGATCAAGGACGCCGAAGCACTGGAGCGCGCCCATGCGGTCAACCGCGTGGTGTTCGACAAAACCGGCACCCTGACCTCCGGCAGCCCGCGCATCGTCCACAGCCGTGCGCTGGTCGGTGACCAGGCGCAGTTGCTGCAAATGGCCGGCGCCCTGCAGCGCGGCAGCGAGCACCCGCTGGCCAAGGCGGTGCTGGATGCCTGCGAAGAGCAAGGCCTGCGGGTCGCCGATATCAGCAACAGCCAGTCGCTGACTGGCCGTGGTATCGCCGGCAGCCTCGACGGTCGCGAGCTGGCCCTGGGCAACCGCCGCATGCTGGATGAGAGCGGCTTGCAGCCCGGTGAACTGGCCGCCAATGCCCAGGCCTGGGAAGCCGAAGGCCGAACCCTGTCGTGGTTGATCGAGCGCAGCCCGCAACCGCGGGTGCTGGGCCTGTTCGCCTTCGGCGACAGCCTCAAGCCCGGCGCCGGGCAAGCGGTTCGCCAGTTGGCCGGGCAAGGCATCAGCAGCCACCTGCTGACCGGCGACAACCGCGGCAGTGCCAAGGTGGTCGGCGAAGCCTTAGGCATCACCGACGTGTATGCCGAGGTGTTGCCGGCCGACAAGGCCGCCACCGTTGCCACGCTCAAGCAGTCCGGCGTGGTGGCCATGGTCGGCGATGGTATCAACGATGCTCCGGCCCTGGCCGCTGCGGATATCGGCATCGCCATGGGCGGCGGCACCGACGTGGCCATGCAGGCGGCGGGCATTACCCTGATGCGCGGCGACCCGCGCCTGGTGCCCGCGGCTCTGGAGATCAGCCGCAAGACCTACGCCAAGATCCGCCAGAACCTGTTCTGGGCGTTTATCTACAACCTGATCGGCATTCCCCTGGCCGCCTTCGGCATGCTCAACCCGGTGCTGGCCGGCGCCGCCATGGCCCTGTCGAGTGTCAGCGTGGTGAGTAATGCGCTGCTGCTCAAAACCTGGAAACCGGCCACCGCGCCTGAGGACGATGCCCAATGAATATCGGCCAAGCCGCCCGCCGCTCGGGCCTGAGCGCGAAGATGATCCGCTATTACGAGTCGATCGGCCTGCTCAAGCCGGCCCTGCGCAGCGACAGCGGCTATCGCCTGTATCAGCAGGAAGACCTGCACCAACTGGCCTTCATCAAGCGCTCGCGGGACCTGGGGTTTTCCCTGGAGGAAGTCGCCCGCCTGCTGACCCTGTGGCAGGACCGCCAGCGCGCCAGCGCTGACGTCAAGGCCCTGGCCAGCCAGCACATCGACGACCTCAACCGGCGCATCGAGGAACTGGTGAGCTTGCGTGACACCTTGAGCGAGCTGGTTGCCCACTGCCAGGGCGACGACCGCCCGGACTGCCCGATCCTCAAGGACCTGGCAGCCGGCGGCAGCTGCTGTCACTGACGCGTTTACTGGAGCCAGGGCGGCGCCGGTTCTTCGTCCTTGACCGTACCCCGCTCGGCGTCGGCCTTGGCCGCACGCCGGCGGGCTTCATCAATGCGCGCCGCGTCGATCTCGCGCATCACTCCGTCAACGTCGGCACTGTGCTCGTCATCGGCGAATACCCCGGTCAACGGGCTGTCCGGCAGCAACTTGCCGGCCTGGTACAGGGCCCACATCTCGCGGGCATAGCGCGTCTGCTTGAGCTCCGGGGCGAAGCGCCCGAAGTAGGCGGCCATGTTGCCGACATCGCGTTCGAGCATGCTGAACGCGTGGTTGTTGCCGGCGGCGTCGACCGCTTGCGGCAGGTCGATGATCACCGGGCCGTCTGGCCCGAGCAGCACGTTGAATTCCGAGAGGTCGCCATGGACCAGGCCGGTGCAAAGCATCAGCACGATCTGGCGGATCACGAAGGCGTGGTACTCCCGGGCCTGTTCAGGCTCCAGGTGCACGTCGTTCAGGCGTGGCGCGGCATCACCATGTTCATCGGCGACCAGTTCCATGAGCAGCACGCCATCAAGAAAATCATACGGCTTGGGCACCCGCACACCGGCATTGGCCAGGCGGAACAGCGCCGCCACTTCGGCGTTCTGCCAGGCGTCTTCTGCCTCCTTGCGGCCGAACTTGGAGCCCTTGGCCATGGCCCGGGCCTGGCGGCTGTTGCGCACCTTGCGGCCTTCCTGGTACTCGGCGGCCTGGCGAAAACTGCGCTTGTTGGCTTCTTTGTAGACCTTGGCGCACCGTAGCTCCCGACCGCAGCGGACCACATACACCGCAGCCTCCTTGCCACTCATCAGCGGTCGCAGTACTTCGTCGACCAGTCCATCTTCAACCAGCGGTTCAATGCGTTTTGGAGTCTTCATCGGTTTCTGTCGGGGGTCCTGTCTGGCCAAACACGGGATTGTTATAGGTCACAGGTCCTGGAACCTGCTTGTCGCTGAAGCAAGACCGCACTGCGTTGTAACGGCAATCAGCCTGACTTGCCATTCTTTTTCTGCCCGAAGGCGACCAATCGGTCACAAAATTCGGTAATTACCAATAAATACGGGGGATTTCCCGCAAGTAACACTTTATTTCCAGAGCACACGGCCGATGTAGTCTGCAGCAGCCTCGTACGTTTACAAGAAAAATTCTGGAGCGCGGATGAACATAAAACAAAAACTGACCTGGGCCTTCGCCGTAATCGCCGGCTTGCCGGTGATTCTGGTCGCCACCCTGGTGGTCCTCAACCTGCGCAGTGAAGCCCGCGAAGGCTTCGTCGACGGCAGCAGCCGCGAGATCCGCCAGGTGGCCAACGCCATGCAACTGTTCTTTGAAGGCATCAGCCAGAACGTCGATTACCTGGCCGCCCAGCCGCTGGTCAGCGCTACCGGCGGCGAAGTAAAAAAATACCTGGGCGCCGATGCGGGGCAAATCGCCCTGGGCGAACAGGACAAGAAACTCTATGACTTCTTCGCCAGCCTCGCCACCAGCCATCCGGCCTACTCCTACGTCTCCTACGGCCTGAGCGACGGCGGTTACGCGTTCTGGCCGGGCGATGCGAAAATGGCCAACTACGACCCGCGCCAACGCCCCTGGTACCAGGCGGCCATGGCCAATCCCGGCAAGACCCTGCGCACCGACGCCTATTACTGGGCCGGCGATGACGCCGTACTGGTGAGCACCGTGCGCGCCGTCGCCAACCAGCTCGGCAACCCCGGCGGCGTGGTCAACATCGACGTCTCGCTCAAGCAACTGACCGAGATCGTCAAGCAGATCAAACTCGGTGAAAGCGGCTACCTGATGCTGCTCGAAGATAACGGCAGCGTGCTGGTCGACCCACGCGATCCAGCGCACAACTTCAAGCAGTTGGGCAGCCTCGGCGAGGGTTACGCGCAACTGGCCAAGGCCGGCAAGGGCCTGGTCGAAGTCGAGCTGGACGGCGAGCGCTACATGGCCAACGTCTGGCCCTCGGAGCAACTGGGCTGGAATTTCATCGGCCTGATCCGCCATGACGAAGTGATGCAGACCGCCACCCAGCTGACCTGGCTGGTGGCCGCTATCGCCATCGTCCTGGCAGCGGTGTTCGCCCTGGTCGGTGCGACTTTTGCCAAGCTCATCGTCCGCCCGATCCACAGCGTCACCAGCGGCCTGGAAGGCATCGCCCAGGGCGAAGGCGACCTGACCCGCAGCCTGGAAGTGCGCGGGCGCGACGAAACCGCGCAACTGGCCAGCTGGTTCAACCAGTTCCTGGCCGCGATCCGCAACCTGATCCAGAACATCGGCCAGGCGGCGAACAAGATCCTCGCCACCTCCAGCAGCTCGACCCAGGTCTCCCACGACATGGCTGAAGCCGCCGGGCGCCAGCGCGAAGCGGTGGACATGGTCTCGACCGCCTTCCACGAAATGGTCGCCACTGCCAACGAAGTGGCGCGCTCCTGCAGCCAGGCCGCCGACTCTGCCGACAGCGGCCAGCAACAGGCCCGCGAAGGCCAGCAGCAGATCGACGCGGCAGTGCAGAGTGTCGATCGCCTGAGCCAGGAGATCGAACAGTCGGCGCAGTCGATGCAGCAACTGGAGCGCGACAGCAACGCCATCCAGTCGATCCTCGGCACCATCCGCTCGATTGCCGAGCAGACCAACCTGCTGGCCCTCAACGCCGCCATCGAAGCTGCGCGCGCCGGTGAACAGGGCCGCGGCTTTGCCGTGGTCGCCGACGAGGTACGGGCGCTGGCCAAGCGCACCGCAGACTCCACGGCCGAAATCGACCACCTGCTCGGCAACCTGGCCAGCCGCACCAGTGAAGTGGCCCAGCAGATGCACGCCAGCCTGGAAGTGTCGCAACAGTCGGTCAGCCGCATCGGCCAGGCACGCAACAGCTTCGGGCAGATCCGCGAGTCGGTGGACGTCATCCGCGACATGAACACGCAAATCGCCACCGCCGCCGAAGAGCAGCACCAGGTGGCCGAAGACATCAACCGCCATATCAGCCAGATCCATGGTGATGCACAGTTGGTGGCGGAGCTGGCCAATTCGGCGCGCCAGGACTCGCAGAGCCTGGCCGGTTTGTCCAACGAACTGGATGCGCTGGTACGGCGTTTCCGTACCTGAAGGCTACAAGCGCAACTCGCCCGGGGTAGAGCCGAACAGGCCCTTGAAGGCGGCGATATAGGCCGAGGTGGAGTCGTAACCGCAGCTCAGCGCGGCTTCGGTAACGCTCTGCCCGGCTTCCAGCGCGGTCAGCGATGACAACAAGCGCATGCGCTGGCGCCAGCCGCGAAAGCTCAGGCCGGTTTCGCGCTGGAACAGGCGCGTCAGGGTTTTTTCCGAAGTGTTCATGCGCTGCGCCCACTGCGCGAGCGTCTGGCCCTGCTCGGGCTGTTCGAGCAGTTCGTTACACAGCGCGAGCAAGCGCGGGTGCTGCGGCAACGGCAGCGAAAACCCCACTTCCGGCAACGCCTGCAACTGGTCGAGCAACACCGTAACCAGCCGCGCCTCGCTGCTGTTGCCTTCGGCATAGTCCACCGGCACCAGGCAGAACTGCTTGATCAGTTCGCGAGCCAGTGGCGTTACCTCCAGTACCCGGCACTGCCCTGGCGCCCAACTGGCCTCTTCGCGGCGCACGTACAGGCTGCGCATCTCGGCCTGCATCGACGTCACCACCTCATGCTCGACCCCGGCTGGAATCCACACGCCCCACTGCGGTGGGGCAAAGTAGCTGCCTTCGGCGGTATAGACCCCGAGCACCCCGCTGATCGCATACGAGAACTGCACCCAGTCGTGCCGGTGGCGCGGCGTCCAGGAGCCGGCGCCGAGGCTTTCGGCGCGCGCATACAGAGGCCGGGGCAAGCGCTCCAGTTGTGGAATCGCCCGGGCCGACGGCTTTTGTCCGTTACTCGGCATCAGTTGGCCTTATGTCGCAAGACGGTAATCACCTGCTGAGCGTAGCCTCTGGGCTCAATGAATACAAAATGATTCGCAGGCCCGCCTATGCAAGCGCTCAAGCACCTCAAACGTGTGGTAACCGACTGGTTCTTCTGCGGTATGTTCCTGGCAACCTTCCTCGCCTGGCTGTTCCCGCAGTTCGGCCGTAGCGGCGGAGCGCTGCATGCCGAGGTGATAATCAATGTCGGCGTGTTCCTGGTGTTCTTCCTCCACGGCATCAACCTCTCCAGTGAACAGATCCGCCATGGTTTGCAGAACTGGCGCCTGCACCTGATGGTCCAGAGTTTTACCTTCGTGGTCTTTCCGCTGCTGTGGTGGCTGGGTAACAAGGTGCTCGGCGGCCAGTTGCCGGCGCTGCTGATGCTGGGTTTCTTCTACCTGTGCGCCCTGCCCTCAACCATTTCCTCATCGGTGGCGCTGACCGGCAGTGCCGGCGGCAACGTGCCGGCAGCGATCCTCAATGCCAGCCTGTCCAGCGTACTGGGCATCTTCCTCACCCCCTGGCTGGTGAGCCTGGTGCTCGGCAGCGGCAGTGACGGCATTGATCTGGGCGCGACCCTGCTCGACCTGTGCGCACTACTGTTGCTACCGCTGCTGCTCGGCCAGTTGCTGCGGCCCTGGTTCGGGCGCTTTTTCGCCAGGCACAAGCGCTACACCAATGTCATGGACAAGCTGGTGATCCTGCTGCTGGTGTATGCGGCGTTTTGCAACTCGATGGTCTCGGGCATGTGGCAGCAGCAAGGCGCCTCGGTGATCGCCACGGCTCTGGTGGGCAGCGCCCTGCTGCTGGGTTTGATCCTGCTGCTGACCACCCGGACCGCGCGGGCCCTGAACTTCAGCCCGGCGGACGAGATTGCGGCGGTGTTCTGTGCCAGCAAAAAGTCCCTGGCCGCTGGCGCGCCGATGGCCGCGCTGATTTTCGGTGCACACCCGGGGCTGGGGCTGATCCTGCTGCCGATCATGATCTATCACCCGTTGCAGTTGATCATCTGCTCGATCATGGCCGAGCACTACGCCAATCGCCCGGCCCCACAGCTCAACCAGTCGCCTCTGGTCAACGCTCGATGATCGCTGTCACGCCCTGACCGCCGGCGGCGCAGATCGAGATCAGGCCACGGCCCTTGCCGGCACTGGCCAACAGCTTGGCCATGTTGGCCAGGATGCGCCCACCGGTGGCGGCGAAGGGATGCCCGGCAGCCAACGAGCTGCCCTTGACGTTGAGCTTGCTGCGATCGATTGCCCCCAGCGGTGCCTCGAGGCCCAGGCGGGTCTTGCAATACTCGGGGTCCTCCCAGGCCTTGAGGGTGCACAACACCTGTGCGGCAAAGGCTTCGTGGATTTCGTAATAGTCAAAATCCTGCAGGCTCAGGCCATTGCGCGCCAGCAAACGGGGCACGGCGTAGGCCGGGGCCATCAGCAGCCCTTCGTGGCCTTTGACGAAGTCCACCGCGGCGGTTTCACCATCGACCAGATAGGCCAGCACCGGCAAGCCGCGCTCGCGAGCCCAGTCTTCACTGCCCAGCAGCACCACCGAGGCGCCGTCGGTCAGCGGTGTCGAGTTGCCCGGCGTCAACGTGCCCTTGTCACTGCCCTCGAACACCGGCTTGAGGCTGGCGAGTTTCTCCAGGGTCAGGTCCGGGCGCAGGTTGTTGTCGCGGGTCAGGCCCAGGAATGGGGTCAGCAGATCGTCGTGCCAGCCCTCGGCAAACGACGCGGCCAGGTTGCGATGGCTGAGCAGGGCCAGTTCGTCCTGTTCCTGTCGGGGGATGTGCCAGGTCTGCGCCATCAGCTCGCAGTGCTGCCCCATGGACAGGCCCGTGCGCGCTTCACCATTGCGCGGCAATTCCGGTTTCAGGTGCCCGGGACGCAGTTGCAAAAAGGCCTTGAGCTTGTCGGCGGTGGAGCGCGCCCGGTTGGCCTGCAGCAGAATCTGGCGCAGCCCTTCGTTGACGGCAATTGGCGCATCGGAGGTGGTGTCGACGCCACCGGCAATGGCGCTGTCGATTTGCCCCAGGGCAATCTTGTTGGCCACCAGCAGCGCCGTTTCCAGCCCCGTGCCGCAGGCCAGTTGCACGTCGTAGGCCGGGGTTTGCGGTGACAGCCGCGAGCCGAGCACGCTTTCGCGGCTGATGTTCATGTCGCGCGAATGCTTGAGCACCGCCCCGCCGACCACCTCGCCCAAACGCAAGCCATGCAGGCTGTAGCGCTCGATCAGCCCTTCGAGGGCGGCGGTGAACATTGCCTGGTTACTGGCCTTTGCATAAGGGCCGTTGGAGCGGGAGAACGGAATTCGATTGCCGCCAATGATCGCGACCCGGCGCAATGAGCGCATACGTAACATCCTCTTTTACGAAACGGTCGGCTACAGCGTAGGTGTTTTTTGCCCAGTCGAACGACCGATGGCCAATCATGGTCCACACTTTGAAGCTATTTCAGGGAGAACCGCACATGAGCGACCGCTATATCGACTTCGCCAACTCTGACCTTGGCCGCCGTCTGGTAGGTGCCGTCGGCCTGCCCAGTCCGGCCCGCCTGGAACGTTGGCAAGCCGGCCGCCTGCGGCCGATCGAGGGCGCCCTGCTGCTTGGCGGCGGGCCGCTGGCGAGGACCGTCGAAACTTTTGCCAGGCGCCTGACCGATGAGCTGTACAGCTTTGCCAGCCCCGACCTTGAGGCCAGCGAGTGGGTTGCAGGCTTGGGCCCCAAGCTCAAGGCGGTAGTCTTCGACGCCAGCGAACTGGACGATATCGACCAGCTCAAGCAACTGCGCGAGTTCTTCCAGCCGCTGCTGCGCAGCCTGGCGCCCAGCGCCCATATCGTCATTCTCGGCCGCGCCCCGGAACAGCTCGATGACCCGCTGGCGCAGGTGGCCCAGCGTGCCCTCGAAGGCTTCAGCCGCTCACTGGCCAAGGAGTTGCGCGCCGGCGGCACCCTGCAACTGCTGTATGTAAACGAAGCGGCCGAGGACCAGCTCGAAGGCGCCCTGCGTTTCTTTCTTTCGCCAAAAAGCGCATTCATTTCCGGCCAGGTACTGCGCCTGGAAGCCTGCGGCACAGCGGTCCAGGACTGGAGCCGACCCCTGGCCGGGCGCAAGGCGCTGGTCACCGGCGCCGCCCGTGGCATCGGTGCGGCGATCGCCGAAACCCTGGCCCGCGATGGTGCCGAAGTGATCCTGCTCGATGTACCGCCGGCCAAGGCCGACCTCGATGCCCTGGCCGCGCGCCTGGGCGGGCGCAGCCTGGCCCTGGACATCTGCGCGACGGACGCCCCGGCACAGTTGCTTGAAGGCCTGCCCGACGGTATCGATATTGTCGTGCACAACGCCGGCATCACCCGCGACAAGACCCTGGCCAACATGACCCCGGAATTCTGGGATTCGGTACTGGCGGTCAACCTCAAGGCCCCGCAACTGCTGACCCAGGCGCTGTTCGACAGCGGCGCCCTGCACGACAACGCGCGGATCGTCCTGCTGGCCTCGATCAGCGGCATCGCCGGCAACCGTGGCCAGGCCAACTACGCCGCCAGCAAGGCCGGGCTGATCGGCCTGGCCCAGGCCTGGGCGCCGAAGCTGGCCAAGCGCGGCAGCAGCATCAACGCCGTGGCCCCCGGGTTCATCGAAACACGCATGACCGCAGCGATTCCCTTCGCCCTGCGCGAAGCCGGCCGGCGCATGAGTTCGCTGGGCCAGGGCGGCCTGCCCGAGGATGTTGCCGAAGCAGTGGCGTGGCTGGCGCAACCAGGCAGCGGCGCGGTCAATGGCCAGGTGCTGCGGGTTTGTGGTCAAGCCGTGATGGGGGCCTGAACATGAGCCGTAAATGGATTGAGCTTGGCAGCACGGCGGCGCTTTCCGGGCTGTACCTGCGCGCCGCGCGCAAGCGCAAGATCAGCGGCGACAGCCTGCCCGGCACTGGCTTGCGCTGCAACTTGAGCGTCGACCCGCAGCAGCTTGAGGCCTACCGCAAACTCTGCCACTTCAGTGACGACGGGCGCCTGCCGCCGACCTTCCCACATGTCATGGCCTTCGCCCTGCAGATGCAACTGCTGACCGCAAAGGATTTTCCCTTGCCGCTGCTGGGGCTGGTGCACCTGCACAACAGCATTCGCGTGCTGCGCCCGTTGGGGGGCATTAGTCGCCTGCGTTTCAGCGTACATGTGGAGAACCTGCAGCCCCATGAAAAAGGCGCCACCTGCGACCTGATTACCGAAGCCGAAGACGGCCTCGGCCTGATCTGGTCCGAGACCAGCCGCATGCTCTGCCGGGGGCTGAAACTGAGCGGCGAACCGCCTGCGGTCGAAGAGCCCGAGGCCCTGCCCTTGAGCGAACTGACCCGCTGGTACGCCGACAGCGATATCGGCCGGCGTTATGCCAAGGTCTGCGGCGACTACAACCCGATCCACCTCAGTGCCGTCAGCGCCAGGCTGTTCGGCTTCCCCACCGCCATTGCCCATGGCATGTGGAGCAAGGCCATGGCCCTCTCCGCGCTGCGCGGGCACCTGCCGGTCAGTGGTTACGAGATCGAGGTGGGCTTCGTCAAACCGGTGCGCCTGCCCAGCGAGGTGATCCTCAACAGCAGCCCGGCTGCGGCCGAGGGCCAGTTGCAGCTCGACGGCCATGGCGAGCTGGTGCACATGCGAGGTGCCTGGCGAGCACTGAGCTGACCACGCCCTCTTGCGTTGCGACGGCGCCCGCCTGAAGCTATGCCGCTTGAGGAGAGCCCCGATGAACTTGCAAGAACTGACCGAACGCCTGCACCGCATCCGCGACACCAACGACTGGCGCGGCTTCCACAGCCCGAAGAACCTGGCCATGGCCGCCAGCGTCGAGATGGCCGAACTGGTGGAAATCTTCCAGTGGCTGACTGAAGACCAGTCGCGCCAGTTGCCGCCCGAGCAACTTGAGCACGCCGGCCAGGAAGTTGGCGATATCGTTCTCTACCTGTTGCTGCTGTGCAGCGAACTGGGCCTGGACATGGAGCAGGTGGTCAGAAGCAAACTGGCCGACAGCGAAAGGCGTTTTGCCAAATGAACGACCGTCACTTCGATGAGCTGGCGACCCGTTTTGCCGAAAAAATCTATGGCGGTGCCAAAGGCGCTATCCGCCTGGCGGTGCTCCAGGCGGACCTTGCCGAAGCGCTCCCCGATCGCCCCTTGCGGGTACTGGATATCGGCGCGGGCCTGGGCCATATGTCGTTGTGGCTGGCCCAGCGCGGGCACCAGGTAACCCTGGCCGAACCCGCTGCGCCGATGCTCGACGGCGCTCGGGAGCGCTTTGCCGAAGCCGGCCAGCAGGCCGCGTTCATCCAGGCGCCGTGGCAGGACCTGCTCGGCCAGTTGACCGAACCCTATGACCTGGTGCTGTGCCACGCGGTGCTGGAATGGCTGGCCGAACCCGAGGCCATCCTGCCGGTACTGCATCAATTGACCCGCACCGATGGCCTGCTGTCACTGGCGTTCTACAACCGCGACGCGCTGGTGTACCGCAACCTGCTCAAGGGCCACTTCCGCAAATTGCGCAGCAACGAGCTGGCCGGTGAAAAGCAGAGCCTGACCCCGCAAAAACCACTTGATCCACGCACGCTCAAGGCGCAACTTGAAGGCTTGTGGCAGGTCGAAAGTGAAAGTGGCGTGCGGGTTTTCCACGACTACATGCCCCGCGACTTCCAGGCCAAGGCCGAGCTGCTCGACCTGCTGGAAATGGAGCTGGCGCATCGACGGCACCCGGCGTTCGCCGGCCTGGGCCGCTACCTGCACTGGATCTGCCGACCGCGCTGAAGCGCACCCGCCGGGAGGCTGACATGCCGTACCGTTTGACCCTGGGCCTGCTGTGCCTGGCCCTGGCCGCCTGCCAGGGCAGCAACCCGTATGTGGCCAGCTCCCGCCCGTTGCCCCCGGCCCCCGCACAGGCCGCCACGACCTTCGATGCCAGCGCCTACCCGGCCGCGCCGCGCGACTACGGGCGCTACCGCAGTTGGGCCTGGCTCAACGGCCAGTTGCCGGCGGGCAGCACCTATGCAGAACCTGCACAGCTGGCCGATGCGGTCAGTAACGCCCTCGACCAGCGTGGCCTGCGTCCGGCCCGCAATGGTCAAAGCGGCGACCTGCTGGTCAGTGCCGACCTGCGCCTGGAGCGGCGCCTGCGTCAGGTTCGCGAAGACTATTACCCCTATGACAGCTACCCCTATGGCGGTTACGGCGGCTATGGCAGCTATGGCCGCTATCACAATGGCTACGGGGTCTACGGCAGCGTGCCGCTGGTGCGCACCTACGAGGTCGAAGTGATGGTGGTGCGCGTCGACCTCTATGACGCCCGCGACGGCCAGCCGGTCTGGAGCGCCAGCGCCGAAACCGCCAGCCAGGACTCCCAGGGCAAGCGCGCCGATGCTGTGCGCGAATCGGTGCAGAAGGCCCTGGCCAGCTATCCTCCAAGTTAAAGGTAATCGGAGAACCATCATGTTGCGCCTTCTGGCTTTACTCTCGCTCGCGCTGCTGCTCGGCGCCTGCCAGAGCAACAATGTCACCCAGGACTTCGATGCCAGCCGCGACTTCGCCGCTTACCGCAGCTGGGTCTGGCAGGAGCCGGGGCTGCAGTACCGCCCGGATGATCCACGGATCAAGAGCGACCTCACCGAACAACGCATCCGCCAGGCGGTGGCCGGCCAGCTCGACCAGCGTGGCCTGCGCCCGGCCCAGGGCAACAGCCGCCCTGACCTCAAGGTGCAGTCCTACCTGATCGTCGAGAACCGCCAGCAACAGGTCACTACCAATTATGGCGGCGCCTGGGGTGGCTACTGGGGTGGGCCGATGTACAACGAAACCCGCAGCGTCGACTACAAGGTGGCAACCATCCAGGTCGACCTGTTCGACGCCCGCGACGGCAAGCTGGTGTGGCGCGGCAGTGCCGAGCAGATCATGAACAACTACCCGCCTAGCCCCGAAGAACGCAACTCGGCGATCCAGAACACCGTCGCCAAGCTGATGGTCAACTACCCGCCACGCTGACCCTCGCCCGCCAGTCGCCATGCAGGCGACTGGCCATTATCTTGGCTACACTCCTTTGCACTGCTGCTGCCCCGCGCGGCCATGGGCCGGCAAAGGAGTGCTCGTGTCTACTCGCTTTCCAGCACGGCAACGTGGCGCCATCGGCTTGATCGCCGCCCTGACCCTGGGCATGGCCTTGTTGTTCGGGCTGCTGGTGGTCGACAGCGGGCGGCTGTACCTGGAGCAGCGCAAGTTGCAGCGGGTGGTCGACATGGCGGCACTGGAGGCAGCCGGACAAAGCGCAGTGTGCAGCGGCCCCGGGCCCCAGGCCGCGGCCCTGGCCCAGGCCAGCGCCAGCCGCAATGGTTTTACCGTAGCCGAGGGGCGAACCCTGGCCACCGCCTGCGGCACCCTGCAAACCGGCGTCGACAGCCTGCGCCGTTTTACCGTCAACCCCGCGCGCAACGATGCGATTAGGGTCATCGCCCAGAACAGCGTGCCCACCAGCATCGCCGCCGGGGTGCAAGCGCTGGTTCGCGGCAACACCCTGCCAAGCACCACCAGCCTCACGGCCCAGGCCGTGGCGGCGACACCGAGACCGCCGTTGGCCATGTTGCGCATCCGCACTACCCTGGCCAACATCGATACACGCAAGTCGGCGTTGCTCAATGCCCTGCTCGATCCGCTGGGCGGGCGGGTGCAACTGGATGCCCTGGGCTGGCAAGGCCTGGCCAACACGGATATCAACCTGCTCAAGTACCTGGACCAACTGGCAATCAACGTCAATGTACAAGCTGGCAACTACGATGAGCTACTGGGCAAGCAGCTGTCGGCCACGCAACTGATCCAGGCGGCGATCGACGTATTCAAACAAGGCAGCAACTCCGCCATCGACGTCGTCACCAACCTGGGCAAGCTAACGGTCGGCACCGATGACAACCGCGTGCTCAAGCTCAATGAAATCCTCGATATCCAGGCCGGCACCGCCAAGGCCGGGCTGGACACCAGCCTGCAGTTGCTGCAACTGGTGCAAGGGGTGATCCTGCTGGCCGACAAGCACAATGCTGCTTCGGTCGAGTTGCCCTTCAATGCCCTGGGGCTGGTCAGCGGCAAGGTCCAGATCAAGGTCATCGAGCCGCCGCGAATTTCCGCCATCGGCAATCCGCAAACCGACGACATCAGCGTGCAGACTGCACAGATCCGCACCCTGGTGTCGCTGAATACGCCGGTAGTCGATACCCTCGGCGGCATCGTCACGGAAGTGCTGAAGCTGGCCGCACCGCTGACCAATATCCTTAACAACCTGCTGCACCTGAACCTGCTGGGCACCGTACAGTCCCTGACCTGCGCACTAGGGGTGCCGTGCAAGGTCAGTGACATCGAAGCCCTGAGCAAAGCCGCGCGCATTGATATCAGCATCGACACGGTCAAGGCGACCAGCCGTGTCAGCACCTACCGCTGCAGCCCCGACAAGCAATTGACTGCTTCAACCGACAGCGCGGCAGCCACGGTCACCATCGGCAAGATCGACAACCCGGCGACCTTCTTCAGCACCGGTAGCGGCACGGTCACCCCGATCCCGCTGATCGATATCGGTACCAACATCTGCACCAGTCTGCTCGGGCTGTTTCCCAAATGCGCAACCCGGGTGCCCTGGGTAGGCGGGGGCGTGGGCATCAAGCCGGATCCGCTGCAGGTACTGTCACGCCACGAGAACCTGCTGTTCAGTGGCGCCAACCTGCCGGAGATCGGCAAGCCTGCGCCTTACCTGAGCATGCAACCGATAAACGTGGTGCAAAGCCTGAGCACCACCATCGATACCCTTCCGTTGCAGGTCTACAAACCACAGAACGGTGATGTGCTGGGCGAGATCCTCAGTGTTGCCAGCAGCGTACTGACCGGGGTGACGGATATCCTCAAGCCGATGATCAAGAACCTGCTCAGCCCGCTGGTCGATCCCCTGCTCAACGCCTTGCTCAAGGTCCTCGGCATCGACCTGAACACGGTCGAAGTCAGTGCCAACCTGACCTGCTCCAGCTCTCGCGCTCAACTGGTGCTGTAGGCCGGCAACTCGATGCAGAACCGCGCCCCCTGCTCGGCGTTCTCGACACTCAGGCAGCCGCCCATGGTGTCGATGATGCCGTAGCTCACCGACAGCCCCAGGCCAGTGCCAACGCCCACCGGCTTGGTGGTGAAGAACGGCTCGAAGATGCGTTCGAGCAAACGCGGCTCGATGCCGCCGCCGTTGTCCTCGACCAGCAGCCGTACGTGCTGCCCTTCCCGCTCAAGCCCCACGGCGATCCACGGCTGCAGCTCGCGGTGCTGCTCGCGGCGGGCCAGCAGGGCATCGCGGGCGTTGACCAGCAGGTTGATCAGCACCTGTTCCAGCTGATCCTGATGCCCACTGACCTGCATCTCCTGCGCGGGGGCCTGCACGCGCAGTTCCACGCCCTTGCCGCGCAAGCCGTCGGCCAGCAACGACAGGGCGCCCTCCACCGCCTGCCAGGGCGCGAACGGTTGCTGCTCAAGCTCCGAGCGCCGACCGAACACGCGCATGTGATCGACCACCTTGGAGGCGCGCAGCACCTGGGCATCGATACGCTTGAGTTTGTCCTGCAAGTAGTCGACCTCGGCATTGCCGTTTTCCAAGCGCTTGAGCGCATTGACCACGGCCATGCGCATGACGTTGAGCGGCTGGTTGATTTCATGGGCAAGGCCGGTAGCCATTTCGCCAAGGGTGGCCATTTTTGCGCTTTGCAGCAGTTGCTGCTGAGTGCGCCGTACTTGCGTGTTGTCGCGGCCCACTGCCTGGATTTCCTGCAACTGGCCGTGCTCGTCGAACAATCCGCGATCAGACCACAGCCACCAGGCATGTTCGCGCCCTGGCAGTTGCAGGCAAATCTCGGCGCTGCTCACCGGCTGCTCCGGGGTCAAGCCCGCCAGGCGTTCGACAAAGGCCTGGCGCTGCGTCTGCGATAGCCACTGGCCGAGGTTCACACCGGCCAGTTGCGCGGGCGAACATTCCAGGTAATCAGCCAACGGCTGGTTGCCGAACACCAGGCTCAGGTCCGGCCGGTAGCGGCAGATCATCGCCGGTGAATCCTCGACCAGCACCCGATAGCGCTCCTCGCTCTGGCGCATTTTTTCCGCAGCCTCGGTGGCCTCGCTGACGTCCAGCCAGATGCCCACCACCTCTACCGGCAAACCGAGGTCATCGCGCAGCAGGCGCGCTTCATCCAGTATCCAGTGATATCCGCCATGCTGATCACGCAGGCGATAGCGGCTGCGGCTCTGGCCATGCTGCAAGAGCATGCGCGTGCGCTCCAGCCACAGCGGCTGATCATCGGCGTGCAACCACTGCGCCGGTTGCAGGGGCTCGCCGGCCAGCGCTTGCCAGCCGAGCATCGGTGTCAGGCTGGCGCTGCAGAACTCGGTGAGCAACGCGCCTTCGGCGTAGCGCTGGATGTAGATCACCGCCGGCGAGCTGGCGATCAGGTTTTCCAGGCGCGCCTGAGCAGCATTGGCCTGCAGCTGCTGGGCCTTGATATCACTGATGTCGAGCATGAAACCCTGGACCCGGCGATTGCCGCCACTGCCGTGCACCTGGCCGCACAAGCGATACCAGCGCGGCTGCGCCTGGGTGCTATGGTCGAGCAGGCGCAGGCTCAGTTGCAAGGCGCAGCCCTGGCGCTGCAGCTCGGCAAATGCCAGCTGGGCGGCCTCGCGGTCCGCCGGGTGCACGCGGCTCAACCACTGGTTGAGGGTCAGCGCCGCCGGCACGCCAAGGCTCTCGGCCAGCGCCGGGTCCAGGTGCAAGTGCGGCTCGTCCAGGCGCCATTGCCACCAACCGGCGCCCAATTGCAATTGCAGGCTGTCCAGGCGTTCGCTTTGCTGATGCAATTGGTGCGCAGCCAGGCGAGCGAGCAACGGTTCGACAAAGGCGGCGGCAACCAGTAGGGCATCCTCGGCCTGCAGCACCTCTTGCGGCTCGATGCAGATTAGCCAGGCCTGATTGGCCTGGCCCTGGGCAAACGCCAGCAGGTAAGTCGAAAGCCCTGGCAACAGGGCCTGTAGCGCGGGCTCGCTGGCGCTGCTGAGCATGCTCGCCGGCAACTGCCGATCAAGCAACGGCGCCAGCTGTTCGTCACGCAGCCAGTGCAGCGCATCGCCACTGCAGGCGTAAATCTGCCAGCCCTGCTCGGTTTGCACCAGCACACCCGCGCCCCGGGCCCGCCAGTGGCGTACCAACCAGTTGAGCTGTTCTTCGGCCACCGCTTGCAGGCGTTCGATGCTGCAGGCGCGCAAGGCGCAGGCCAGGTGCGCGATCAGGTGCTGCTGGCGCTCTGCGGCCAGGGCTTGCTGGCGATGCTGCAACAGATCGCCGATGTCGAACATCTGCAGCAACCAGCCGCCATCGCCCTGAGGCTGCAACCAGCCGCGGGTGTGCAAGGTGTGGCCGCCGGCCGCCTTGAAGTCCAGTTCCAGAAGCTGCCCCTGCCAGTCTGCCGGCTCGCCTTCGAGCACCAGCAGGCTGTAGGGCTGCACGTAGTCGTGCAGGCGCACCCCGGCCTGGGTCGGCAGCGCCAGCGCCGCGCGCAGCGGGCCGGCCAGGCGCAACACCCTGGCAGCGGCATCCAGCCACAATTGCAGGCCCACCGCGGGCACCTCGGGCACTTGCACCACGGGCTCTTCGACCGGTGCCGCGCGCCCGCGCCAGCGCTCGAACAGGCTATGCCCGCCACTCACAGCTGCAGGCTCGCTTCAGCCTTGAGGCTCTCGGGCAGGCGCGGCACCTCACCGATGCCGGGCAGTTTCAGTAGCGGCAACACCGAGGTCAGTTTGCCCTTGGCGTAGTCGATCTTCACCGTCAGCAGCTTGCCCGGGGTAAGGACCACCGTGGCATCGCTATTGACCTGGAAAGCCAACGACGCCGGCATCCACGCCAGTTGCTCGCCAAGCACGCGCTTGGCCAGAGCGTCGACATCGGCGCTATAGGTGGCGCTGGCAGGATCCAGCGCCACACAGCGGCGTACCGCTTCGCTACTGGCCTGGTGGAAGGACTGCAGCATCAGCATCGGCAGCCCGTAGCTGACCACCCCGTAGAAGACCGCGAAGAAGATCACGAATACCGCGACAAACTCGAGGGCTGCCGCGCCTTTTTGCCGCTTGCACAGGCTTGCTTGCATGATCGCGTCTACCCTGACAGTGACACCTGAAAGACAGCATAGAATCATTCACCACAAAGGGATGGCCTTTCGCCAATGCAAAGCATTGTTCTGCTGCTGTGGCTTGCCTTGTGCTCTGAACAGGATCTGCGCGAACGCCAGATCGCCAATACCCTGACCCTCGGCGCCGCGGCCTGCGCCCTGGTTTATCTATTCGTTACCGGTCACACCTGGATTGGCGCCGATGCCAGCGAAGGCGGCTGGGCGCTGGCCATCGTCATGCTGCTGACCCTACCCGGTTACATGCTCGGCCGCCTGGGCGCAGGCGACGTGAAATTGCTCGGGGCCCTGGCCCTGGCCACCGATAGGATGCACCTGCTGGGGACCTTTATCGGTGCAGGGGTCGCAGTCGTCGCCTGGCTGCTAAGCCGCCGTTGGCTATGGTCCCTTTTGAGTCAGAAGGTTAAGAACCGTCTTAAGCAACTGAGCGAGGAGTCGTCAAAAAAACAGCCCTTCGCGCCGTTTCTGCTGCTCGGTTTTCTATTGGCAGCGGTGTGGATCAATTAGCCGATTACCGCACGCAAAAGGATGTACAAACCTTGTACATAGTCAAAAAGTGCGACTACTTTCTAGTGTGTGCCAGGAATGGATCCAGGCTCGGCCTGGCCTCGGGAACACAAGGCGAATAGCGCAGGGAGTTGCATGTGAGCAAGCCAGTCAGTGAGTTGAAGGTGCTGGTCGTGGACGACCAGCCACTGATCGTCGAAGAGTTGTGCGAATTTCTCCAGGGCAGCGGCTACCGTTGCGTGCCCTGCCAGTCCAGTGCCCAGGCCATCGAGCAGTTCAGTGTCGATCAGGAGATCGCGCTGGTGGTGTGCGACCTGCACATGCCCGACTGCGATGGCCTCGAACTGATGCGTGCGCTCAAGGCCATTGCCGGGCCGCAGCGCCAGTTCGAAGCGATCATGCTCACCGGGCGCGCCGATAAGCAGGACGTGATCAAGGCGCTGCGCGAAGGCTTTGCCGACTACTACCAGAAACCGGTCGACCTCAACGAGCTGCTTGAAGGTGTACAACGTCAGGAGGCCGCTGTGCTGGAGCGGCGCAAAAGCTATCAGCACCTGGGTGACCTGAACCAGAAGCTGCAGTTTCTGGCCGAATCGATCGACGATCTCTACCAGGACCTGGACAAGGCCCGCGGGCTCGGTGCTCACCGCCGCGCCACCGACATCGAGCCGGAAGCTGAGGCCGACAACCTGCCGGCGCTGTTCGACAAGCTGTCACCGCGCCAGCTGGACGTGGCCAAACTGGTGAGCAAGGGCAAGACCAACTACCAGATTGCCTGCGAACTGGGCATCACCGAGAACACGGTGAAGCTCTACGTCTCGCAGGTGCTGCGCCTGACCCACATGCACAACCGCACCCAGCTGGCGCTGGCGTTGTCACCCGGCTCCTCGCCCCTGCATCAGCGAGTCACGGCGCACTGAGTGCGCCTTCGCGGCTGAGTCATTTGTCGGACGCACCGGTACTCTCCCAGCGGTAAAAGTCCGGGATCACATATTTGTAGCTGTCGAGCCAGCGCTGCATGCTCTGGTCACGCTCCTTGGGCGTGGCCGTCTGCGGGATCTTCGAGGCTTCGAGGTTGCGCGCCTGCAACTGCAGCCAGGCTTCGGTGGTCTGCTGGGCCTTGGACGAAGGCCCGCCTTCCAGTGCCAGGGCGGCCAACGGCAATACGCTGAGGGCAAGCAGGAGCAATGACCTGTTCATGACGACCTCACTGTTGAGTAACGGTGGACGCTTCTGAGGTAACCGCAGCGACCTGATCGCTGCGCGCTGCCGGTTTCTTCAACTGCTCGGCTCGCGCGCGGGCTTCACTGAACTGCGCCGGCGTCAGGTGCAAGCGGCTGACCAGGTCGGCGGCCTGCTGGAACTTGTCCTGATAGAGCAGCAGGCTCACCAGGTTGACCGCCGCCAGGGCGTTGTTGTCCTTGAGCTCGATGGCGGTGAGGAACTCGAAACGGGCCTGCTCGACATTGCCCAGGTTCAGGTAGACCACGCCGAGGTCGTTACGCACCTTTTCGTCGGTTGGCGCCAGGCGCACCGCGCGCAGCAGGTGACGCTGGGCCTGGAGGTTGTCGCCCCGGGCCGCTGCCAATTGCCCCAGGCCATGTTCACCCTCAGCCGCCAGGCAGCCACCAAGCAGGCTTCGGTACAACGGCTCAGCCTCGCTGCGCCCGAGCAGGCGCGACACCCGGGCCTTGCGCAAGCGCACCTGGGCCATGTCCGCCGGTAACGCCTCAAGGTGCGCCAGGCTGGCATGCGGGCGGCCTTCGGCGAGCATCTCGTCGGCCATGCTCAAGGCCAGCTCCTGGGCGGAGTCCGGCTTGCTGCAACTGGCCGGCATCCCCGCCAGGGCCTGCCACTGCGCGCCGTCCTGAGTACTGCAACCGGCGAGCAGCGCCAGGCTCATGATCACCATGACTGCTTTCATGCACATCCCTCCGCTCATGAGCCCAAGGCCTTGGCCAATGCCGTGAAACCGGGCCCTGCCAACACAATCAGCAAGGCCGGAAACAGGAACACCATCATCACTATCGACATCTTCCCGGACATCTTCGAAATCCGCTCCTGCATGCGCGTCAGGCGCCGGTCATCGAGCAGTTGCTTGAGCGCCAGCAGCGATTTCATAGCCCCGCCGCCCTGGCTCAGCAACTGCTGGAGGATCACACAGGTATCGCTGAACTCGTCGACGCTGAGTAGTTGCGCGGTTTTTTCCAGCTCCGGGGCCAGAGCCAGGCCGGAGTCGACCCGCAGCAAAATCATCCGCAGTTCCTCACTCAGCACCGGCAACAATTGCCGTGATTCCTGGCTCAGCACGCGCAAGGCCTGCTCCACTGCCAAGCCCGACTCGAACAGAATCCGCAGCAGCGCAATGAAAGTCGACACTTCCCGGGCGACCTGCTGTTGACGGCGCGACGCCGCCCAGGCCAGCAAGCGCTTGGGCAACAGGTAACCGGCGCCCATGGCGCACAGCGGCAACACCAGCCACGGGGTCTGGCTGGTGCGGTACAGCGTTTCCTGCGCGATCACTCCCAGGCCCAGTGTCAACAGCGGCACCCCCACCTGACAGGCGGCGAATAACGCCCGTTGCCGGCTGCGCCGCCAACCGATGCGGTCGAGCAGCAAACGCGTCTCACCGTCCAGATTCAACGAGCGCTGGCCCAGGCGGCTGGCACCCAGATGCTGCAGCCAGTTGCCCAAGCGGTTGTCCGCGCCCAGCTGGCCCTGCAAGCGCTGGGCGACCAGGCGCTGGCGATGCCGCTGGCGCAGGAACTGAGCCAGCAACAAGGCAAAGGCGGCAAAGAACATCAGGGCACTGAGCAACAGGGCCATTTCAGATACTCCGCAACATGCGCCACAGCGCCAGGCAGCCCAAGGCTTGCAGAACAAAGGCCCCAAGCAGGAGGAACTGGCCGTTGCTGTCGCGCCACATGGTCAGCAGATAGTTGGGATTGCTGAGCAGGAAATAGCCGGCCATGCCCACCGGCAACAAGCCCAGGACGATAGCAGTCATGCGTGTTTCGCCGGTCATGGCGCGCAACTGTCGCGCGCCCTGCTCGCGTTCACGAATCAGTTTGATCAGGTTCTCCAGCAGCTCGCTGGCGTTGCCACCATAGCGATGGTTGATACGCAGGCCCAGGGCAAACAGGCGCAGTTCATCCTGGTCATACAACTCGGCCAACTCGCCCACGGCATCGTCCAGGCTGATGCCCATCTGCACGTTGCGCCGCACCCGCTGCAAGGCGCCGTGCAGCGGATCGCGGGAGGCATCGATGGCGCCGAGCACTGCATCGCTGAGGGTGCGCCCGGCCTTGAGGCTGCGCACGCTGTGATCGAGCAGCACCGGCAGTTGTTCGATCATCCGTTGCAGCCGCCGGCGATAGCGCCAGCCCAGGTACAACCAGGCCAGCAGCGGGCCGATCGGTAGCAGGCCGAGGCCCGCCGCCCAGCCGACAATCCGCCCGGTCAACAGCGCAGCCAGTAGCCAGATCGCCAGCCATAGCCACAGCAATTCGTTACGCCGCTCGATACCGGCACGCTGCAGCAGTCGGTCCAGCCAGTCGTGCCCGACTGGCGCCAGTGCGGACGTTGCCTCGACCTGGCCCAGGCGCCGGAGGATGCGCTCCTGGGCCGACTTGCGCATGCCGCGGTAGAACAGGTGCACCGACAAGCCGAGCAAGGCCAGGCAAATCAGCCCGAGTATTGCCGCAATCACGGCTGCAGCTCCGAGTAATCGCGGCGCAGCTTGTCGCCGGCCGGGTTTGGCGCTTCACGCAGGAAGCCCTCGCCATTGCGCCGGTCGAGACGAAACAGGGTATTGGTGACGTACACGTCATCGCGCACCCCGACGACTTCCAGCACCTCACTGACGCAGCGGCGGCCATCGGCCAGGCGGGTCAGCTGAATGACCACATCCAGCGCCGCGCAGATCATCTGTCGCAGGGTCTTCTCGGCCACCTGGCGGCCGGTCAGGCCGACCAGGGTTTCCAGGCGCAGCAAGGCGTCCTGGGCAGTGTTGGCGTGCACGGTACTCATCGAACCATCGTGGCCGGTGTTCATCGCGGTGAGCACATCGAGCACTTCGACGCCGCGAATCTCGCCAAGCAGAATGCGGTCGGGGCGCATCCGCAAGGCGTTGCGAATCAGCTCGCTGGCCTTGATCTCGCCGTGCCCCTCGGCATTCGGCGGACGGGTTTCCAGGCGCACCACGTGCGGGTGATCGAGCTGCAGTTCGGCCACGTCCTCGATGGTCACCAGGCGCTCATGGGGGCTGATCAGCTGGCTGAGAATGTTGAGCATTGTGGTCTTGCCGGTGCCGGTGCCGCCGCTGACCAGAATGTTGCAGCGCCGAGCCACCGCCAGCTGGATAAAGTCGAGCATGCCCTGGTCGATGGTGCGGGTGGCCAGCAGGTCGGCACTCTTGAGCATGTCCTTGCGAAACTTGCGAATCGACAGGCACGGCCCGTCGAGCGCCACCGGCGGGATGATGGCATTGACCCGGCTGCCGTCGGGCATGCGCGCGTCGACCATCGGCGACGACTCGTCCAGGCGCCGGCCCAGGGGTGCAAGAATCCGCTGCATGACCCGCTCGACATGGTGGGCATCGATAAAACGCAAGTCGGTCTGTTGCAGCACCCCGGCCCGCTCGATGAACACCCGATGCGGACCGTTGACCAGGATTTCGGTGACACTGGCATCACGCAGCAGCACTTCCAGTGGGCCAAAACCGGTCAGCTCGTCGACGATCTCCTCGGCCAGGCGTTCCATCTCGTAGCGCGACAACGCCAGGTGCAGGCGGGCAATGTAATCGCCGACTTGCTCCACCACGAACTGCGCCAGGGCCGGGCGCGAACCTTCGAGCAGGTTGCGGCCGCTGTCCTCGATGGCGTCGATGATGTAACGGTGCAGGGCGCGTTTGAGCGCCTGTGGATCGGCCCCCAGGTTATGCCGGGGGCCACCGAACAGCTCGTCGCCGCTCACTTGTGCCCCCACAGCCGATTGAGCCAGTTGGCGGCCACCGGCGGGTTGTTTTCCGAGCGCCGCGCCAGGCGTTCACCGAGGCTTTTCAACTGTTGCGTAAGCGGCTCGCGCGGTGCCAGCTCGAACAGGGTCAGGCCCTGATTCTTGGCGTTCAGGCGCACCTCCGGGCTATAGGGCAAGACCCGCAGAACCGGCAGGCCGTAGCGCTTGCCCAGGGCTTCGGAGTCCGGCGCGACGCCGCGCAGGTAGCGGTCGACCAACAGGCTTGCGTGTTCGAGTTTCATGCCCTTCTCGCGCCACTGGGTCAGCACTTCAAGGTTGCGCCGGCAATCGAGGACGTTCTGGTCGGTGTACCAGATCAGCTTGTCGCAGTGGCTGACAAAGGTGCGCAGGGCCTCACTGTCGGCCTGGCCGGTAAGGTTCACGACGATGTGCTGGAAGTGCTGGCGCAGGGCGCTAAGCAGCATGTACAGCTCTGCCGCGCTGGTGCGCTCCAGTGGCTCGTCGGTCTCGGCATAGGCCAGCAAGCGCAGGCCCGAGCTTTCGCGGGTAAAGGCGCTGTCGATCAGGGTGTTGTCGAGACGGCGCAGGTGGCGCAGGGCATCGCCGAAATGAAACGAGGCCTCCAGGCCGAGCAGCGCCAGGCTGTCACCCCGGGGCAAACCAAGGTCGAGCAGCAGGGTTTGCTGGCCGCTGGTCTGCACCACCCGCGCCATGTGCGTGGTCAGCAAGGCGCCGTCGGCGGCACTCTGGGCCCCATAGAGCACGGTCAGACCACCCAGGCTGGGGTTGCTGGTCACCGGCGGCAGGCGTTTGCTCAAGCGCCGCACCAACCCCGCGACTTCACTGGAGCGCGAGCCATAGGCGACAAAGTCCCGCGCCCCGGCGCGCATGGCATTGAGCACCAGCTGGTTGTCCATGCCATCGCCCAGGGCCACGATCGCCAGCATCGGCTTGGCTTCCAGCACCCCCTCGATCAACGCGCACTGGTTGACCACCTGCTCACGGTCAAGGCCGACGAACACAAGGCTGGCGAAGGTCACATCAACCAGCGCCAGCAGCTCGTCGAGGCTGCCGCTGCCGGCACCCACCACCTGCCCCAGTGGCGCCAGTGCGCCCTGCAACCATTGCAGGTCGCCATCGTTGCGGGTGATGGCGAGGAAGGTCTGGCTCAGGCTTTCACTCATTGGGATAACCCGCTGCGACGTTCAAAGTCGCCGTTTTCGAGGAAGAACAAGCGGCCCCAGCTCGGGTCGTAGTTGCGCAATCCCTCACCCGGCAGCGACGGCAACTGGGCATCGGCCGCCAGCGGCTGGACCAGGTGCGGGGTAACGATCATCAGCAGTTCGGTCTCGTCGCGCTGCACCGATGACTGGCGAAACAGCGCACCGATGATCGGCAGGTTGCCAAGGCCTGGAAACTTGTCGACGCTCGAGCGCGACTGGCTGCTGATCAAGCCACTGATGACGAAGCTCTCGCCATCGGCCAGGGAGATGCTGGTATCGGTACGCCTGACGGTCAGGCCGGGCACCTGGGTGCCGGCAATATTCACCGCCTTGTTGTAGTCCAGTTCGCTGACTTCCGGCGCGACCTTGAGCAGGATGCGATTGCGGCTGACCACGGTCGGCGACAGGGTCAGGCGGATACCGAACTCCTTGTATTCGATCGAGACACTGTCGCTGCCGCTGCTGGGCACCGGGATGGGGATCTCGCCGCCGGCCAGGAAGCTTGCGGTCAGGCCGCTGAGCACCACCAGGCTGGGGCGCGCCAGGGTGTAGGCGAAACCGCTGGTTTCCAGGGCATTGATAGCGGCCAGAAAGCGACTGCTGCCGCCACCCCAGATGATGTTGAACACGCCGTTGTCCAGGGGGATGTTCGGCATGCCGGGCAAGGTAGGCACCTGGCCCGGGCTCACGGAGGTGTTCGGCACGGTGCTGGGCGCGCCAATCAGGGTGTTGTTGGAGCCCTTGAAGAACAACCTTGCGCCGGCCTCCTTGTACTTGGTGCGATTGACTTCGACAAAGCGGATGTCGGCCTGCACCTGGCTGGGCAACAGTGGATCGTCGGAGGGCGGCAGCGCACTGGCGGCCATCTCGCTGCTGGCAACCCCCTTGACGAACACCATGGCCTGGCGCGGCGCTTTGGCGCAGGCGGTCCACAGCATCAGGCTGGTGGCGCCGGGGCCGACCGCCGTCAGCAACACCGCATCAGTGCCGCTGGCATGCACGTCGGCGATCTTCGGCTCGCCAATCGCCGCCCGGGTGATTGCCACCGGCAGGCGCAACTCCTGCTGCAGGCCCTGATCGATCTCGATCACCGCCGGCACCTGCTCCAGCGCCGCGCAGCCGGGCGCCGCCATCGCTGCCGGAGCGAGCGGCGCGGCGCACAACAGGGCGCAGAGCATCTGCTTGATTACCCGCTCGGAACGACTGCTCATTTAAGGGCATCCTTGCTTGATCAGGGGGTTGGCTGGTTGGCTTGATTACCGCGGATGATTTCCATGCCGCGTGGCGCCGCCGCGCTGGCTACAGGCCTGGCGACCGGCACCTGGGTAAGCTGGCTGAAGCGATAGAGTTCGCGGTTGGCGTTGTCGACGGCCTTGGCACTGGCATGCGGATCGCTCCAGTACCGGGCCAGGCGCTTTTCCTCGGCGCTGCGTACGGCCAGGCGCAAGCTGCCGGCCTGGGCGGCCAGCAACAGGCGGCTGGCCAACGCCTCGGGAACCGCCAGCACCACGGTGCGTGCAGGGTTGCGCTGTTGCTCCTGGCGCGCCTTTTCATCCACCGGCGCTTCAGCGGGCTGGCCATCGTTGGCCAGGCCCAGTTGCGCACCGACACTGAGCAGGCGCAAGGCGGGCAATATCACCTGGGCCGACGCTTGCGGGTTGCTGTTGTCTTCGCGCAGAAACACCAGCACATCGACATAGTCACCCGGGTGCAATTGCCCGGCGGCGCCAACCACTTCGTCCACCGCCACCGCCAGCGCCCGCTCATGGGGATGAATCATCCGTGCCAGCGGGCCACCGGCCTCGAAGCTGCCCTGCTCCAGCCAGGTGCCGGCGCTCAAGGCGCGCCAACTGCTGCGTCCGATTACTTGTTCGAGGGTCTGGAAACTGCCCGGCGGCGCTACCTGCAGGCGTTCGACCAGCAGGTCTTCGGCCACCAGCGGGGTGTAGGCGCCAACATCGCGGCGCAGTACCACCACCGGTTTGCGCAATTCGTCTGTCGCCTCAGTGACCACCCGGGTCACCGGGGCCGGTACGGGTTCAACGATGGGTGCCGGGGCCGGCTCACTCGGCGGCTGACTGAGCACCAACCCCCAGTAGCCGGCAAGCAGTGCACCGATCAGAAAAAGGCCAGCGAGGACAATGGTGATACGACTGCTCATGCTGGCCCTCCCTCTCCCAAGCTGTCCTTCAGACGCATTTTTGTGAAACGGTCCACAGCACTGCAGTCAGAAACAACTATTTCGCTATTTGACCGTAGCGCAGCTAGGACAAAATGCCATTACCCGTCAGATTTTTTTCCGTCGCAAAACCGACACCCCCATAAAACAACAACTTATTGGCGTCGGCATTTGGCTATAACTTTCGTATTAATACCTTCTTACATTTGCCAAGACATGGGCCGTTGACGATGCTGTGATGGCAAAGGGGAATCACTGAATACCCCTGCCATCTGCGCCTTCGGCGCAAGGAGAAATGCCATGCGTCTTTCCCGAGTCCTCAAGAGCTGCAAAGATTTCTTCTATCGCAAGGATGGTGCCTCGGGCATCGAGTACGCGATTGTCGCGGCCATGGTTGCTGTAGCGTTGACGGCGTTCATTACGCCCATTTCTACCAATGTCTCCGGGGTAATGTCCAAAGTGGAAAAGGCGCTGGAAGCACCTAAAACTCCACCTGCCAACTGATGAGCGGTTTTTTTGAGCACACGCTAATGTACTGAAAACTCCTCCATCACAGGACCGCCCCATGCCGACCTCTTCCCCCCGTCAACAGTTGCTCCTGGTGGATGACGAAGAGGACGCCTTGCTGGAACTTGCCGAATTGCTGGAGGGCGAGGGTTTTTGCTGCCACACGGCCACCTCGGTGAAACTCGCCCTGCAACAGCTCACCCGCCACCCGGACGTGGCCCTGGTCATCACCGACCTGCGCATGCCGGAGGAAAGCGGCATCTCACTGATCAGGCGCTTGCGCGAGCACACCTCACGCCAACACTTGCCGGTGATCGTCACCTCCGGGCATGCCGACATGGACGACATCAGCGACCTGCTGCGCCTGCAGGTGCTGGACCTGTTCCGCAAGCCGATCTACCACAACCGCCTGCTGGAAACCCTGGACAACCTGTTCCCCAAACCGCGGATGCAACTGGTGCAGTGAACCTGCAGGGGCTACGGCCCCTGTGGGAGACGGTTCATAGCTGCACACTGAAACTCACACTCACCCGCGGTTCCCGGTCAAAACTGTCGAGAGCAACGTCCGACAGCGGCTTGGCCAGCTCCAGCGCCAGGTTATAGAAACGCCCGTCACCAATGCGCAGCCCCAGCGCCGCTGAACTCAGGTGCGCATCGCGCAGGTCCACCTCATTGAACCAGGTGCGCGCGGTATCCAGCACGGCATAAGGTTGCAGCAACTTCACCCAGCGGCCGTCGCCGTTGAAACTGTAGTTGAGCTCATACGCCAGGCCCCAACCTTTGTCGCCCAAGGCCTGGTCGGCGGGATAACCGCGGGCGAAGCTCTGCCCGCCGAACACCACCCGTTCGCTATCGGGCAGGCTGTCGCGGCTCCAGTACAAGGCCGCCGACGCCACCCCCTGCCAGTTGCCGAACAGGCGATCGCTCTGCAAACCGGACAGGCGCAGGCGCAGGAAATCCAGGTCGAAATCGCTGTTGCTTTTCGCCCCCAGGTAATCCAGGCCCTGATAGGCACCGCCGCTGACAATCCGCAACTGCCCGGCATCGGCCTTGCGCCACTCGCCCTCAAAACCCAGGGCGCGCACATCGGTGCGGTTGCTCAGGCGCAAGGGGCCTTCGACCGCGCGGTACAGCACATCATCGTTGACCGCGTAGAAACGCGCGGCCACGTTGAGCGACTCACCGGGCGCGGCCAGCAGTACCTGACTGAGGCCCGCCGAGAAACGGTCATTCTCGCGATGGGCCTTGAGCTGGGTGCCATCGCTGAGCAGTACCTGGGCACTGGGGTTGCTGTCGTATCGCGACGCCGACAGGTGCAGCTGGCTACCCTGATCGTCCAGGTACTGGGAGTAATCCAGGCGAAAGTAGCTTTCGTGATCTTCCCCGCGCGGCGCCAGGGCGGTGACGCTGAACTGTTCGGCCAGCGCCGTCTGTGCGTTGCTGCTCACGGTGAGCAAGGCCTGGGGGTCATCGCGGGTGCCATCGGTAACAGTCAGGCCGCCACTGAACGGCCGGCGCGTGGCCTCGACGATCAGCCGGCTGGTGCCACTGACAGGGTTGGCAGGCGCCAAGCGTGCCTGCACGCTGAACCCCGGCAGGCGACTCATCAGGGCGATATAACGCTCAAAGGTCACGCGGGTCAGCGGCCGCTCGGCCTTGAGCCGGCCCACCAGTTGTTCCACATAGGCCGCCGCCGGGCCCACGTCGCCGTGCAGGTCGAGCTCATCGATGTAGCCTTCGACCAGCACCACCCGCACCCGGCCATCGGCGAAGTCCTGTTCGGGCAGATAGGCATGCGACAGCAGGTAGCCGTCCTGCTGGTAGCGCCGGGTCAGGCGCTGGGTGGCGTCGATCAGCTCGCCGAGGCTGACCTCGCGGCCGACCAGGCCCTGGTAGTTGTCGCGCAGGTCACTCAACGGATAGATGCTGCCGCCTTCGAAGCGCACCTTGCGCAGGAAGATCCGCGTGCTGCGCAACAATGGCTGGGCCTGGGTCACCGGGATCGGCACCTGCACCCCGGGGTTGCTCGGCCGGTAGGCATCGGCCGGCAGGTTGGGCGCCGGCAGGTTTCGTTCGATATCGTGGCTGTAGAGAAAGCGCGGCAAGGGTTCGCTATTGGCCACGCCCGCCCAGGACAACCCAACAATCGCGACAGCCAAGGCACGCATCGGACGCTCCATGATCCCGAACAGTACAAGGCCGCCAGGACGGCGGCCTCGTCAATCCAAGCGTAGGTGCTGGCCCCGGCATCGTCTAATCGGCGGTGTCAGTCATTGACCTGGAATTCGACCCGGGCGGTTTCGCCGCTTTCATCCAGGGCGCTCAACTCGAAGCGCCCGGCCTGATCGAAGCTTGCCGTGAGGTTTTCCTGGCCACTGGTTTCGCCCAGTGGCGCCCCGTTGAGGAACCACCAGTGGCGACCGTTACCGCCAAGGGCCGAGACCTTGAAGCGCAACGGCTCGCTGCTGGTGGCCGGGCGGCGCAACTGGTCGCCCTGGCGCACGCCAACGATCGACAATGGCGGCGCGCTGGCCGGCACCTGCGGCGGGCACTGCGGATCGACCTTGGGCAAGCGCGCCTCGCGGCGCTCCACCCGCGGCAACCAGGGCTCCAGCGGCGATGGCCAGAGGGCGATGTCCCGGGCCTGGGCGCCGGCGCAGGTGGCATCGACACGCAAGCCCTGATCGTTGACCCAAACCGTCTCGCGCAAGCCGACGCTCAAGGGCTGGTCCTGGGCCAGCAAGGTCGGCGGCGTGGTGCCGTCCAGGGTCCAGGCAAATCGCTGGCGCCGGCAGTTGGAGTCCTGGCGGGCCATGGGTTGCCCGAGCGGCCAGCAGATCGCCGCAACCCCGACGTTGGCCGGCACCGCCGCCACTGGCGCGGCAATGCCGCGCTGGCTGTCGCGGTTGCTCAGCACGTCATGCACCTGCAGCATCAACGGCGCCGCCGAGGCCAGGCCGAACTGGCCGGGCACCGGCGTGCCATCCGGGCGCCCGATCCAGATACCGATCAGGTAACGCGGGCCCACGCCAATCGACCAGGCATCACGAAAGCCATAGCTGGTGCCGGTCTTCCAGGCCAGTTGCGGGCGCTGCACAAGCTCTGCGTGAGGGTCGCGGTCCGGGCGCGCCTGGCCGCTGAGAATCCGCCGGATGATCCAGGCACTGCCCGGCGACAGCAGGCGCCGCTCAAGCAATGGATCATCCGGTTGCAGGCGGATTGGCGCACTGAGGCCATCACGGGAAAACGCTGCGTAACCGCCGACCAGGTCTTCCAGGCGGCTACCGGCGCCGCCGAGAATCAGCGACAGGTTCGGCTCGGCCAGCGGCGGCAAGATCAACGGCACGCCGCCACTGCGCATCTGCGCGGCAAAACGTTTCGGCCCGAAGGCTTCCAGCAGTTGCACTGCGGGCAGGTTCAACGACAGGGCCAGGGCGGAGCTGGCCGCCACCGGCCCGCTGAAGCCCATGGAGAAGTTGCCCGGGCGATAGTCGCCGTAGCGGCGCGGCACATCCTGCAGCAACGACTCGGAATGGATCAGGCCATCGTCCATGGCCATGCCATAGAGGAACGGCTTGAGGGTCGAGCCGGGGGAACGCAGGGCGCTGATCATGTCGACGTGGCCAAAGCGGCGCTCGTCATTCAGGTCCACCGACCCCAGGTAGGCGCGCACCGCCATGTTCTGCGCCTCGACCACCAGGATCGCTGCCGAGGTACGCTCCGGCAGCCGCGCCCGCCAACCCAGCAGCAGGTCTTCCAGGCGCCGTTGCAACGAGGCATCGAGGGTGGTGCGAATCAACGGCGGGCTGTGCGGGCGGTTCAGGCGCCGCGCCAATAGGGGCGCCAGCGCCGGCTCCTGACGTGGTGCCAGCAACAGCGGTTCCTCTTCTGCTTCGGCGACCCGTTGCTGCGGCCACACCTGGTATTCGGCCAGGCGCTGCAAGACCTTGTCGCGCGCCGCCTGGGCCCGCTCCGGGTGACGATCCGGGCGCAGGCGGCTGGGCGCCTGGGGGAGCACCGCGAGCAAGGCCGCCTCCGAAGGCGTCAGGTGCATCGGCGACTTGCCAAGATAGGCCCAACTGGCCGCTGCGACACCCTGCAAGGTGCCGCCGAACGGCGCACGGTTGAGGTAGATCTCGAGGATCTGCGCCTTCGACAGGTGCCACTCCAGTTGCGCGGTACGCCACAGCTGGCGCAGCTTGCCGGGCAACGTGCGCGAATGCGGATCGAGCAGGCGCGCCACCTGCATCGACAGGGTGCTGCCTCCGGACAACACCCGGCCGCCCCGCAGGTTCTGCCAGGCCGCGCGGCCCAGGGCCAGCGGGTTGACCCCGGGGTGATGGTAGAACCAGCGGTCTTCGTAGGTCAGCAACGCCTCCAGGTAATAGGGCGAAACCTGCTCGGCACTGACCGGATAGCGCCACACCCCGTCGGCATCGGCAAAGCGCCACAGCGGCGTGCCGTCTTCGGCCAGGACCACCCGGGCGAGGTCATCAGCCGGCATCGGCAACGGCCAGATGCGGTCGGCAAGCCACAACAGGGCTATCAGCAGCAACGGGACGGCAAGCAGCAAGCCCAGGGGTTTTCTGATTGCGCCACGCAGGCGAGCTAAGATGTGCATCAGGCCCTCCTGGCGTAGCAGCTACGTAGGGAACCGACCCGGCCAAGGCATGGCCAAAGGCTTGGCAACGGCGCATTCGCCGAATTGATCATCAGGAAGCAACTATGCATGTAGAAGGTTTTTTCGAGTGGCTCGGCCAGGCGCTGGGGGCGGTGATCCGGTTTATCGTCGACGGCCTTAGCGGATTGTTCAACCTGCTGGCCAACGCCGGTGGCAATTTTATCGAGGGCCTGTCACGCACCCTGGGCATGGACACTTCGCTGGTCAGCATCCTCGCCCTGATCGTCGGCCTGATGTTGCTGTACTCGGCGATCCGCGCCTTCATGCGCGCTTCGATCATACTCGGCATCATCTGGCTGGTGCTGGGTTTGTGGGTGCTGAGCTGGATCATTCACTGAGCAATTCAGAACCTGTGGGAGCGGAGTCATCCGCTCCCACAAAGCCCTGTGTCAGCGGCCTTTGACCACCAACTCGGCAGGCGACTCGCCCACCGCGTTGTAGTTCGGCCGGTACATCGACTCGACCTGCGGCGGCGGTACCTTGTAGGTCCCCGGGGTTACCGCGCGGGCCAGGTACAGCAGGTGGGTGGTGGAGTATTGGTCGATACTCAGCGCCGCCACGTAGCGGTCATCACGAAACTCCTGATGCACCACAGCAGCGTTCTGCATCGACTCGCGCCATTGCTTCACCGCACTGCTGGCGTTCTCCAGGCTTGCTGCGCTTTGCGCCAGGTTCTGGTTTTCCAGCTCCAGGCCCGCCGGCAGCAGATCGACCACCAGCGCGTCCGGCACCTGGGTGTTGGCCGTCACCGCCAGGTGCACCAGCACCAGGTCACCGCTCTTGAGCGCCTTGATGTCCAGCGCCTGGCCATTCATGCCGAGGAACTCGCGGCGAATGGTCATGCCACTGCCACGGGCAACCGGGGCCTGGCGCGGATAACCGGACAGGGTCAGTTGCTGGAACAGCGTCTCGCTGCCTTCGTTCTGGATGGTTAGCGGCGAGGCCAGCAGCGGGCCTTCGAGTTTCATCCCCGATTGCTCGTTGTTGAATTCGCGCACTTCACCGGCGCTGTCCAGGCGTGCCGACCAGTTGCCTTCAGGCTTGCGCAGCAGGCCACGACCGGCAAGGAACAGCGCGTTGCGCTCCTGGGTCGACAGCCAGCGGTTACCCGCCATCTGATCGGAGAGCTCGAACAGCCGTGCATCTAGCTTGTCGCTGGCCAGGTTGTTCTCGGTGAGCAGCGACAAGATCAGCGCCTGGTCACGTACCGGGCTACCATAATCAGCCAGCCAGGAATTTTCGCTGCGGGTCACGGCCAGGCCAGCCTGCAGCGCCTGTTGCGCACGTGGCTTGTCGCCCATCTTGTCGAGAGCGATGGCCAGCTGTACCAGCGGCAAGCCGGAACGCGCATCGCTGCGCCGCTCGAACAGGCTGCGCAGGGCACCCAGCGGCGCTTGCTGGGTACGCGCCAGCACCAGGGCGGCATACGACTGAACGGCAAAGCGGCTGTGCTCGGCGTTCTGGCTGTAGCTGACTTCGATCAGGTTGCGCTCCTGCAGGTAGCGCAGCAGGCGCTCGCTGGCCTTCTTCAGGGCCTCGGGCGGTACGGCATAACCTTGCTCGCGGGCACGCAGGAGGAAGTCGGTGACATAGGCGGTCAGCCAGTATTCTTCCTCGTCGTCAGCGCTCCACAGGCCAAAGCTGCCGTTGTAGCGCTGCATGCCCAACAAGTGCTCGATGCCCATCTCGATTTTGCGCTTGCGCACGTCCGCCGGCTCACCCGCGATGCCCAGGCGCTTGAGCGTTGCGGCATCGGCGTACAGCGACGGGTACAGGCCACTGGTGGTCTGCTCCAGGCAACCGTACGGATAGGCTTCGAGCGCACGGATCTGCTCGGCCAAGTTCAGCGGCGGGCGGCTCGACAGGGCCAACGAGGCCTCGAGGCCCGATGGCTCGAACAGCGCCAGGTCAGCTTCCGGCAGGGTCCAGGGTTGGTCTTTGAGGGCGACACGATAGTGCTGCAGCATCGCCGGGTAGGCCGGGCGAATGCCCAGGGTCCAGTCGCGGCTGAAGGCCGTGGCCGACTCGCCTGGCAGTTGCAGGCCCTGCACCTCGACCTTGACCTTGACCTTGCCCTGGCCCAGGCCACCGTTGGCCTGCACCGGCACCAGCAAGGTGACGCGCTTGCCTTCGGTGAGGCTCAGGGTTTGTTCGGCGGCGCCGAGCAGGCTCAGCTGGCCTTCGGTGCTCAGGCGCACGGTCAGGTTCTGTGCCTTGCCCGACAGGTTGGAGAGGTCCAGGGCCAGGGTGGTGCGGTCGCCGCCGGCGAGGAAGCGCGGCGCCGAAAGCTCGGCAATCAACGGCGCGGCGACCACGGTCTTGGCTTCGGCCATGCCGTAGCGCTCGTCGGTCCAGGCCTGAGCCATCAGCCGCAGCTCACCGTTGAAATCAGGGATATCGACCGTCGCTTCACCTTCGCCCTTGTCATTGAGGGTTACCGGGGCGCTTTGCTTGGCAACGATGGTCACCGTGGTGTTCGGGCGCTTGCCGCCCTTGGCCATGGCCGCGTCACCACCGAAGGCCAGGCTGGCCAGACGGCCCTGCCCGGCTTCGATCAACTGGCCGTAGATATCCAGTTGGTCAGCGCCATAAGCCTTGCGGCCGAACATGCCGGTGAACGGGTCGGGGGTTTCGAACTCGGTGATGTTGAGGATACCCACGTCCACCGCCGCCAGCAGTACATGCACCTGCTTGGGCACGCTGCCGTCGGCGTTGCGCGCTTGCACCTTGACGGTCAGCGGCTGCTTTGGACGCATTTTTTCAGGCGCAGCAAGCGTTACCGCCAGCTTGCGCTCGTGGCGATCCAGCGGCAGGTGCAGCACACCCACAGCGCGTTTCGGCGTGGCGTTGACCTTGCGCTCACCCGGGCGGATCACCAGGGCACTGACATACAGGTCGTGGCGCGCCCACTTCGGATCAAGCTTGACGGCAAAACTCTTGCCTTCGGCGGGCACGTCGATTTCTTCCCACCACAGCGGGCCTTCGCTGGACTCGACCATCAGGTAGCCGGTGCCTGCAGCAGGCGGCGTGACGGTGATGTTGGCCGTTGCGCCATCGCTATATGACGGTTTGTCCAGGGCCAGCTTGACCTGGTCCGGACGCACGGCGCCGCCGTCGGCGTTGTCCTGGGCACGGTAGCCGGCCCAGAAACGCCCGCTCGACACCAGGCCGGTCTGCGGGTCTTCGACCTCGACACGGTACGGGCCCCAATCAACCAGGAAGTTGACCCGGGCGGTGGAGCCGGCCTTGACGTTGACCGTCTCTTCGTTCTGGACCAGGAACTTCTCGTTGTAGTTGTAGCTCCAGCCGTCGCTCTGCGAGTAGTTCCAGTAGTAGTCGCGGCGCTCGCGGATCAGGCGTACCTTGAGATTGTTGACCGCCAGCTTGTTGCCTTGCGGGTCGGCCACCAGCACTTCGAATTCCACCGGGCCTTCGCCGTCGGTTTCTTCACCCTCGAACAGACCGCGCAAGCCAGGCAGACGCCCGGCTGGCCAGATCGGTTGTTCAAGACGGCGGGTGATCGGCCGGCCACCGGACTCCTGCAGGCTGGCCTGCACGGTCAGTTGCAGCGGCGAACGGGCCTCGGACCATTTGCTTTCGATGTTCAGGGTGGTCTTGCCGTTGCTGTCCAGAGTGACTTCGTCCAGCTCCAGGTCCTGGCTCAGCTCCTCTTCGGTGATCGAACCGAACTGGTAGCCAGGCAGTGCCGGCACCGCTTCACGCAGCGGGCGCACATAGGCCTGGCCGCTCAGGCGATTGCCCGAAGCCGGGGCGCCGTACAGGTAGCGACCGTTGACCTTGATCTGCGCAGTCTGGTCCGGGCTCAGGGGCTTGTCGCTGCCCTTGAGTTCCAGGGCCAGACGCTCGGGCAGGAAGTCTTCGACAAGGAACTCGAACACCTGCTTCTTGCCACCGCCGAGGTCGAACAGCAACTGCCAGCGCCCGGTCGGCGCTTCATCGGCCAGTTGCAGCTGGTACTGATAGAAGCCATTGGCATCGGCTTCCCAGACGAACTTGCGGCTGATCTGCTCATCCGGACGGCGCACTTCCACGGTCACCGGTTGCGGCTTGAGCGGGCGGCCGTCCTGGTCACGCAACAGGCCGTTGAGCAACACGGTTTCACCCGGGCGATAAAGGTCGCGCGGGCCGAACACGAAGAACTGCAGCGGGTTGGCTTGGGGGCCGGTGATGTCGAATTCGGCCAGGTCCAGGGCAGCGCTATTGAGGCGCAGCATGGTGGTGTGCACGCCCTGATGGGCCAGCAGGGTTTCGGCCTTCGGTGGCGTCGGCAACTGGGCATGGCCGTCGCTGTCGGTCTTGGCCTGGGCCAGCACGCGGCCTTCGCCGTCGAGCAGTTCCAGCTCGACGCCGCTCAGCGCCTTGCCGCCTTCCAGGCCCTGGGTGAAGACATCCAGGCGGTTCTGGTAACGGTGCGCCGAGACGCCGATGTCACTGAGGGTGAACAGCGTCGCCGGTTGCGTGTAGTCGTAGGTACCGGAGGCGCGCATTACCGCCAGGTATACACCTGGCTCTTGCAACGGCTTGATGCCGGCAATCGGCAGCAGCACGGTCTCGCGGGTGTTCTTCGCCGGGTTGAGGTCGAAGCGGCCGCTGTAGACCAGCTCGGTCATGTCCAGGATTTCCTTGGACGTGTAGTAGTACAGACTGCTGTTGCGGCCCCAGGTGGCAAGGAACGGCGACAGTTTGTCCGACTTGATGCGGAAGAACTCGACATCGACCTTGTTGACGTTAAGGGCGATCACCGGCAGGCCTTCGGCCAGTCGCGTCGGCAGCAGCGAGCCACGGCTGGCGAAGCCGATGGTCGATTGCATGTCGCGGGTTTCCAGGCGACTGATCGACTCGGCAGGCAGGCGCTTGCCGTTGACTGCGAGCAGCCCGGCGTCGATGGTCAGCACCAGTTTGCGCTGCGGCTCCAGATGGCGCAGGCGCAGCTCCATCTTGTTGGCGGAAAGCTCCCAGGCGCCGTCGACCTTGCCTTTGACGGTATCGACCAGGTGCACCTTGTCGGCGAAGTTCTGCTGGTCATCCAGCGGTACCGAAAAGGTCAGGGCCAGGGCGCTGGCGCCATCGACCTGAACTTCCGAGACATCCACCACACTCAGCTCGCGGCCGGCATAACGCTTGGCCAGGGTCGCGGCATCGTCCTTGGCCGCAGCGGGCTTGGCCGCGTCTGCGGGTGCAGCCGGGGCGGCCGGGGCCGGGGCTGCGGGTTGGTCCTGGGTCTGCGCAGGCGGGGCGGCGGGAGCCGGTTTGTCCGGGGCAGACGAATCGCAGGCACTGAGCAAGGCCAGCGCGCAGGCCAGCAACAATCCTTTGTTGAGCATGGGAGTAGTAACTCTCGGGCAGCGGAATCTTAGGGGTGCACTATATATCAACCGCGCCGCAACGGTGATGCGGCGAGCGGATGTGAGACCGCCTTCGCACGATTTGGTGCCCGCAGCGGCTACAATGCCGGCTTGCCAGGAGCTTTCATGTCCCGTTTGCTGACCGACTGGCGCGACCGCCCGACCCATATCAAGGTCTGGGCGCTGGCCGCGCCGATGATACTTTCGAATATCTCCGTACCGCTGGTGGCCCTGGTCGACAGCGCCGTGATCGGCCACCTGCCCCACGCCCATCAGCTCGGCGCGGTGGCGGTGGGCGCCAGCCTGTACACCTTCCTGGCCTGGGTCATGGGCTTTCTGCGCATGGGCTCGACCGGTTTCGCCGCCCAGGCGGCGGGCCGTGCCGACGGCGCAGCACTGCGCCAGGTGTTGCTCCAGGGCCTGTTGCTGGCGCTGTTTTTCGCCCTGCTGCTGGGTGTGCTGGCCCTGCCGTTCAGCCACCTGGCGCTGCAACTTATGCAGCCCTCGGCGGCGCTGGAGCAATCGACCCACGACTTCTTCCAAACCCGCCTGCTCGGGCTGCCGGCAGCGCTGGCCAGCTTCGCCCTGGTTGGCTGGTTCCTCGGCACCCAGAACGCCAAGGCGCCGCTGGCAATCCTGCTGACCACCAACCTGCTCAACATCGCCCTCAACCTGTGGTTCGTGCTCGGCCTGGACTGGGGCGTGATCGGCTCGGCGCGGGCCTCGGTGATTGCCGAATGGAGCGCCGCCCTGCTCGGCCTGGCCCTGACCCGCCCGGCCCTGCGCGCCTACCCCGGACAGATCGCCTGGGCTCTGCTGGCGCGCTGGCAGAGCTGGCGGCCGTTGCTGAGCGTCAACCGCGACATCTTCATCCGCAGCCTGGCGCTGCAAGCGGTGTTCTTCCTGATCACCGTGCAAGGCGCACGCCTGGGTGAGGCAACTGTGGCGGCCAATGCCTTGCTGCTCAACGGCCTGCTGCTCACCGCCTACGCCCTCGACGGCCTGGCCCATGCGGTCGAAGCGCTGTGCGGGCACGCCATCGGCGCCGGCGATCGCCAGGCATTAAGGCGCTCGCTGACCGTCGCCTGCGGCTGGTCGCTGCTGGCCAGCAGCGGCTTTGCCGTACTGTTTTTGCTCGGTGGGCATCTGTTCATCAATATGCAGACCGACATCGCCAACGTGCGCGAAACCGCCTACCAGTACTTGCCGTACCTGGCCTTGCTGCCGTTGATCGCGGTGTGGAGCTATCTGCTCGATGGCTTGTTCATCGGCGCCACGCGGGCACGGGAGATGCGCAACGGCATGCTGCTCAGCGTGCTCATCGCCCTGCCGGTCGCCTATGTCGCCCGCGATCTGGGCAACCACGGCTTGTGGCTGGGGTTTCTGCTGTTCATGGCCTTGCGCGGGGTAACGCTGGGGGTGATGGGCTGGCGATTGCAGCGGCGGGATGGGTGGTTTGTGCGCTAAATGATGGCGCGGATTTACATCAGCGCCCTCAGTGGCGTGCGAAGAAATGTCACAACTTGGGTTTGACCGGCAAAAGTCCAATTCCTGACACTGGGTGACCCATGGAGGGGCAATCAGTTGTATCAGTCTAACTTTTGCAGGAAGCTCTTTATGTATCCTCCTCCGGCACCTGGTGGCGCGTCCATATATTCAAATATGCAAACGGCCAGCCTCGAGCGAAATTTCTTCAAGAATGGCGGCACTGGTTTTCTTTTTTCCTGGTTCTATTCGAAGGTCAGAAATCGAGGCGAGTGGGACTACAAACAGCATGGTCGCCAATACGAAGCTTTCGGCAACTTCAACTACGGCGCATGTGGAACTGCGGCAGGGATCTCACCTAACGTCTTGTTGAGAGCTGCCGGTTGGGCGCAAAGCCGAGCGGGCACCAGTGACTCAGGCTTTGGAAAGTGGTGGGGAGACGTCCCATTTGGCGACGACCCTCAAGATCAGGAATGGATCAAGGCCGGCATTGAATATGCGAAATCTTTCGGCTACTAAATGGCTGGTGGGCATTCTCACTGTTATCGCGGTACTGCAATTCGCCTGGATATTCATGAGCGGTGCGCCTCAGCCACATCTGAGTGCGGTGGTGAATACCCTACCCGTTGGAACACACAGTGCGGTCTATGAAGTACTAAGTGATAGCGGCGGCGCCACCGTTGGCCACACCTACCTTTATTACGTTGCAGAACGACAACCCGACGACAAAGCAGTGCTCAACAACCTGCAAGATCAGACGCCGTTTCTCGTCTCCCGCCAATCGGGGGCGATTGTCGCTGTAGACGGGCGGCGGATCAGGGCACGGACACAATCGACGGTGTACCGATTCTCCAGCATCGCCATTCTCAGGGAGAACGATCAGGCTATTCCGTTGATCATCGAGCTGACAGCCACAAGTCCTGAGGACTAAAGATGTGAGGCATGAGCTGGCTGGAAGTAGTTGAAAGCATCGCGGGTCAAGTCGGATCGCCGCACCGCCGCTCCCACAGATTCAGCATCATGCCGCCCCTGTGGGAGCCGGCCTTGCCGGCGATAGGGTCGACGCGCAGCCAGTGACTGCACGCGACCCGCACCCCTGATCAGCTCGACAGGTACGAGGAGCGGGTCAGGCCCAGACGCAGGGCGTCGAGGAACTGGGTCTTCTCACGGGCAGTGATCTTGGCGCTGGCGCACTTGTCACGGTAATGAGTCATCAACTCCTCCGGCGACAGGTGCACGTAGCGCAGCATGTCTTCGATGGTGTCGTGGGTCTCGATACCGGCGTGGTACACGCTGCCGTTCGGGTTCTGGTAGATGTTCACCGAGTCGGTGTCACCGAACAGGTTGTGCATGTCACCGAGAATTTCCTGGTAGGCACCGACCAGGAAGATACCCAGCAGGTAGTCTTCACCCTCGTTGATCGCGTGTACCGGCAGGCTGGTCTCGATGCTCTGCTCGTCGACGTACTGGTTGATCTTGCCGTCCGAGTCGCAGGTCAGGTCCTGCAGCACGGCGCGGCGCAGCGGCTCTTCGTCGAGGCGATGCAGCGGCAGGATCGGCAAGACCTGGCCGATGGCCCAGGTGTCCGGCAGGCTCTGGAACACCGAGAAGTTGCAGATGTACTTGTCGGCCAGCTTGTCATTGAGCTCGTCGAGCACCTGGCGGTGCGAGCGCTGACGGGCCTTGAGCGAGTTATGCAGGCGCCGGCACACAGCAAAGTAGCACTGCTCGGCCAGGGCTTTCTCGGCCAGGGTGATCTTGCCGTCGGCGTACTGGGCAGCAACGTCGCTCATGTAGTGAGTGGCGCGCCAGTAGGTCTCGGTGACCATCTCGATATCGGTCGGGCCGAGCAGGTCGGCCAGCCACTGCACGGTCTCGGGCAGGCTTTCCTTGTTCTCGATCAGCGGCACTTCGTCGTTGTGTTTCTCGACGTCAGTCACCTGCACCACCAGCACGGCGTGGTGCGCGGTCAGCGAGCGGCCGCTTTCCGAGAAGATGTGCGGATGCGGCAGGCCCTGGGCATCGCAGAACTCCTTGAGCATGCCGACCACGACACCGGCGTAGTCATCCATGTCGTAGTTGATCGAGCTGGCGTTGCGCGAGTGGGTACCGTCGTAGTCCACGCCCAGGCCGCCGCCGACGTCGATGTGATCGACCGGTAGGCCCAGCGCACGCAGCTCGCCGTAGTAACGGATGGCTTCCTTGAACCCGTGCTGGTAGTCGGCCAGGTTGGCGATCTGCGAGCCCATGTGAAAGTGCAGCAGGCGAATGCCCTGATCCAGGCCGGCATCGCGAAAACGCTGCACCACCGAGATCAGTTGCGCCGCCGAAAGACCGAACTTGGACTTCTCGCCACCGGTATCGGCCCACTTGCTCGAGGCCAGCGACGACAGGCGTACGCGCAGGCCGACCTGCGGCTTGACCTTGAGCTCGGCGGCTTCTTCGATCACCAGAGCCACTTCCGACTCTTTCTCGATGACGATGAACACGTTGTGGCCGAGCTTCTGGCCCATCAGCGCCAGGCGGATGAACTCGCGGTCCTTGTAACCGTTGCAGACGATAGTGCCGCCCTTCGGTGCCAGCGCCAGCACGGCCAGCAGCTCGGGCTTGGAGCCGGCTTCCAGGCCAATGGAGACGTTCTGGGTGGCGATGATGTTTTCCACCACCGCTTCTTGCTGGTTGACCTTGATCGGGTACAGCGCGGTGTACTGGCTCTGGTACTCCAGGCGCGCGATGTTGGCGTCAAAAGCGCCGGTCAGCTGGCGCACGCGGTCCTGGAGGATGTCCGGAAAACGTACCAGCAACGGCAGCGACAGGCCGCTCTTGCGCAGCTCGTCGACCTGTTCGAACAGGTCGATCGGCGCACTGCCTGGCCCGTTCGGGCGGACTTCGACGCGCCCGGCCTCGTTGATTGCGAAGTAGCCGGCCCCCCAATGGCGAATGCCGTAAACACTGCGGCTGTCCGCAACTGTCCATTGGCTGCCATCGTCTTTGCGTGTGCGTCGTACGGACATTGAAGTCCCCTATATAGAAAGTCGAAAAACACCGGCCTGCATGGGGCGGGCGCAGTGTAAAACCTGAAAGTGACGATTATCCGTGTTCAGGGATAGACCCTTCCTACGGGAACGAGTTTAGAAAGCGAATTGCAAAAAATCGCGATGCAGTCTTCAGCCGCCGGACTTTTTCGCTTTGAAGCCCTGTTTGATCAGCTCGGCCAGTAACAGCTCGACATGATCGCCCTGGATTTCGATGACCCCGTCTTTCAACGCGCCGCCGGTTCCGCAGCGGCGCTTGAGCGTGCTGGCCAGATCCTTGAGCTGTTCCAGGGGCAGCGGCACGCCGCTGATGGTCGTCACCGTCTTGCCGCCACGGCCCTTGCTTTCGCGACGCACGCGAGCAATGCCATCGCCTTCGGGGATGAGCGTCTGTTTGCAGATGCAGGCATCTATGGGTTTGCTGCAGTCCGGGCAATGCCGGCCTGCATCAGTGGAGAACACCAGGCCACCGAGGGCGGCGAATGATGCGGCTTTCTTGGCCACTTTTGATCCTCTACGGTGAGGATAAAAACTGGTCGACGCCCCTGGCGGGGTACCGACCGCGAAGCCCCACTCTGGCAGGGGCAGCGCAACTGCCGCAAGAAGCATGCGGCAGCCTTTAAAGGCCGCGCAGTGTAACGATAAATGTCGCGAATGCTAAGTACAAAACTGCGCCATTTTGCATGTGTTTAGCGACGTCAGGCCCGACGGCCGAGGTAGCGCTGCAAGGCAGCCAGCGAATCGGGGCAATACGGCTGTTGCCGGCTGTCGGCCAGGGCCTGCTCGACGGCGATGAAGTGCGCCTCGCTGACCTCTTCGGGCTGCAGGCGCAAAGGCCCGTCCCAGACCGCCGAGAACACCGCGCACCAGAGCCGGTTGCCGGTCTGGTCGAAGAAAAAACACTCATGGGCGGTGAGCTCGACGCCACTTACCCCGAGCTCTTCTTCCAGCTCGCGGGCTGCCGATTCGGCAAAGCTCTCACCGGCCTGGACCATGCCACCGGCAGCGACATCCCAGTAACCGGGGTAGATTGCCTTGCTCTCGGTGCGCCGGTGCACACACAACTCGCCGGCGGAGTTGAACAGCAGGATGTAGGTACCGCGGCCGATCAGCCCGCGATCGCGTAGTTCGGCACGGGGCAAGGCGCCGAGCAGGCGGTCGTCTTCGTCGACCCAGGCAATCAGTTCGAGGTCGGAGGCCGCGCGGTGCGCCGCCTCCTGCTTGGAGATCGACACGGATCAGCCCTGGGTCAGCAGTTGACGCAGGTCGATCACTGCCGCGTTGGCCCGCGAGATGTAGTTGGCCATGACCAGCGAGTGGTTGGCCCACATGCCAAAGCCGCTGCCATTGAGCACCATCGGGCTCCACAGCGGCTCCTGCGAGGCTTCCAGCTCACGGATGATCTGGCGCACGCTGACCGTGGCGTTCTTCTTCGCCAGCACATCGGCGAAGTCGACCTCGATGGCGCGCAGCAGGTGCGACAGTGCCCAGGCCTGACCGCGGGCTTCGTAGAACACGTTGTCGATCTGCAGCCATGGGGTCTCGACCACTTCCTCGTCAACCTGCGGGACCTGGCCCGGCACCACCGACTCGGTCTTCAGGGTGCTGTTGAGCTTGACCCGGCCGACACTTGCCGACAGGCGCTGCGACAGCGAACCCAGGCGGGTGGCGACATCACCCAGCCAGTTGTTGAGGTTGTCGGCGCGGGTGTAGAACAGCGCGCCCTGCTGATCCGGCGAGGCCAGGCGGTTCTGGTAGCGGGTCAGCGAGTTGATGCCTTCCTGGAACTCCGATTCGCTCGACGGCAGGATCCAGCTCTTGTTGTCGAAGTTGAAGCGCGGCTCGGCCTTGGCAAGGTCAGCGTCCTCGGTGGACTGCGACTGCGAGCGGGCGAAGTCCTTGCGCAGGGCGCGGCTCAGGTCACGCACCTGGACCAGCACGCCGTATTCCCAGCTGGGCATGTTGTCCATCCACAGGCCTGGCGGGAAGCGGTCGTTGGAAATGTAGCCGCCGGGCTTGTTCAGCAGGGTGCCGGCAACGGTCTTGAGGGTTTCGATGGTGGTGTAGCCGACGACCATTTGCTTGCCGGTTTTTTCGGCGGCCGCCTGGGCGTTTTGCTGCACCGGGAACAGGTCGGGCTCATCGCTCCAGTACCAGCCCAGGCCCACGCATACCAGCAGGTACAGGCCGATCAGCGAGCCCAGGGCGCGGCTGAAGAACAACCCGCCAAAATAGCTGCGGGTGGCGGCGGTGCGCGGTTCGACCCGCTCACGCGCCTCGGCTTTGCCTGTACGGTTTTTCCAGTCCAGCATGGCGTTGTCCTTTCAGTCACGTCGGTTCAAGGGGTTCGACCGCAACCCCCGGGCTTCGTGCCAGCGCAATGGGCTTTTTATGCCGCGCGCCACCTGCCGGGGTCGGCAAGTATCGCTGCACTATAAATCAAGCACGGCGCTTCGCATAAGCGACTATTGGGTCAGCAAATGAATAAACGGACTTGTACAGTTAATTGATACAAGGCACTCGATTGCCGGGAAAGTGGTGCTAGCATAGAGCCATCACTCGAACTCAGCCTCACCCCTTACAAGTAGTCAGGACATGACCGAGCCAGAAGACCCCAGTCGTGAGCGCCTCAAGCAACACTTTGCCCAGCGGGTCATTCATCAGGCCCGGCAAATCCTCGAGATCTGGCAGCGCCTGCAGCGCAGCGAGTGGTCCACCGGCGACCTGGGTGAGCTGTGCGAAGCCAACCTGCGCCTGCAACGCTACGCCGAGCGCTTCGAGCAGCCCGAGCACAGCCAGCTGGCCGAGGCCATCGGCCATGCCCTGGAGGCGGTCGAGGCCAACAGCGCTCGCCTGAGCAGCCAGCTGATCAGCGACCTCAACCGGCTGATGCAACGTCTGTCGCGCACCGGCCTGCGCCAGGGCGACCAGCTTGAGCAAGTGCCGCTGCCGCCGTTGCGCAAGCCGGTATACATCATGCTCCAGGACCACGACCGCGCGGAACGCCTGGCCCAGCAACTGGAATTCTTCGGCCTCGGTGTACAGGCCTTGTACAGCGCCGCCGCGTTCCAGGCGACCATGAGCGAACGCCTGCCCTCGGCAATCGTCATGGACGTCGACTTCACCGGCCCCGGTGTCGGCCTGCAACTGGCCGCCCAGGCCCAGCAGGGCCTGGAGCAGCGGGTGCCGTTGCTGTTCTTCAGCCTGCACGAAACCGACACGCCGACGCGCCTGGCCGCGGTCCGCGCCGGCGGCCAGGAGTTTCTTACCGGCACCCTGGAAGCCTCAAGCCTGCTGGAAAAGGTCGAGTTGCTGACCAGCGTCACCCAGTACGAACCCTTCAAGGTGCTGATCATCGACGACTCGCGGGCCCAGGCCCTGCACACCGAACGCCTGCTCAACAGCGCCGGGATCGTCACCCGCACCCTGATCGACCCGATCCAGACCATGGCCGAGCTTGCCGACTTCCAGCCCGACCTGATCATCCTCGACATGTACATGCCGGCCTGCACCGGCACGGAGCTGGCCAAGGTCATCCGCCACAACGACCGTTATGTCAGCGTGCCGATCATCTACCTGTCGGCCGAAGACGACCTGGATAAACAGCTCGATGCCATGAGCGAGGGTGGTGATGATTTTTTGACCAAGCCGATCCGCTCCCGGCACCTGATCACCACCGTGCGCAACCGCGCGGCCCGCGCGCGCAACCTCAAGGCGCGGATGGTGCGTGACAGCCTCACCGGGCTGTACAACCACACCCACATCCTGCAACTGCTGGAAGACTGCAGCTTCCGTGCACGCCGCGAACAGCAGCCGCTGAGTTTCGCCATGCTCGATATCGATCACTTCAAGAAGGTCAACGACAGCCACGGCCACCCCATGGGCGACCGGGTGATCAAGAGCCTGGCGCTGTTCCTTAAACAACGCCTGCGCAAAACCGACTTCATCGGCCGCTACGGCGGTGAGGAGTTCGCCATCGTCATGCCCAACACCGACCTGGGTTCGGCGCACAAGGTGCTCGACGAGATCCGCCGGCGCTTTGCCGAGATCCACTACCCGGCCCAGCCGCGTGACCTGTCTTGCACCTTCAGCGCAGGCGTTGTGCAACTGAGCGAAGGCCTGGATGCCCTGAGCATGGCCACCGCCGCCGACGAGGCGCTTTACCGGGCCAAGGGTGCCGGGCGCAACTGCGTGCAACGGGTCGAAGCATAAAGGCAAAGTGCCAGTTTTTTTCACCGAACCGCCCGCTTCGTCATAACCCGGTCATAAAAACGCAATAACTTCAGGCGCTTACCATTCGGCCGTTGGTAGACACCGGACATGCGCCTGAAGCTGCTCACCAATTTCAATACCCTGTTGCTGGTTACCGTGTGCATCGCCCTGGGCGCGACCCTGTGGTGGTCGCAGCGCGCCCTGGAGCGCCCCTATTTATTAATGGAGCGCTACCTGTCGCTGTCGCAGCAATTCCAGAACCAGGCGGCGCGCAATATCCAGGACTACCTGAGCAGTGGCGACGCCCTGCGCCATGCCACGGCATTGCAAGCCACCGCCGCCCTGCAGGGCGAGCTGGTGCAACTGCCGGCAGAGCTTGCCGCGCGCCTGCGCCCGAGCCTGGACAACCTGCAGCGCTTTACCGCCAACGAGTTACTGGGCGCCGGCAAGCTGGCCGGCGACCCGCAGGCCCTGTTGCTGCAGGCCGAACGCGAACTGAGCGCCAGCCTCGAGCAATTGGCCAACTATGCCCAGAGCAGCACCAGCAGCGATGCCGGGCGCTATTCGCCGCTGCTGTTCAACGCCTCCCTGCACCTGTCGCGACTGTCCCTGGCGCGGGACAAACTGGTCAGCAGCGGCCGTAGCGAACTTGCCGAGGAGGTCGAGCGGGAACTGGCGCAGATCGCCGCCCAGGCGCAGTTGCTCGACCAGTTGCCGCTGCTGGGAGTCACCGCCAGCAGCGCTTCGAGCGCCGATGATTTTGCCGCCCTGATGGGCCTGGAAACCCAGGCCAGCACAGCCGCCGAAGACACCGGCGTGGCGCTCAAGCGCGAGTTCAACAGCCTGATCAAGCGCTACCCGGGCGAGTTGCAGCGCACCCGCGAGCAGATCCAGCAACGCAGCGCGCTGGCCAGCAGTACCTTCGAACGCATCGCCGCCGTGCAGCAGGCCATCGCCGAGCTCGAGCCCAGTGTGCGCAGCCAGCATGCAACCATCCAGGGCGAAGTACGGGTGATCCAGGGCCTGATGATCGGCCTGATCCTGCTGATTGCCCTGCTCATCGACACCCTGCAGCGGCGCCTGGCGCGAGTGCTGACCAACCTTGCGCCGGCACTCTCGCGCTGGGCCGAGGGCGACTTCAGCCAGGCCATTGCCCTGGGCCGCAGTAACCGTGAGATGCATGACATCCAGGACTCACTCAACCGCCTGCGCGTCTACCTGGTCGAGCTGGTCGGCACCCTCCGCCACAACGCCGAGCAGGTCGCTGGCAGCAGCCACGCCCTGGCCGGCATGAGCAGCGCCCTGCACGATGGCGCCGAACGCCAGGCCGGCGACACTGCGCAAATCCGCGATGCCCTCGGCGAGCTGGAAGCGACCATCCTCCAGGTCGCCGGCGATGCCAGCCAGGCGGCCGACGCCAGCCACGACGCCGGGCGTGCGGTCGAGCAAGGCCAGGCGGTGATCGGCCAGAGCCTGACCGGGCTGCGGGCATTGGTCGACGAGGTGCAGGGCAACGCGCAGATGATCGAACAGCTGGCCGAAGAATCGGCGACCATCGGCGGCGTGCTGACGGTGATCCGCTCGATCGCCGAACAGACCAACCTGCTGGCCCTGAACGCCGCGATCGAGGCGGCGCGGGCCGGGGAAATGGGCCGCGGCTTTGCCGTAGTCGCCGAAGAGGTGCGCTCCCTGGCGCAGCGCACAACCGGCGCTACCGGTGAAATCCAGACCTTGATCGGCCGCCTGCAGCAGGCTGCCCGGGAATCGGTTGAAGGCATGCGCGCCCAGCTCGAACATGCACAGATCACCGCCGACCAGGCTCAGGCGGCGGATGGTGCGCTGGATGAGATTGTTGCGGCAATCCAGACCATCTCGGCCACGGCGGTACGGATTGCCGATGTCACCGCCCAGCAAAGTGGCGCGGTGAGCGAGATTCGCGACCACAGCGAACGGATTCACGGCTTGGGTGAAGACAACTTGCAACGTATTGGTGAAGGGCGTGAGCAAGGGGAGCAGTTGCTTCGCCTTGGTGGAGAGTTGAATACGGCGGTGCGGGCGTTTCGACTCTGATCCGAGACAGTGGCGTCACCATCGCCGGCAAGGCCGGCTCCCACAGGGGATGTGTGTACTCCGAACCTGTGGGAGCTGGCCTTGCCAGCGATGCAGGCGCCGCGCAACTGCACGTAGCGGCTCAGTCCGTTATCATGCAGGCACTTTTGTACTGCGAGACCGCCATGCGCCGCCTGCTTTGCCTCCTGTTTCTGCTCCTGGCCTTGCCCGCCGTCGGCGCCGGCCTGCTCGACAATCGCCCCAGCGCCACCCTGGGCGTCGCGTCGCTGAACAACAGCAGCGACTTTTTGCCGGTGCACGAAGCCTTCAAGCTGAGCCTGGTTCAGGATGAGGGGCAAACCCTGAAGCTGCGCTTCGTCGCCGCCGACGGTTACTACCTGTACCGCCACCGCTTCCAGTTCCACAGCGAACCTGCCGACATTGCCCTGGGCACGGCGCAGATCCCCCCAGGTGAAGCCAAGCACGACGAGTTCTTCGGCGACGTCGAGGTCTATCACGGCATCCTCGACATCGAAATTCCCCGCCCGGCCAACGAACAACGCCCCTTCACCCTGCTGGTGGGCTACCAGGGCTGCGCCGACAAGGGCTTGTGCTACCCGCCGGAAACCGCGCGCCTTAGCATCGATGGCGTCGCCAGTAGTGCGCCGCCAGCTACCGCTACGGTCGCCAAGGCCGGCTGGGACTGGCAAAGCCTGCTGCTGTTCTTCCTCGCCGGTGTCGGCCTGACCTTCACCCCCTGTGTCTTGCCGATGCTGCCCATCCTCTCCGGCGTGGTGTTGCGCGGCCAGGTTGGCGGCGTGCGCGGCTTTGCCCTGTCGCTGGCCTATGTGCTGCCGATGGCTGCCTGCTTTGCCCTGCTCGGCGCGCTGATGGGCTTGTTCGGTGCCGGCCTCAACCTGCAGGCACGCCTGCAGTCGGCCTGGGTGTTGGTGCCGTTTGCGCTGTTCTTCGTGCTGTTTGCCCTGGCCATGTTCGGCCTGTTCGAGCTCAAGCTGCCCCATGCCATCAGCAGCCGCCTGGAACGCCTGGTCGGCCAGACCAAGGGCGGCTCGCTGATCGGTGCGGCGATCCTCGGGGTGTTCTCCAGCCTGCTGGTATCGCCGTGCGTGTCGGCGCCATTGGCCGGCGCGCTGCTGTACATCAGCGCCAGCGGCGATGCCCTGGGGGGTGCATTGAAGCTGTTCGCCCTGGGCCTGGGCATGGGTGCACCACTGCTGCTGATCGCCACCGGCGGCGCGGCCTGGCTGCCGAAAAGCGGGCCATGGCTGGTGACGGTGAAAAACGCCATCGGCGTGCTGTTGCTGGGCCTGGCTATCGGCCTGCTCAGCCGCGTGCTGCCAGGGCAGGTCACGCTGCTGCTGGTCGGCTTGCTGGCCGCCGGCACCGCGGTGTTCCTTGGCGCCCTGGAGTTCACGGTTAAAACCACAGGTCAGCGCCTGGCGCAGTTGCTCGGCCTGGCCCTGCTGTTCTATGCGTTGACCTGTTGGTACGGCGCCTTGAGCGGGCAAACCGACCCGCTGCGCCCGCTGCCTCAAGCCGGTAACGCCAGCACTGGTGCAAGTGCCCAGGCCAGCAGCGCCAGCGCCTGGCAGACCATCACCACCCCGGCGGCGCTGGACAACGCCCTGGCCGCCGCCAAGGCCGCCGGCCAGCCGGTGCTGCTGGACTGGTACGCCGACTGGTGCATCAGCTGCAAGGTGATCGAACACGAGGTGCTCAATGCGCCCGCAGTGCAACCACAACTGAAGGATTACCAGCTGCTGCGCTTGGACATCACCGAAAGCAATGCCGAACAGCGCGCACTGCTCGACCGCTACCAGCTGTTCGGCCCGCCTGCGCTGTTGTTCTTTGCCGCGAACGGCAGCGAAATCACCGCCGATCGAGTAGTTGGCGAGATAAACGCCGGCGAATTTGCCGAGCATCTGACGCGCATTCGCGCCGATCTGGGTCTATAACTTCTTCGGGTCGCTGAAAAGCCGGTCTCGATGACCGAAATTAATAAATTAGTCACATATTTAGCGTGAATATCGGTCATCGTGCTGGCTATTGCTGGTAACTGGACAGTGCCCGCCGGTTTACGGCATAGTCGCCGCGCAAAGTTTCCTAACGATAAAAAGGAACCACAGATGGCAACGCTACTGGTGCTGCACGGCCCCAACCTGAACCTGCTCGGGACCCGCGAACCAGGCGTCTATGGCGCCGTGACCCTGGCCCAGATCAACCAGGACCTGGAGCAGCGCGCCCGCGCCGCCGGCCATCACCTGCAGTATCTGCAAAGCAATGCCGAGTACGAATTGATCGACCGCATCCACGCTGCGCGCAGCGAAGGCGTGGACTTCATCCTGATCAATCCAGCGGCTTTCACACATACAAGTGTCGCATTACGTGACGCGTTGCTGGCGGTGAGCATCCCATTCATCGAAGTGCATCTGTCCAACGTGCACAAACGCGAACCTTTTCGCCATCACTCCTACTTCTCTGATGTCGCCGTAGGAGTGATTTGCGGCCTGGGTGCCAGCGGTTATCGCCTGGCCCTGGAGTCTGCCCTGGAACACCTGGCTGCTAACGCAAAGCCCTGATGACGAGAACCTGGCCTATGGGCCGGGGCTCACAAGAAACGTTTGCTAACACGTTTTTATATTTACGCCCCTGACCGAACCTTGGGAGTTGATGATTAATGGATATCCGTAAAGTCAAGAAACTGATCGAACTGCTGGAAGAATCTGGCATCGACGAGCTGGAGATCAAGGAAGGCGAGGAATCCGTACGGATCAGCCGCCACAGCAAGACTCCAGCCCAGCAGTACTACGCTCCGGCTCCAGTCGCCGCTCCTGTTGCCGCACCAGCCGCCGCCCCGGCCGCTGCCGCCGCTCCAGCCGAAGCTGCCGCGCCAAAACTGAACGGCACCGTTGCCCGTTCGCCAATGGTCGGCACCTTCTACCGCAAAGCCTCGCCAACCTCGCCAGCCTTCGTTGAAGTCGGCCAGACCGTGAAGAAAGGCGACACCCTGTGCATCGTCGAAGCCATGAAGATGATGAACCACATCGAAGCTGAAACCAGCGGTGTGATCGAATCCATCCTGGTAGAAGACGGTCAGCCGGTTGAGTTCGACCAGCCGCTGTTCACCATCGTTTGAACCGCGGAGAGCCAACGATGTCTGCGAAGCTGGAAAAAGTCCTGATTGCCAACCGCGGGGAAATTGCCCTGCGGATCCTGCGTGCCTGCAAAGAGCTGGGCATCAAGACCGTCGCCGTACACTCCACGGCTGACCGCGAACTGATGCACCTGGGCCTGGCAGACGAATCGGTCTGCATCGGTCCTGCTTCGGCCAGCCAGTCCTACCTGCACATCCCGGCCATCATCGCCGCGGCCGAAGTGACCGGCGCTACCGCCATTCACCCAGGCTACGGTTTCCTCGCGGAAAACGCTGATTTCGCCGAGCAGGTCGAGAACTCCGGTTTTGCCTTCATTGGCCCGAAAGCCGACACCATCCGCCTGATGGGCGACAAGGTTTCGGCCAAGGACGCGATGATCAAGACCGGCGTTCCGACCGTGCCAGGTTCCGACGGCCCGCTGCCGGAAGACGAAGAAGAAGCCCTGCGCATCGGCCGTGAAGTCGGCTACCCGGTGATCATCAAGGCCGCCGGTGGCGGTGGTGGTCGCGGCATGCGCGTGGTGCACAAGGAAGAGGACCTGATCGCCTCGGCCAAGCTGACCCGCACCGAAGCTGGCGCCGCCTTCGGCAACCCGATGGTCTACCTCGAGAAGTTCCTGACCAACCCACGCCACGTGGAAGTCCAGGTCCTGTCCGACGGCCAGGGCAACGCCGTGCACCTGGGTGACCGCGACTGCTCGCTGCAGCGCCGCCACCAGAAAGTACTGGAAGAAGCACCGGCCCCGGGCATCGACGAGAAAGCCCGCCAGGAAGTCTACAAGCGCTGTGTCGATGCCTGCATCGAGATTGGCTACCGTGGCGCCGGCACCTTCGAGTTCCTCTACGAGAACGGTCGTTTCTACTTCATCGAAATGAACACCCGTGTTCAGGTGGAGCACCCGGTTTCGGAGATGGTCACCGGTATCGACATCGTCAAGGAGATGCTCAGCATCGCCGCTGGCAACAAGCTGTCGTTCACCCAGGATGACGTGGTGATTCGTGGTCACTCCCTGGAGTGCCGGATCAACGCCGAAGACCCGAAGAAGTTCATCCCGAGCCCAGGCACGGTCAAGCACTTCCACGCCCCGGGTGGCAACGGCGTTCGCGTCGATTCTCACCTGTACAGCGGTTACGCGGTTCCACCGAACTACGACTCGCTGATCGGCAAGCTGATCACCTACGGCAAAGACCGCGACGAAGCCATGGCGCGCATGCGCAATGCCCTGGACGAGATCGTCGTCGACGGCATCAAGACCAACATCCCGCTGCACCGCGACCTGGTGCGTGATGAAGGTTTCTGCAAAGGCGGCGTCAACATTCACTACCTGGAACACAAACTGGCTAACCAGGAGTGATTCGGTGGTGATGTGAAAAAGACCCCGGTCCTGTGACCGGGGTCTTTTTTTGGGGCTGCTGTGGGAGCGGGGGGGGTCCCCCCCGGGGGGGGTGAGGGCCAAAGCAACCCCGGGGCACGCCCCCCCCCCCCCCCAAAACAAATTTTGCCCACCCCCCCCCGCCCACCCGAGGGCAACCCCCCCCCCCA
>NZ_JBNDLE010000024.1:0-78568 GCF_050435905.1 Pseudomonas sp. 2835 | reverse complement strand
TGGTAGTTTTTTGTGTTGGGGGGGGGCTTCGTTCGGGTGGTGGGCGTGCCGGGGGGCCCCCCGCCGCTCTCACATGCTTTGGGTTTGGGTGGGGGGGGGGGGGGGGGGGGGGCCCCCCCCCCCCGACTTGCCCCGCGATGAGGCCCTAAAGCTTTGCCAATGACATCCCGAACATCCACCACAACGCCGCCAACCGCCGCTCGAACGCATCCGCCCCCGCATAGATCAACTCGACATTCAAACTGTCGACGATCCCCAGGTAGGCATCGCCATACAGGCGCTGCTGCCCCTCCTCCAGCCCCGGCGCGAACGTGCGCAACGCCTGGGCAAACAACTCGCCCAGCCGCGCCAGGTACGCCTCGAAGCCGGCGCAGATCACCGGCCGCAGTTCACTCGGCGGGAAGAACGCGGTGCGCAGCATGAAGCGCAAATGCGCCGAGGCCCGGTAACGCTCATTCAAGCGCTCGGCAAAACGCTGCCCCGGCAGCTCGCCGGCCGGCACCTGCTCGGCAAAGCAGGCCTCCAGGTATTCATGCTCGGCGTGCAGGGCCCGGGCATAGACCACCTGGAAGAGGTCGTCCTTGCCGGCAAAATGCGCATACAACGACGGCTTGCGCATGCCCGCCGCGGCGGCGATATCGTTGAGCGACGAGGCGTCATAACCCAGTTCGGCAAACTGCTCGACGGCAATCGCGCAGATCTTTTCCGCCGACGGCGTCAGGCTTCTCATAGCGGTGTCTCCCACAACAAATACGGATCAATGCCCAGCCAGGCCCTGCACATGCGCCTCGGCATGGCGGGTGCTGATGTGCACCAGCAGGGCGACGCACAGCGCCGAGAGGCCGAGTAACAGCGCCCAGTGCGCCGCGCCCAAAGGCGCCATGATGCCCGACAATGGCGTGGCGAACGACGAAATGATCAACTGGAAGGCACCGAGCAACGCAGCCGTCGAGCCCAGCGCCGTGCTCTGCGAAGACATCACCAGCGACATCAGCGTGGCCTCGGCAATGCCCAGGCCGAACATGGCAACCGCCATGCCGGCAACGATACCCACCAGCCCTGCCGCACTCAGCGCACCGGCCAGCACCAGCACGGCGCCGGCCAGCATGCACGCCGCGCCCCAGCGCGCCAGGCGCACCAGGCCCTTGCGCGCCACCAGGCGGCCCGCAGTGATGGCGCCGAGCAGAATGGCCACGCCGGTGGCGCCGAACAAGGTGCCGAACGCCTCGACCGACAGCCCGAAGTGATGCTGGTAAACGAAAGCGGCCCCGCCGATGTAGGCAAACAGGAAGAAGAACACCGCCGACAAGGCCAGGGCCGGGCGCAGGAACTGGCGGTCGCGGGCGATCCGCACGTAGGTGCGCAAGAACTCCCGAGGCTGCCAGGCCAGGCGTTTGTCCTCGGGCAAGGTTTCCTTGAGCATCACTGCCGAGTTAATCAGCACCAGCACGCCCAATGCCGCCAGCACCAGCATGATCGCCCGCCAGCCAAAGTGCGCACCGACAAAACCGCCCAATGCCGGGGCAATCACCGGCGCCAGGCCTTCGATGGTCATCAGCAAGGCGAAGATCTGCGCCGCCCGCGCGCCCTCGGCAACGTCACGGACCATGCTCATGATCACCACCAGGGTCAGGGCGCTGCCCAGGCCCTGGATGAAACGCGCCAGCAGCAAGCTGTTGAGGTCGGGCGCAGCGGCGGCGGCCAGCGAACTCAGGACGAACACCAGCAAACCGGCGAGCAACGGCCGGCGCCGGCCAAGGGTGTCGACCAGCGGGCCGAACAACAACTGCCCGGCGCCCATGGCCAGGAGGAACACGGTCAGGGTCAGTTGCACCCCGGCATAGGAGGTGGCGAACTCGCTGGCAATGCTCGGCATGCTGGCCAGGTACATGTCGACCGCCGAGGGCCCGAGGGCACCGATCAGGGCCAGGGAAATGGCGAAGCCGACCCGGGCGGTCGGCGTGGAGGCTGCACTGTGCATAGGCTTGATTCCAGATAAAAACGGGACCTGGCTGGCGCTTGGCGCTCTACCTACCTATCGGTAGGTAGCCAGGTCGGACGAGCCTATACAGACCGCCTCCTGCGGTCAAGTCAGCACTGTAGAAACGCTGATCAGGCCAGGCTACTGGCGCGGTAGTCCTTGGGCGACTGCTCGAACTGCTTCTTGAACGAGCGGCTGAAGTGCGCCGAGTCGGTGAAGCCCCATTTGTAGGCAATGGTGGTGATCGACTCGCGCTTGAGCACCGGGTTGGCCAGGTCAGCGGCGCTGCGCTTGAGGCGCGCGCGCTGGATGTAGCGGCAGACGCTGTCGCCCTGCTCTTCGAACAGGCGGTAGAGGTGGCGCACGGAAATGTTCAGGCGGTTGGCGAGGTTGACCGGGGTCAGGTTGGCCTGGCCGAGGGAGTCATCGATGACTTTTTGCACATAACTGCGCAGGTTGGCGCCCTGCAATGAGGCTGGCAACGCAGTGAGGTCGTCGCTGCCTTCAAGGGCCGAACCGAGCAGCGACAGGAAGGCACTGTGCAACGCCTGGCCCTCGCCCTGCTCGTCTTCGCCGGCGCTTTGCTCTTTGCACAGCTGGTCCATCAGCAGGTGCAGCATGCGCCCGCAGGCGCGGGTCTGGGAGATCTTGCCGAAGGTGCGGCTGTCGCTGCCCAACTGCTTGCACACCTCGGCCCGCGACAGCGACAGCGAAGCGTGCTCGATCAAGCCGAAGGGCATGATTTCGCAGGCACCGGCTGCGTCCATCAGGAGCATTTCGCCGGGCGCCAGCTGGATGCTGACGCCGTTCTGGGTGATCTGCGAGAAGCCGGTGCGCTGGCTGACCAGAAAGCAATGCTGGTCGTTGTCGCGGTCGCTGTTCAGGCCCTTGCGGCGGATCAGCCCGGCGTTGGTGCGCAGGTTGGCCAGGGCCAGGCCGCCGCGCGACCAGGTGGAAATCTCGCCGATGAACAGCGAGGGGTTGAACGCCAGTTCCGTCTCGTACACCCCGCAGATGTTCTGCATCGTTGCGTTCCAGCGTTCCAGCGCAGGGCTGCTGGCGTGATGGATACTCATGGGTACCTCCACAATGGCATCTTGTTTTTGTTGGGCAATAGTTAACATGTTATCTATGTGCGCGCAACTTGCGTGAAGCAGCCAGAGTGGAAGCAGGTTTGATGCCAGATGGCCGGGTCAGAGCCCGGCCAATAGCGCCGGCAAGCCTTGCAGCGCGGCCAGCAGGTGCTGGCGTTGCTCGGGGCTCAGGCGAATGTAGCGACGAAAGGCCGGCAGGCGGTTGACCACCTCGCTGGCGCCGATGTGTTCGAGGGTCAGGGTCCATTGGCCGTCGCTTCTGTGCAGGCGCAGGCGCTTGAAGTCCAGCGGCATCAGTGCCTGCAGCAACGCACTATCGGCCAGCAGGCGCCGTTGCAGTTCGGCCTGCAACGCCGGCTCGCCCTGACGCAGCTGAACCCGCAGGCCGCTGCGGCGCAATGACCCGCTGTGGTGCAGTTCAAGGCGGGCGCTGCCCTGCCCTGTGGCAGGCAGGCTCAGGCTGAATTCGCTCAGCACCAGGTGCATGAGCAACTGCGCTTCGCAACGCTCGCGCACCTGCACCGCCTGCCCGCCCCAGTTGAAGCGACCAAGGCCGGGGCCGAGCACCTCGAAGCTGTCCAGGGCCAGGTTGCGTTGCAGCTTTTCAAGGGTCAGCCCCGGCCGATAACCGGCCGGCGCCCGATCAGACAGCCTTTGCCACAGTTGGCGCAGGGCAATAGCCATGTGCAGTCCCCGGTTGATGAGCGAATTCGCGCGCCAGTACCTCTTCCACCGAGGCCGGCTTGAACGGGTTGACCTTCTGCACCAGCAGCGTCCAGAACAGCGCATACACCGCGGTGCCGGCCAGCATCAGGCCAAAGGGCACGTAGATGTCGGCCGGGTCCATGCCCGGCGGGGTGATGAACCACATGCCCAGGACGATACCGACGCTCGAGAGGATTTGCGGCAGCGGGAACCACGGCGAGCGATAGGCCCGTGGCAGGTCCGGGCGACGGATGCGCAGGATCACCACCGACAGGGTCACCAGCAAGTACGCGGTGCTCCAGGCGCACACCGCCGCCAGCACCAGGTGCATGATGCGGTCGGTGTTGCCGCCCAGCCACAGGGCGTGCAGGCATGGAATCAAGGCGGCGACGAGGATGCACAGCAGCGGCGTTTTAAAGCGCGGGTGCAGGTAGGTGAACACCTTGGGCAAGGCGCCGTCGACGGCCATGCCGTAGAGGATTCGCGGCACCCCGGCCATCAGCGTGTTGATGGTCGCAGCCCCGGCGAACAGAAAGCCGATGCCCAGCCACAGCGGGCCGATATCGCCCATCACCTGTTCGGCAAAGCGCGGGATGGCCATGGGCGTATCGAGCAGGTGCACGCCGCTGGCGGCATCGAGCAATACGTTGTCGACCTGGCGCTTCATCGCCGCACCGTAGATGAACATGCACGTCGCCACCCCGAGCAGGCCCAGGGCCATGGCCCGCGGCATGCTCTTGGCCGATTGGCGCAAATCCGGCGCCAGTGGCGTAACGAACTCGCAGCCGACGAACATGAACATGGCCATGCCTACCAGCGAGAGAATGGTCACCAGGTCCGTGCCCACCAGCGACACGCCGAACCAGCCCTCCAGCTCCACCGCCGGCGCGGCAATCAGGCCGAGCACGCCGAAGACCATCAGCGTGGTCCACATGCCGAAGGTGAGGATGATCTCGGCCTTGCCGAAGGCGCTGACGCCAAAGGCATTGAGGATGGCGAAGATGATCACGAAGCCGACGCCCAACAGCCACGAGCCACCGGCCGATTCGGCCAGGGTGTTGAGGTGCTCGAAGTTCACCAAGGCCATGACCCCGGCCAGCATGGTTTCGGCGGTGCCGGCAAAGACGTGGACGATCAGGTAGGCCGACAGCGTGCCGGTGATGGCAAAAAAACGCCCCATGCCGCAGTTGATGTAGTCATAGACCGCGCCGGTGGTCGGCAGGATCGACGCTGCCTCGGCAAAGGTGGTCGCCTGCGCCAGCATCATCACCACGGCGATCATCATGGCCACGGCGAAGGCACTGCCGCCGATACCGAAGCCCATGGTAGCGGTGAGGATCACCGGGCTTGCCATGATCAGGCCGATGGTACTGGCAAGGGCGGTGGGAAAGCCGACCGTGCCGCGATTCAGGTGCGCGCTGAGCGTGTCGTTGAGCGACATGGCAAAAGACCTCGAGCAGAAGGATGACAGTGGTCCTACTCTGCGCGCGCTGGCAATGGCCGTCTTGCCCGTGGCTGCCGTGAAGGTTGTAGCTGGCTGCCAGGCTCAGCCCTGGGCCGGCAGGCGCACGCAGTCGTGCGGGCCGAGCAGGCGGCCGTCGGCGGCGTGCAACTGCAGGGCCTTGACCGGCTTGCCGTGTTCACGGTCAACCAGTTGCGAATGGGCTTCGCCCTCGGCGAAATAGAACGCCTCGCCCCATTGGCGCAAGCCGACGATCAACGGGAACAGGCCCAGGCCTTTTTCGGTGAGCACGTACTCCTGGTAAGCGCTGCCCTCGGACACCGGCACCAGCTCGAAGATCTGGTGCTCGACCAGTTGGCGCAGGCGGGTGCTGAGGATGTTCTTGGCCATGCCGAGGTTGCGCTGGAACTCACTGAAGCGCTTCAGGCCATCGAAGGCATCACGCACGATCAGCAGCGACCACCAGTCACCAATGGCATCGAGAGAACGCGCCACCGGACATTCGGCGTCTTGCAGGCGGGTACGTTGGACCATGGGAAATCTCGCCAATGAAAGTGGTTGCAATATAAAACCAGTTTCTCTAGCGTACAACTGGTTTCATTATGCAACCAGAAGGATCGACCCCATGCAGCCCCAACACCGAATGTCATCCGCCGTCATCTTGCTGTTCTCCGTGGCCTGCGCCCTGGCGGTGGGCAATGTCTACTACGCGCAACCCTTGCTCGAAGCCATGGCCCGGGAATTTGCCATCGACCCCGGCTTGGTCGGCCTGGTAGTTACCCTGACCCAGGTCGGCTATGGCCTGGGCCTGTTGTTGCTGGTACCCCTGGGCGATCGCCTCAACCGCCGGCGGCTGATCGTCGGCCAGTCGTTGCTCTCGGCCCTGGCCCTGGTGCTGATCGCCTGGGCGCCGAGCACGCCCTGGCTGCTGCTGGGCATGGGCCTGACCGGCCTGCTGGCGGTGGTCACCCAGGTGCTGGTGGCCTATGCCGCGACGCTGTCGGCCGCCAGCGAGCGCGGTCATGTGGTGGGGGTGATTACCAGCGGCATCGTCATCGGCATCCTGCTGGCCCGCACGCTGTCCGGGGCCATGGCTGACCTGGCCGGCTGGCGCTCGATCTACTGGCTGTCGGCAGCTGTGACCTTGCTGATTGCCGCCTTGCTCTGGCGCGTGCTGCCCCGGCAAGAACCGGCGCAGGCGGCGGGCAGTTACCGCGAGCTGCTGCGCTCGCTGGCGTTGCTGCTGCGCGATGAACCGCTGCTGCGCCGGCGCTCGCTTCTGGCGCTGCTCAGCTTCGCCTCGGCGATGGTGCTGTGGACGCCGCTGGTGTTGCCCCTGAGCGCCCCGCCGCTGTCGTTGTCGACCAGCGAAGTGGGCCTGTTCGGCCTGGCGGGCGCAGCAGGTGCGCTGGCGGCGGCGCGGGCCGGGGCACTGGTGGATCGCGGCCTGGGCCAGTGGGTCAGTGGCGGCTCGCTACTGCTGATGCTGGCGTCTTGGGCGGCCATCGCCCTGACTGAATATTCGTTGTGGGCGTTGTTGCTCGGCGTGGTGGTCTTCGACCTGGGCCTGCAGGCCGTGCACGTCGCCAGCCAGAGCCTGATCTACCGCTTGCCCGAGGCCACCCACAGCCGCCTGACCGCCGCCTACATGCTGTTCTACTCGGTGGGCAGCGCCTTTGGCGCGCTGACCTCGACCCTGGCCTATGCCTGGGGCGGCTGGCTGCTGGTGTGTGCCTACGGCGCGCTGCTCAATGCCGTGGCCCTGGGTTACTGGTGGCTGAGCGAAGGCGCGCGGGCTCAGAACTGCACGTCGAGTATCACGTTGTCCAGGTAGATACCGGCGGGCGGTGTACTCTGGTCGGTATAGACCTTGGCGTTGTAGTTGAAGATCTGGCTGCCGGTGCCGGTGCCCACGCCGGGGTTGATATCGGCGTCGCTGCTGGCCCGCCGGGCCGTGGTGACGCTGCCCCAGCGCACGCTGCCGGCGCTCTTGAAGATGTCATAGGCCAGGTAGTTGTTGGCCGCCGACTTCATCCGCCGGCGCCCGGCGGACACGTTCTGGCCATCGTTCAGGCCCACGGTGTAGTTGCTGCCTTTGGTACAAGAGACATTGACGTTACTGTTGACCGTGCTGAAGCCGCCGACCACCGGCGCGCTGCCGAAGCTGATGTTGGGGCTGGTGATCTGGCAGTCATTGGTGACTGTCAGGCTCACGGTCAGGCTGGTGGTGCCGGTGAGGTTCTGCCGGCCCAGGCAGATGCTGCCCAGGCCGATGCCCCAGCAGTAACTGATGTTCCAGTACACCGTCAGGACTTCCTGGTAAAGGCCGGCGGCGACGTTGCTGCCGCTCAGGCTCTTGACGTAGAGCGGCACCGACTTGGGCGTGGTGCCGTTGAGCAGGCCGAGGGCATCGAGAATGCCGTTGCGGGCAAAGTCGTAAGGCAAGCTGCGGGCAATCGGGTAGTTGCTGGTGTTGTTGGCGTAAAGGGTGTAGCCGATCACATCACCCGTGGGCCCGAGCATGCCGGTACTGCCGGCCGGCGGGGTGAAGGTGGCATAGAAGTGATCGTCGCTGGCCAGCAGGCTGACCAGCGAGCCGGTACATTGCAGCCCGCCATTGAGGGTCGAGGCCGACTGCACCGTGGTGCGCACCAGGGTCGAGCTGACGCTGCCAAAGCTTGCCGGCGCGGTGTCGATAACCGAGCACAGGGCCTGCACCTGGGGGCTGGCGAGCACGGCCAGCAGCGTTAGCAGGCGCTTCATTGGCACACCAGCGGGCCGATCAGCGGCACCTGGTCCTGCTCGGGCGCCAGCTTGAACTGCACCCGGCAACTGCCGCCATTGGCAATCTGCACCTGCAGGCTGTTGTCCGCAGCCAGCCCTTCCAGGTACACCAGCCCGTCCCAGCCGACCACCGCCAGCGCCCCGCTCTGCTCGTGGCGCACCTGGCTGCCCAGGGGCAGCTCCTTGTTGTGGCCATCGACCAGGACGATGCTCGCCGCCACCACCCGTTGCAGCGGGAATTCCAGCAGGTAGCCGCTGCCGCGGCGCACCGCCACCCGCTGCTCGACTTGCGGGCTCTGGACGTTGGCCGGCAGCTCCATGGGGTCGATCTCGTACTTGGCGCGGTAGTAGGCGCTGCTCCAGGGCACCAGCAGGTGGCCGTTCTTGTCGGTGCGACCGACCAGCTGGTTTTCGTAGCGCACCGGCACCTCGGCAAAACCCTCGGTGCTGACCACCACGAAGGCATCGTCGATACGGTTGGCGGCGAACACCCCGGCGTCCATCCACACCAGCGAGCCGCTGGCATCGGCCCAGCGGGTCATGCTGTCGCTGCTGCCATAGGCGCCGGCCTGCAGCTGCACCGACTGCAGGCGCCAGGTAACGTCGGCCTGGCGATAGGCCTCGCGGTCGCCATCGGCGTAGCCGAGGTTGAAGCCCAAGCCGCCTTCGCTGGGCACCGCGCGGCTGTAGTTGACCCGTTGCTGGTTCTGGCCCTCCTTGTTGCGCTCAACGCTGAAGCTCAAGGTGCCGCGCAGGTCGAACGGAATCACCAGTTGCGCCTGCACCGCCCACTGGCTGTCGCCGATTTCGCGGTTGGCCGACAGGTACAGGCTGCTGTTGCGCCACAACGGCTTGCTCCAGCTGAGGTTGAGCAAGCGGGTGCGCGAGTTGTCACCGGCGCGCACATCGAAATAACCGGCACCGAGGCTGCCGTAGCGCTCGAGGTTGACGCTCAGGGTCACCTGCTCGCTGCGCTGGCTCAGGCGCGTGTAGGGGCTGTCGACCAGCGACAGGTCGGCGTAGTCGCCGCGCCGTTGCAGGCGCTGGTAGTTGAAGCCCAGGCGCTGGCTGTTGTACTGGTAACCGAAGCTCAGTTGCTGGCCGCTGCGGCTGTCGAAGCTGCTCTGGCTCAGCGCCGCATTGACCACGCCCCAGTTGCCCACCTGCCAGTTGCCGCCCAGCCCGCCAAGGGCCAGGGACTCGGCCGCCTCGGCGTGGCTTTCGAGGGTGAAGCTGTCGCTCAGGCCGTAGCGCAAACTGGCGGCGGCCACCCCCGGGCCATAGGCAAAGTCGCGAAGCGCGTAGTCCCGGCGCAGGCTGCCGGCGGCCAGCGAGAAATCCGCCAGGCCTTTTTGCAACAGGCTGCTGGTGACATAGAACGGCAAGGTGGTCGACACCTGCCGGCCGAGGGCATCGGTGGTCACCACCACCGCTTCGCCGGCGCCGTTGATGAACGGCACGTTGGTCAGGGTGTAGGGGCCTGGCTGCAAATCGGCGCTGGAGCTCTTGTAGCCGTTGATGAACAGGTCTACCGAGGACGGCACCGCCGCCTCCCCGGCGAAGGCCGGCAATGGATAGGTGACCAGGTCCGGGCGCACGGCAAAGTCGCGCGACAGTTGCAGGCCGCCCAGGCGCACCGAACTGGTCCAGGGCAAGGCGCCACTGAGCACGTCGCCGACTTCCAGGGTCAGCAGGCGTGCTTCATCGGTGTAGCGCCAGGTGGTGTCGTAGCGGCGAAAGCCTTCCTGGCTGTCGGCGTAGTCGTTGCCCCCCAGGGACTGACGCCACTGGCCGGTGGTCGACAGCGTGCCCCAGCTGTCGAACAGGCGCAGCTCGTTCCACGCCGCGAGATAGCGGCCACCGTCGTCGGTATCGTTGAAGTACAGGTCGTAGTTGAGCAAGGCGCCGAAACTGCTGCGCGCTTCACTGGCCGGGTACAACTGGCGGCTGCCGATGCGCTGGGTCGGCAACCAGGCCGGTGGCACCTGCAGGACCAGGCGCTGGCCCTGGCTGTCGTAGTCGGTGTGCAGGCCGGGGATGCTGTCCAGCGCCACTTCGTCGCCGTACTCGCCGGGCAGCTCGATGCCGGCCGCCTGCAGGTCGGCGGTGGCCATGTACAGGCGCCCGGCGCGCTGCTGCACCGCCACCAGCTCAGGGCTGCTCATCTGGTTGACCAGCAGTTCCAGGAACAACGGCGCATCGGCCACCGCCTCGAGGCTGGCCGGGGGCGGCGGTAGCTCGCCGGCCAGCAGCGATCCACAGCCCAGCACGGTCAGGCCACAGGCCCGCAGCGCCGAAGAGATGCTCACACACAATATCCGACCATTACCGGGTCCTCCCTGGCCCCTGTAGTGCTGCTAGCTGTCGTTCATTGCCCCTGGCTCAGGGTTTGCGCAGGCTCCTGGCCATTGACCCGGCCCTTGAGCACTGAAGCTGCGCCCAGTGGCTGCGGTGCCGGCCAGCGCATGCTGGCACCGGGCAGCACATAGCCGAGCAAACCTTCCACCAGTGGCCGGCTCTGGCTGCCCTGTTGCAGCACCACGTCGGTCAGGCGCGCGTGCACCGGGCCGCTGTTGCGGATTTCCACATAGGGTTTGCCTTGCACCGAGACCTGGCGCCAGCTCAGCAACGGCTTGCCCACCGCACTGTCGCCGCGCTGGCCGCTGGGGTCGGGTTTGCCCCATAGGCCTTCGCCATAGACGAACAGCGGCACCGAATAGCGCATCTGGAAGCGGATCGCCGCCTGGGCCTTGTCGGCGCTGGCCGCGGCCGGCAAGGCCGGGGGAATTTCATCGATGATGATCCGGTAGGCCTGCTCCTGCCCCACCGGCGAGCTGCCGGTGCGGGTCAGGCGAATCAGCTGCTTTTGCCCCGGAGCAATATTGGCCACTGGCGGGCTGCCGATGATCTCGCGCTGGGCCTGGTACTGGTCGTCGAACTCGCCCTGGCGCCAGGCGAACACCCGCACCTGCAGGTTGGCCGGCGCATCGCCACGGTTCTCCAGCCACAGCGCGCCGGCTTTCTGATTGGCCTCCAGCACCGGATCGATCGGCCAGATCAGTACCGAGGTGGCGGCCTGCAACGGCGCACTGCACAACAGCGCCAGGGCACAGCTCAACAGGGTGTAGCTCAAGCGCGAACTGCCGGCGCCTACTTCCATGCACACTCTCCTTATTGTCGAATTCATCCGGCGGCGCCGTTCAAAAGGTCAGCACCACCTGTACCACATCGGTGTAACTGCCGGCCGGCAGGTTGCCGGTCAACTGGGCCCGGGCGTAAACCGGCAACTTGATCGTGGTCGGATCGCTGTAGCTCACCGCCACGCTCTGGTTGATGCCCAGGCTATGACTGAAGCCGGCGTCGCGAAACAACTGATAGGCCACCAGCGAGGTGCCGCTGCTGCGCTTGAGGTTGCGCGTGCCACTGGCGCTGTTCAGGCCGGCATCGACGCTCATGCTCAGGCTCACCCCCGGCGTGCATTGCAGGGTCACCGTGGTGCCGCCCAGGGCGGTGGTGACGCTGCTGGTCGAGAGCGCCGAATAGCTGCCGAAATCCAGGTTGCCGTAGTTGCTCACGCCACCCACTACCAGGCAACCGGCCGCCACCGTGGCACTGACCTGGAAAGTGCTGGTGGTGACCGCCGCCAACGGCAGCGGCAGGCAGCAGGCAACCATGGCCAGCAGCCCGGGCCAGGCGCGGGGCACGGTTCAGAAACTCAGCTCGACCGCCACTGTGTCGGTGTACACTCCGGCCGGCAGGCCCGCCTTGCCCTTGGCCTGGCCATACAGGTTGACGGTCTGGGCCACGCCGGTACTGGTCGGCAAGGTGATGGTGCCGTCGATGGCCAGCAGTTGGGTGTGCCCTGAATCGGTGTAGAAGTCATAGGGCACGTAGTTGGCGACGCCATCGTAGAGCGCACGGCTGCCACCGGGCGACTGGCTGTCGTGGGCGCCGGCACGCACCTTGATCACCGGCACCGTGCCGCTCGAGCAGAGGATGCTCATGGCGCCACCGCCGCCGCCCAGCACCTGCCCGCCGGCAGTGGTGAACAGCGCTTCCTGGGTACCGAAGTTCAGCGTACCGAAGTTCAGGCCGCTGGCACCGCCGCCACCGTTGACCTGGCAACTGGCGATCAGCGTCAGGGTAGCGGTGATGTTGCCGGTTACCGTGGCCGCCTGGGCCTGGGTGGCGAGCGCCAGGCCTAGGCCTGCGAAAATCAAGCGTGAGAGGTTCGGGTGCATGAGTCACTCCTTGCGTGTTACCAGTCCAGGGTCACCATCAGGGTGTCGCGGTAAATGCCGGCCGGCAGCGCCTTGGGATGGGCGACTACTGCACCGTAGATCGGAATCGGAATCTGCGCGGCGCTGCTGACCGAAAAGTTGCGGGTCTGGCCGATGTTGTAGCGGGCCCGGCCCGATGGGTCGGCAGACAGCTCATAGGGAATCAGCTCGCGGCCATTGCTCAGGCGCCGGGTGGCGCCATCACCGTTGGCACCGCCGTTGATGCTCACGGTAAAGGCGCGCACCGCCGGGTTGCAGCGCACCTGCAGGCTGCCGTCACCGGTGGCCTCTTCGAGGCCGGAACGCAGCGGGTTGGTCCAGCTCGGGCCCTGGCTGCCAAAATCCAGCACACCGCCGCCTGGGGTTTCCAGGGTGCCCGGCCCGCCGCTGATCTGGCAGGCGCTGCTGATCACCAGGCGCGCCTGGATATGCCCGCTCATGGCCGCGAAAGCATCGGGGCTGAGCAACAGCAGCGGGCCAAGCGTCAACAGCATTATCCCTTTCATACTGCCAGTTCCTTTAGCAGGCGCCGCCCCGGTTACCAGGTGACGGTGACTTTGAGCAGGTCCGAATAACGCCCTACCGCCGGCACTTCGGCCAGGCGCTCGATACGCGCATACAACGGCAGCGCCACCGAGCCCGAGTCAGGTACCCGTGCATGCTGGGCAACATTGACCGGCAGCGGCAGGCGCCAGGCCGGGTCCTGGTACAAACGGTAGGGGATGGGCTTCGCCGCAGGCTGGTTGCTGGCCAGGTAGCGCACCTCGCCGATGCCACCGTGCTGGCCGCCATCGACCTGTACCTGGTAAGCGGTGTCGGGGTTGCATTCCAGGCGGGGTGGGCGCAGGGCGAGCAACTGGCTGCTGAGCGGGCCGGCCGGATCGTCCAGCCGTGCGGTGCGGCCGAAATCGAGCACCCCCAGGGCCTGGGCACCGGCATCGCGGGGCTGGTGGATGAGCACGCAGCCGCGCTCCACTTGCACTTTGACTTCAACCATGAAATCGGCGGCGCCTGCGGTGCTGGCCATGCTCAGCCCGAGCAGCGTCGCCAAAGAGCGTCCCTTCACCTTGTCATCCTTCAACGCAGGAGTGATCTGACCTTGAGGGTAGCAGTGAAGGAAAAACCTGCCAGTTCGCAGGGAAATGTATAAGCCCCGTACAAGACTTCTCTGTAGAAGCGGGCTTGCCCCGCGATAGAAACCGTCAGCTATCCCATTTAGAGATCACTGGCCGAGCTTATTCATATTGGTTAAATTAGCCGCCCTCGCTCAAGCTGGCCCTTGAGTCCCGTCGCCCCGAGGAGCCCGGTTTGCCTGCCCTGCCCCCTTCCTGGATACGTTCGCCGTTGCGCGCCTGGCGTCGCTTACGCACGCCGGTGGCCGAAGACAACAGCGTGGCGGCGACCGTTCGTCAGCATTTTGCCGCCAAGGCCCAAGCCCGCGGCTACACCCTGAGCGCCGGCCAGCTGCGGGTCATCGAGCATATGGCTACCGAGGCGGCGCGGCTCGACAGTGGCCAGGCGCGCAGCCTGTACCTGTACGGCGCGGTCGGGCGCGGCAAAAGCTGGCTGCTCGACGGTTTCTTCCAGGCCCTGCCCCAGGCGCGCAAGCGCCGCCTGCACTTTCATGACTTTTTCGCCCGCCTGCACCAGGGCATGTTTGATCATCGCCAGCAGGACGACGCCCTGGCCTGCACCCTGGATGAGTTGCTCGACGACTGCCAGGTGCTGTGTTTCGACGAGTTCCACGTGCATGACATCGGCGATGCCATGCTCATCACCCGGTTATTTCAGGCCTTGTTCGAGCGGCGGATCTTTCTCCTGGTGACCTCCAACTACACGCCAGAAGGCTTGCTGCCCAACCCGCTGTATCACCAGCGTTTCGAGCCGGTGATCCGCCTGATCAACAGCCGGATGCAAGTGCTGGAAGTCGGCGGCGAGCAAGACTTTCGCAGCCTGCCCGGCGCGGCTGGCCAGCAGCGCTTTACCCAGGGCCATTACCTGTGGCCGGGCAGCCGCGAACAGCGCCAGGCCCTGCAGTTGCCCGAGCCGGGTGACGCGCCGGTTTTACTGGAGGTAGGCAAGCGCACCCTGCGCGCCCGCCTGAGCGAGGAGCGCACGGTGGGCTTTGACTTTGTCGAGCTGTGCGAGCAACCCACGGCGGTGATCGACTACCTGGAACTGGCGCGGCGTTTTGACCACTGGATCATCGACTGCCTGCCGAACCTTGAAGACTGCTCGGTTGCCGCCCAGCAGCGCTTCATCAACCTGGTGGACGTGCTCTACGACCAGGACAAGCACCTGGTGCTGATCGGCAGCCTGCCGCTGGCCGCAAGCCTGGGCGGCAGCGCCAGCGACCTGGCCCGCACCCGTAGCCGGTTGGGGCAGTTGCGCCAGGCTGCTGGTTAAAACTGTCCAGCTTTTTGGGGGCAGTCCAGGATTGGCAGTGATCTTGAGGTTGGTGCAGGTCCTGTGGGAGCGGCGGTGCGACGCCTCGACTTGACCCGCGATGAAAGCCCTACCCAACCCGCGCCAGGCTCGCCAACACCGCTTCAATCTCCACCAACACCGCCGGATCATCCAGGGTCGAAGGCGGTGTATACGGCTGCTGATCGGCAATCTTGCGCAGCACCGCGCGCAGGATCTTGCCCGAGCGGGTCTTGGGCAGGCGCTTGACCACCCGCACCTGGTTGAAACACGCCAGCGCACCAATCTGCTCGCGCACGCTGGCCACCAGCTCGCTCTGCAACTGTGCCTGGGCAATGTCCTGGCCGTCCTTGAGCACCACCAGCGCCAGCGGCACCTGGCCCTTGATCTCGTCGTGCACGCCGATCACCGCGCATTCGGCCACGGCCGGATGGCGAGCCACCAGGTCTTCCATCTCACCGGTGGAGAGGCGATGGCCGGAAACATTGATGACGTCATCGGTGCGGCCCATGATGTAGACAAACCCGTCTTCATCCAGATAGCCGCCGTCACCGGTGTGGTAATAACCGGGGTAGGTCTTCAGGTAGGCATCCAGGTAGCGCTGGTGATCACCCCACAAGGTCTGGCTGCAGCCGGGCGGCAGTGGCAAGGCAATGACGATCGAACCTTGCTGGTTGGCGCCGAGCAGATGCCCGTCATCATCCAGCACCTGCACGTTGTAGCCCGGCACCGCCCGGTTGCTCGAGCCCGGCCGCGCCGCGCTGCCCTCCATGCCCACGCACGGCGCGGTCACGGGCCAGCCGGTTTCGGTCTGCCACCAGTGGTCGTGCACGGTCTTGCCGCTGGTGGCCTCCAGCCATTGATGAGTGCTGGAATCGAGTTTCTCGCCGGCCAGAAACAGCTGGCGCAGGGAGCTCAGGTCATAGCGGCGCAGCAGTTCGCCGTCGGGGTCTTCCTTGCGGATCGCGCGCATGGCGGTGGGCGCGCAGAACAGGCCGTTGACCCGGTATTGCTCGACCACCCGCCAGTAGGCGCCGGCATCCGGGGTGCGGATCGGCTTGCCTTCGTAGAACACCGTGGTGCAGCCGTTCATCAACGGCCCGTAGACGATCAGCGAATGGCCCACCACCCAGCCAACATCGGAAATCCCCCACCACACGTCGCCCGCCTGCATGCCATAGATGTGGCGCATGGCAAAGCTCAGGGCCACGGCGTTGCCGCCGTTTTCGCGCACGATCCCCTTGGGTTTGCCGGTGGTGCCAGAGGTGTACATGATGTACAGCGGGTCGGCCGCGGCCAGCTCCACCGGCGCCACCGCTCTGGCGCTGGCCACCGCTTCGAGCCAGTCCAGGTCGCGGCCTTCGACCAGGGTGGCGGTGGCTTGCGGGCGTTGCAGCACCAGCACCTGGCGCGGCTGGTGTTTGGCCAGTTGCAAGGCGCGATCCACCAACGGCTTGTAGTCGATGACCCGGTCGAACTCCAGCCCGCACGAAGCAGTCAGCAGCAGGGTGGGCCGGGCATCGTCGATGCGCAGCGCCAGTTCGTTGGCGGCAAAGCCACCAAACACCACCGAATGCACCGCGCCGATGCGCGCACAGGCGAGCATGGCCATGGCCGCCTGGGGCACCATGGGCATGTAGATGATCACCCCGTCACCCTTCTCGACCCCAAGGTCACGCAGCAAGCCGGCCAGGCGCGCCACTTCATCGCGCAGCTGGTTGTAGCTGAACTGCTGCTGGCTGCCGGTTACCGGCGAGTCATAGATCAGCGCGATCTGCTCGCCACGGCCCTGTTCGATCTGATGGTCGAGGGCCAGGTAGCAGCTGTTGAGGCGGCCGTCGGCGAACCACTGGTGGCTGCCATCGGCGTTTTCAACAAGGGTTTGCAGGGGCTTGCGGTACCAGGCCAGGTGATCGGCCTGTTCGGCCCAGAAGGCGGCAGGATCAGCGATGGAGCGGGCGTAGCTGTGCTGGTATGTCATCGACTGTAGAACCCTGAACTTGTTGTTATTAATAAAGGGCGAGCTTCGAGTATGGACCGCAGTTGTCAGTCTGCCATGGGACTTAAGTCGCATCTTGCCGGTATGATGGGCGGCGTTTATTTACGAGCCTGCCGCCAAGCCCATGCATACCCTTGAAGACCTCAAAGCCGGCCGTCTGGCGGGCATTACCCGCCTGGACCTGGCCTGCGGGCTGGAACACTTCCCACGGGAAATTTTCGCCCTGGCCGACAGCCTGCAGGTACTCAACCTGACCGGTAACAACCTAAGCGACCTGCCCGAGGATCTGGGCCGGCTGCACCAGCTCAAGGTGCTGTTCTGTTCGCAAAACCGCTTTCGCCACCTGCCCGACGGCATCGGCCAGTGCCCGATGCTGGAAATGGTCGGCTTCAAGAGCAACCAGATCGAACAGGTCAGCGGCGCCGCGCTGCCACCACGGCTGCGGGCCCTGGTGCTCACCGACAACCGCATCGAAACCCTGCCCGAAGCCCTGGGCGATTGCCCGCACCTGCAAAAGCTGATGCTTGCCGGCAACCGCCTGCGCGAATTGCCGGCGAGCCTTGCGCGCTGCACCAGGCTTGAACTGCTGCGCCTGTCGGCCAACCAGCTGCCGGCCCTGCCCGACTGGCTGCTGCAGATGCCGCGCCTGGCCTGGCTGGCCTACGCCGGCAACCCCATGGCGGCGGGCTACTGCACACCGCAAGACCCTGGTCATTGCCAGGTGATTGACTGGCAGCAGATCCACCTTGAACAGGTACTGGGCCAGGGCGCGTCCGGGGTGATTCACCAGGCCCGCTGGCAGCAGCAGAGCGCGCCGGTGGCGGTCAAGCTGTACAAGGGCGAGATCACCAGCGACGGCTTGCCGCTCAACGAAATGAGCGCCTGCATTGCCGCGGGCGATCATCCGCAACTGGTGCGCCTGGCCGGGCGTATCGACAACCACCCGCAGCAACTGCCGGCGCTGGTGATGCAGTTGATCGAGCCGAGCTGGTTCAACCTCGCCGGGCCGCCGAGCCTGGACTCGTGCACCCGCGACTGTTATCCGCCCGAGCGGCGCTTGCACCTGGCCAGCGTGCGGCGCCTGGCCGCTGCCATTGCAGCGGTAGGCGCGCATTTGCACGGGCACGGCATCACCCACGGCGACCTGTATGCGCACAATGTGCTGTGCGATGAGCAGGGCGACTGCTTGCTGGGGGATTTTGGCGCGGCGTCGTTTCATCCGCTGGATGGCAGCGTGGCGACTGAAGCGCTGCAGCGGATCGAGGTGCTGGCGTTCGGGGTGTTGCTGGGGGAATTGCTGGCGTGTTGCGAGGGCGATTGCGAGGTGTTGCGGGGGGTGCAGCGCGAGTGTGCGCGGGATGAGGTGATGCTGCGGCCGGGGTTTGCCGAGGTTTGTCAGCGGCTTCGCGGCGTCTGAATCGCCGGCAAGGCCGGCTCCCACAAGTACGCTGCATGCTGTACCTGTGGGAGCCGAAGGTTTACATCAACCCGCCAGACCTACATAGACGTTCTGCACGTCATCGTTATCGTCGATCGCTTCCAGGAAGGCTTCAACCTCTGCCATCTGCTCATCAGTCAGGGTGCTGACCGGGTTTTTCGGGGTGTAGCCGATTTTCGCCGAGACCACGGTGAAGCCTTGACCCGGCAGGGCTTTCTGCACGGCATCGAGGTCGGTGGTGTCGGTGATGAACAGGGTCGCGCCCTCTTCTTCGCCTTCGGCAAAATCCTGGGCGCCGGCTTCGATGGCGGCCATTTCCGGGTCAGCGTCAGGGCTGTCAGGCGTGGCTTCGATCAGGCCGACGTGGTTGAAGTCCCAGGCCACCGAGCCGGAAGCGCCCAACTGGCCCTTGCGGAACAGCACGCGGATCTGCGCCACGGTACGGTTGACGTTGTCGGTCAGGCACTCGACGATCAGCGGCACCTGGTGCGGGGCGAAGCCTTCGTAGGTGACGGCGGTGTACTGCACCGCGTCGCCGTCCAGGCCGGCACCCTTGCGGATGGCACGCTCAAGGGTCTCGCGGGTCATCGAAGCCTTCTTGGCTTGCTCGATGGCCAGGCGCAGGCGCGGGTTCATGTCCGGGTCGGCGCCGGACTTGGCCGCGATCTGGATCTCTTTGGACAGCTTGCCCATGATCTTGCCTTTGGCGTTGGCTGCTACTTCTCTATGCTTGGCTTTCCACTGTGCGCCCATCTCGACTCTCTTGTTTCAGGTGCCGGTTCAGGTAGCGACCGGCCAAAGTGGCAAGCAGTTTATACGCTCCGCAGGCCATCGACAAAAAAACCCTTCAGCCCTTGTCGGCCTTGCCTGCGGCAGCGGCAAAGCGCGCCAGGCGCACGTCGAGATGGCGCGGGCGGCGGCCATTGTCTTCGGCCTGCTCCTTGCGGCGGATGGCATTGCGCACCATCAGTGAGCCCAGGTAGCGGATCGGCTCCGGCGGGAAGTAGCCCAGAGGACCGTTGACTAGCGGCGAGCGGGTCCATTGGTTGTCCAGGCCCAGGGCCAGCGACGAAAGGATCTGCCCGCCCATGTGGCAGGGGCCGACGCCGCTGCCCGAGTAGCCAAAGCCATAAAACACATTGCCCTGGCCATTGAGCCTGCCAAAAAACGGCAAGCCGGTCACCGAACGGTCCGACGGCCCGTTCCAGGTCGCGGCAATCGGCACCTGGGCCAGGGCCGGAAAGAAATCGCCGAGGCTGCGGCGCAGCAACGGCTCATAGGGTGATGGCTGGTCGAACACCGGCAGCATCCGCCCGCCGTAGGCGAAGGTATTGCCGCCCTTGCCGAGCATCAGCCGGCCATCGCTGGTGTTGTGGTAGTAATGCACGAAGATCCGCGAATCGAGCACGCTGATGCCGCTGGTCAGGCCGATCTGCTCGAGCAGCTGCGGTTGCGGCTCGGTGATGATCATGTCGCTGGAGACGATCGCCACGCTGCGCTCGAACTGCGGGAAGGCCCGCGCCATCCAGGCGTTGAGGGCCAGCACCACACGGCCTGCGCGAACACTGCCAGTGGCGGTCTCGACCAGCGCCTGCGGGCCTTCCTGCAAACCGGTCATGGCCGTGCCTTCATAAATGCGTACGCCCTTTTGCAAAGCGATGCGGCGCAGGCCGCGCACCAGCTTGCCCGGCTGCACCGTGGCGGCGGCCGGCGAGAACCAGCCCTCCAGGTGCTTGGCCGAGCCCGCCAGACGCTGCACCTGCTCTACCGGCAGGCGCCGGAACGAGTTGATGCCCTGGCGCTCAAGCGCTGCAATCACGCTGTCGGTGGCGCCGACCTGGGCGCGATTGGTTGCTGTGTACAAGGTGCCATCCAGGCGGTAGTCAGCATTGATGCCGTGGGCCTGGCAGAACTCGCCGATGGCGTAGATGCTCTGCTCCGAAGCCTTGACCAGGCGCACCGCCTCCTCCACCCCGAACAGGCGTTCGAGGGTGAAGTACTTGGCCGACCACGACAGCGCACAGCCGCCGTTGCGCCCGCTGGCCCCGGCGCCGCAGATGTCGGCTTCGATCAGCACCACATCCAGCGCCGGGTTGTGCTCCTTGAGCATGAGCGCCGTCCATAAGCCGGTATAACCACCCCCGACGATGCACACCTGGCAGTCGATATCAGCCGCCAGCGGCGGGCACGCGGGTGCAACTTCCTGGTCCAGCGCCTGTTGCAGCCAGAACGGTCTCATGTCGGTTTCCTTATAGGTTCAAGTACGCAGCGGTTTGATGGCCATGGCCGTGTTGGGCGCAACAGCCGGGGTGTGCTCGGGGCTGGCCGGGCGGCTGTTCCAGTGCGGCAGCAGCACCAGGGCGGAAAACAGCGCGCAGCCGGCGAAGACGATGAACACCGTGACACTGTCGAAATAGCCCGGCAGCAGGCCGCCGAGAATCGCCCCGACCGAACCGCAGCCGTTGACGAAGCCTGCGGCGGTAGCACCCGCCTTGGCGGTGCCGAAGTCGATGGCGGCGGCGCCGCTGATCATCGAATCCGGCCCGTACAGGGTCAGGCCCATGACGAACAGCAAGGCCACCACCAGCAACACGCTGCCGGTATGCAGGGCGGCCATGAACAGCCCGAGGGTCACGGTCAGCACCACCAGGCTGATCACGCAGGCCGGCATGCGCCGGGCGCCAAAGAGTTTGTCCGAGGCCAGGCCGATCATGATCGGGCCGAGCAGGCCGGCCAGCTCGAAGGCGGTGGGGATGATTGCCGCGCCAACCTTGCCTACCGAGGGCATCTGTTCGAAGACGATCACCGGGCCCCAGAGCAGAATCGCGTAGCGCGCCGGTTTCAACAGAAAGTACGCCAGGCCCAGGGTCAGCACCGTGCGGTTACGCAGGATCTCGCGCAATGGCGCCCAGATGCTGCAGATCGTCGAGCCCGGCACCATGCTTTCGGGCTCGGGCTCCACCGCCGGCAAACCGACGTCTTCAGGCTTGTTGCGCTGGAAGATGAAGAACAGCAGCGCCACCACCGCCACCACCGCCGCGCTGGAGATGAACGCCGCATGCCAGCTGCCGATCAGGGTGTAGGCCCACCAGCCGGCGAACGGCGAGGCCACCAGGCCGCCAAAGGCATAGCACGAGCTCCACAACCCCAATACCCGCCCGCGCTGGGAGGATGGGAAGAAACTGCCGATGTTCTTGCACAGGCCGGCCCAGCCGGTCGATTGCGCCAAGCCCTGGACCAGCATGCAGGTGGCGAAGATCGGAAAGGTGGCGTAGCTGCCCATCACCAACGCCGCAGCCGCCGAGATCACCAGGCCGCCGAGCACCACCACCCGCGGGCCGAAGCGGTCGGCGAGCATGCCCCAGGTGAACTGCCCGAATGCGTAGGCGGTCAGGTAGATGGCGTCGAGGTTGGCCATGGCCATTTTGTCGAGGGTAAAGCTTGGGTCTTCGGCGATGCCAAGCTTGGCCACCGAAAAGGCTTTGCGGGTGAAGTAGAACGCGGCGTAGGCCAGCCAGGTGATGGCAAAAATCTGCACGCGCCAACGTTTGATATCTGCGACGTATTTGTTCATGGTGGGATCTGACCTCGGAAGCTGAGTGTGCCGGCAGAATTTTGAAAAAAACGCCTGTCTTGTTGTTGTGTTGCGCACTGCGTGACGGCCGGTCGAACCCGTCACCTGCTCAGATAGAAACAATTACTGACTGATAAATAAAATCGATTTATCGTATTTCACAAATAAGCTCAGCTTGTAACAGGTGCTGCGATGTCGGTGTCCCACGCTCAATTGAAGGCTTTCCACGCGGTTGCCCTGCACGGCAGCTTCACCCGCGCTGCCGAACGGTTGTTCCTGACCCAGCCGGCGATCTCCGACCAGGTGCGCAAACTCGAGGAACGTTTCGGGGTTTTGCTGTTTCACCGCAACAAGCGCTCGGTGCAACTGACCGACCTGGGCGAGCGCCTGCTGGCGATCACCCAGCGCCTGTTCGTCTGCGAAGCCGAGGCCCATGAGCTGCTGCAGGATTCGCGCGCCCTGCAAACCGGCACCCTGGTGCTGGCGGTGGATGCGCCAGTGCATGTGCTGCCGCAGATCGCGCGCTTTTGCCAGCATTACCCGGGAATTAGCGTCAAGATCGAGACCGGCAACACCGACGAGTCGCTGCTGCGGCTGTTCAACTACCAGGCCGACCTGGCCCTGCTCGGCCGTGACGTCGATGACGAGCGGCTGCTGTGCGTGCCGCTGCGCAGCGACCCGATGGTAGCTTTCGTCTCGCACAACCACCCGTGGGCCAGCCGTGGCTCGATCAGCCTGGCCGACCTTGACGACACGCCGATCGTGCTGCGCGAACCGGGCTCGGTCACCCGCCAGACCCTGGAAGAAGAAATGGCCCGCGCCGGCCTGCGCATCCGCGCGGCGATCCAGGTCGAAGGCCGCGAAGCTGCGCGCGAGGCGGTGGTGGTGGGGATTGGCGTGGGCGTGGTGTCAGCCGCCGAGTTCGGCGCCGATGCGCGGGTGTGCGCCTTGCCGATTGTCGATTGCCAGCGGCGCCTGACCGAGACCCTGGTGTGCTTGCGCGAGCAGAGCTCGCGGCGGCTGGTGGCGACGTTTTTACAGATGGTGCAGGACAGCCTCTGAAACCGCGGCGCGGCCATCGCCGGCAAGGCCGGCTCCCACATGCCTGGTGTACACAGATCCATTGTGGGAGCCGGCATTGCCGGCGATGAGGCCAGGAAAAGCGCCTGCAGCTCAGCTCAAGCCGCCTCCCTGCCCCGCGCCACCGCCTGGGCCGCCGCCAGCATCGAGCGCAACAGCACCGCGCATCCATCGGCCAGGTCTTGCGGCGCGGCATTCTCGATTTCGTTGTGGCTGATGCCGCCTTCGCAGGGCACGAAGATCATCCCCGCCGGGCCCAGTTCAGCGACGAAGATCGCGTCATGCCCGGCACCACTGACGATATCCATGTGCGACAGCCCCAGGCCCTCGGCTGCGCTGCGCACCGCCTGCACGCAGCCCTCGTCGAAGTACAGCGGCGGGAAGTCTGCGGTCGGCGTCAGGCTGTAGGTCAGCCCATGCTGCTGGCAGGTGCTGCTGATCACATCCTTGACCTGGGCAATCATCGAATCCAGCCGCGCCGGCTCCAGGTGCCGGAAATCCAGGGTCATGCGCACCTCGCCAGGAATGACGTTGCGCGAACCGGGATAAGCCTGCAGGCAACCGACCGTGCCGCAGGCGTGGGGCTGGTGCTCGAGGGCCACGCGGTTGACCGCCGCCACCACCGCGCTGGCGCCGACCAGGGCGTCCTTGCGCAGGTGCATCGGCGTCGGCCCGGCGTGGGCCTCGACGCCGCGCAGGGTCAGGTCGAACCACTTTTGCCCAAGGGCCCCCAGCACCACACCGATGGTCTTGTGCTGGTCTTCAAGGATCGGCCCCTGTTCGATATGCGCTTCAAAATAGGCGCCCACCGGATGGCCGCTGACCGGCCGTGGCCCGGCATAGCCAATGGCGTTGAGCGCCTCGCCGACGCTGATGCCGTCGGCGTCGGTCTTGGCCAGAGTCTCGGCCAGGGTGAATTTCTCGGCGAACACCCCCGAGCCCATCATGCACGGGGCGAAGCGCGAGCCTTCCTCGTTGGTCCACACCACTACTTCCAGCGGCGCTTCGGTTTCGAGCTTGAGGTCATTGAGGGTGCGCAGTACTTCAAGCCCGGCCAGCACGCCATAGCAGCCATCGAACTTGCCGCCGGTGGGCTGGGTATCGATATGGCTGCCGGTCATCACCGGCGGCAGTTGCGGGTTGCGCCCCGGGCGGCGGGCGAAGATATTGCCGACGCCATCAATGCTGACGGTACAGCCGGCCTCCTCGGTCCATTTGACGAACAGGTCGCGGGCCTGGCGATCGAGGTCGGTCAGGGCCAGTCGGCAAACCCCGCCCTTGACCGTGGCGCCAAGCCTGGCCAGCTCCATCAGCGACTGCCACAGGCGTTCGCCGTTGATGTGCCGTTGGGTCGATTGCAGAACATCCTGAGCGGTTTGCATGTGCTTCTCCTGCATCACGTGCCTGGCCTCTGCGGGCCATGGGCTTACACGGTGGGTTTGAGGTTGGCCGTGCGGGCCGCCCTGAGGCTGCCGAGGGCGTAGTAGATCAGCCCGCCCAACGCAGAGCCGGTGAACCAGCCAAAATCGTAGAACCAGCTGAAAGCGGTGCTGTGCAACGACAGCAGGGTCAGCGCCACCGGCACGCCGAAGGCGATGACGCCGGCGGCGTTCCAGGCCGGGTAGACGTCGTCGCGGTACAGGCCGGCGAGGTCCAGGGTCTGTTTGCGGGTGATGAAGTAGTCGACCACCATGATCCCGGCAATCGGCCCGAGCAGGCTCGAATAACCCAGCAGCCAGTTGGAATAGACGCTCTCCAGGCTGACGTCGCTGACGATCCAGCCAAGCTTTTTCAACAGCTCGTGGCCCATCAGCAGCAAGCCCACCAGGCCGGTGAGCAGCACTGCCGTGGTGCGGCCGATCCACTTCGGCGCCAGGTTCTGGAAGTCATTGGTCGGCGAGACGATGTTCGCCGCGGTGTTGGTCGACAGCGTGGCGATGATGATCAGGGCCATGGCCAGCGCCACCCACATCGGGCTCTGGATATGGCCGATGAGGCTGACCGGGTCGGACACGGTTTCGCCCACCAGCGAGGCAGAGGCTGCGGTCAGCACCACGCCGAGGGCGGCAAACAGGAACATGGTCAGCGGCAGGCCGAAGATCTGCCCGAGGATCTGGTCCTTCTGGCTTTTGGCGTAGCGGCTGAAGTCGGGGATGTTCAGCGACAGCGTGGCCCAGAAACCGACCATCGCGGTGAGCCCGGCAAAGAAGTAGCCATACACGCTGGCGCCCTCGGGGCGTTTGGGCGGCTGGGCCATCAGCTCGCTGATCGAAACGTTAGGCAAGGCCCACACCAGCAGCCCGGCCCCCACCAGCACCAGCAACGGCGCCGACAGGGTCTCCAGCCATTTGATCGACTCGGCGCCGCGCAGCACCACCCACAGGTTCAGGCACCAGAACAGCATGAAGCCGATCACCTCGCCGGTGCCGCCCAGCGCCTTCCAGTCCGCCGACAGCGAGCCGAGAAACAAGTGGATGGCCAGGCCGCCAAACATGGTCTGGATGCCGAACCAGCCGCAAGCCACCAGGGCGCGGATCAGGCAGGGCACGTTGGAGCCGATGATGCCGAACGAGGAGCGCAGCAGCACCGGAAAGGGAATCCCGTACTTGGTGCCGGGAAAGGCGTTCAAGGTCAGCGGGATCAATACCACGGTGTTGGCCAGCAGGATCGCCAGCAGCGCCTCGCCCACGGTCAGCCCGAAGTAGGCGGTGAGCACGCCGCCCAGGGTGTAGGTCGGCACGCAGATCGACATGCCGACCCACAGCGCGGTGATATGCCATTTGTTCCAGGTGCGTTCGTGCACCTTGGTCGGGGCGATGTCGTGGTTGTACCGGGGGCTGTCGAGGACGTCGCTGCCGGCGTCGAGTTCGAACAAGCCGTCGCGTTCGCTCACCTGCGATCTGGTCTGCTGCATGGCCGCTCCACTGTTGTTGTGATTTTGGGAGTTGGTTGCATTGCACGGGCATGTGGGCAATCACGGCTGCCCATGAGAAATCTTGACCATTTCCACAACCTGTCAAGAACGACAGGACCACTGGTCGCTTTCTCTTAACACCCTATAAACAATATAATCCCTATAAATCAATCAGTTAATAGAGTTATTAGCTTAGAAATAAAATATTTGCCCTATCAGAAATCGCCAACTAGATTCAATTCCTGACAGCGGTGACAGGTATTCGCCTACGCTGAAAAAAGTACAAAACCTAGAACCGGTAACAACCGGTCAAGCCTGCGAGGAGCATCTGATGACGCTTATGATTCGTGGCGCCACCCTGATTACCCATGAAGAAAGCTACCGCGCCGATGTCTTGTGTGCCGACGGCGTGATCAAGGCCATCGGCCCTGACCTTGAGGTGCCGGCCGGTTGTGAAGTGCTCGACGGCAGCGGCCAGTACCTGATGCCCGGCGGCATCGACCCGCACACCCACATGCAACTGCCCTTCATGGGCACCGTGGCCAGCGAGGACTTCTACAGCGGCACCGCCGCGGGCCTGGCCGGCGGCACCACCTCGATCATCGACTTCGTGATTCCCAACCCGCAGCAGTCCTTGCTCGAAGCCTTCCACCAGTGGCGCGGCTGGGCCGAGAAGTCGGCCAGCGACTACGGCTTTCACGTCGCCGTGACCTGGTGGAGCGAGCAGGTGCGCGAGGAGATGGGCGAGCTGGTGCGCCTGCACGGGGTCAACAGCTTCAAGCACTTCATGGCCTACAAGAACGCGATCATGGCCGCCGACGACACCCTGGTCGCCAGCTTCGAGCGCTGCCTGGAGCTCGGCGCGGTGCCGACCGTGCATGCCGAGAACGGCGAACTGGTCTATCACCTGCAACGCAAGCTGATGGCCCAGGGCATTACCGGGCCGGAAGCGCACCCGCTATCAAGGCCCTCGCAGGTCGAAGGCGAAGCCGCCAGCCGCGCCATTCGCATCGCCGAAACCCTCGGCACGCCGCTGTACCTGGTGCATGTTTCGACCCGCGAAGCCCTGGATGAAATCACCTACGCGCGCAACAAAGGCCTGCAGGTCTACGGCGAAGTGCTGGCCGGGCACCTGCTGCTGGATGACAGCGTCTACCGCCACCCCGACTGGCAAACCGCCGCCGGTTACGTCATGAGCCCGCCGTTTCGCCCGCGCCAGGACGGCCACCAGGAGGCGCTGTGGCACGGCCTGCAATCGGGCAACCTGCACACCACGGCCACCGACCACTGCTGCTTTTGCGCCGAACAGAAAGCCGTCGGGCGCCACGACTTCAGCCGCATCCCCAATGGCACCGCCGGCATCGAGGACCGCATGGCGGTGCTGTGGGATGAAGGGGTCAACAGCGGCAAGTTGTCGATGCAGGACTTTGTCGCCCTGACCTCAACCAACACCGCGAAGATCTTCAACCTGTTCCCGCGCAAGGGCGCCCTGCGCGTCGGCGCCGATGCCGACCTGGTGCTCTGGGACCCGCAAGGTACGCGGACCATCTCGGCGGCCACGCACCACCAGCAGGTGGACTTCAACATCTTCGAAGGCAAGACCGTGCGCGGCATCCCCAGCCACACCCTCAGCCAGGGCAAGCTGGTCTGGGCCAACGGCGACCTGCGCGCCGAGCGCGGCGCCGGGCGCTACATCGAACGGCCGGCGTACCCGGCGGTGTTCGACCTGCTCAGCAAGCGGGCCGAGCATTCGCGGCCGGTCGCGGTTAAGCGCTGAAGAGCATCGCGGGTCAAGCCCGCTCCCACAGACACCGCCGAACCTGTGGGCAAAACCTTCCCCAAAAAATAAAAAAAATGAGGAACCCACCGTGATCGATTCCCTCAACCACCTCCCCCGACCGTCCGAGAACAACGCCACCCTCGCCGAGCACTTCAGCGATTTGGCGCCACCGCTGACCGCCCGCCAGGCCGCGCTGGAAGCCTCACGTTGCCTGTACTGTTTTGATGCCCCGTGCGTCAACGCCTGCCCCAGCGAGATCGACATCCCTTCGTTTATCCGCAACATCCACCAGGAGAACGTCCAGGGCGCGGCGCAGAAAATTCTCTCGGCCAACATCCTCGGCGGCAGTTGCGCGCGGGTCTGCCCCACCGAGATCCTCTGCCAGCAAGCCTGCGTGCGCAACAACCACCAAGAGTGCGCGCCGGTGCTGATCGGCCTGTTGCAGCGCTATGCCGTGGACCATGCCGAGTTTGCCCAGCACCCGTTCCAGCGCGCCGCCAGCACCGGCAAGCGCATCGCCGTGGTCGGCGCCGGCCCGGCGGGGCTGTCGTGCGCCCACCGCCTGGCCTGGCACGGCCATGACGTGGTGATCTTCGAGGCCCGGGAAAAAGCCGGCGGCCTGAATGAATACGGGATCGCCAAGTACAAGCTGGTCGACGATTTCGCCCAGCGTGAGGTGGATTTTGTCCTGCAGATCGGCGGCATCGAAATCCGTCACGGCCAGGTGCTGGGCGACAACCTCAGCCTGGCCGAGCTGCAACAGCAGTTCGACGCGGTGTTCCTCGGCCTGGGCCTGAATGCCGTGCGCCAGTTGGGCCTGGCCAACGAGGCGGCGCCGGGCATGCTCGCCGCCACCGAGTTCATCCGCGAACTGCGCCAGGCCGATGACCTCACCACCCTGCCCGTCGCCGACCGTTGCATCGTCCTCGGCGCCGGCAATACCGCCATCGACATGGCCGTGCAAATGGCCCGCCTCGGTGCCCGCGACGTCAACCTGGTGTACCGCCGTGGCGTCGAGGACATGGGCGCCACCGCGCACGAGCAACACATCGCCAAGGACAACCAGGTACGCCTGCTGACCTGGGCCCAGCCAGAGCAAGTGCTGCTCGACGATCAGGGCCGGGTGCGCGGCATGCGCTTTGCCCGCACGCAGTTAAGCGATGGCCGCCTGCAGCCAACCGGCGAGACCTTCGAACTGGCCGCCGACGCGATCTTCAAAGCCATCGGCCAGGCCTTCGATGCCAGCGCCTTGAGCGACAGTAGCGGCCAGCAGCTGGCCCGCGAGGGCGAGCGCATCCGCGTCGACGAGCAGCTGCGCACCAGCCTGCCCGGCGTCTATGCCGGCGGCGACTGCACCCAGCTCGGCCAGGACCTTACCGTCCAGGCCGTGCAGCACGGCAAGCTGGCCGCCGAGGCCATGCATGCGCACCTGATGCTCAATGTGGAGGCTGCATAATGGCTGACCTGTCGATCGAATTCGCTGGCATCAAGGCGCCCAACCCGTTCTGGCTGGCCTCCGCACCGCCCACCGACAAGGCCTACAACGTGGTCCGCGCCTACCAGGCCGGCTGGGGTGGCGTGGTCTGGAAGACCCTGGGCGAAGACCCCGCCGCGGTCAACGTCTCGTCGCGCTACTCGGCGCACTACGGGGCCAACCGCGAGGTCATGGGCATCAACAACATCGAGCTGATCACCGACCGCTCGCTGGAAATCAACCTGCGCGAAATCACCCAGGTGAAAAAGGACTGGCCCGACCGCGCGCTGATCGTCTCGCTGATGGTGCCGTGCGTCGAAGAATCCTGGAAAGCCATTTTGCCGCTGGTCGAAGCCACTGGCGCCGACGGTATCGAGCTCAATTTTGGCTGCCCCCACGGTATGCCCGAACGCGGTATGGGCGCGGCGGTCGGCCAGGTGCCGGAGTACGTCGAGCAGGTTACCCGCTGGTGCAAGACCCACTGCTCGCTGCCGGTGATCGTCAAGCTGACGCCGAACATCACCGACATTCGCCAATCGGCCCGCGCCGCACACCGTGGTGGCGCCGACGCGGTGTCGCTGATCAACACCATCAACTCGATCACCAGCGTCGACCTCGAACGCATGGTCGCCCACCCCATCGTCGGCGACATGAGCACCCATGGCGGTTATTGCGGCTCGGCGGTCAAGCCGATCGCCTTGAACATGGTCGCCGAAATCGCCCGCGACCCGGCCACCCACGGCCTGCCGATCTGCGGCATCGGCGGCATCGGCAGCTGGCGTGACGCCGCCGAGTTCGTCGCCCTCGGCTGCGGCGCGGTGCAGGTGTGCACGGCGGCGATGCTGCATGGTTTTCGCATCGTCGACGAGATGAAGGACGGCCTCTCGCGCTGGATGGACAGCCAGGGCTACCGTAGCCTCAAGGAATTCCAGGGCCGCGCGGTGGGCCACACCACCGACTGGAAGTACCTGGATATCAATTACCAGGTGGTGGCCAGGATCGACCAGGCCGCGTGCATCGGTTGCGGCCGCTGCCACATCGCCTGCGAAGACACCTCGCACCAGGCCATCGCCAACCTCAAACAAGCCGACGGCAGCCACCGTTACGAAGTGATCGACGCCGAATGCGTGGGCTGCAACCTGTGCCAGATCACCTGCCCGGTACAGGACTGCATCGAGATGGTCCCGCAGGACACCGGCAAGCCGTTTCTTGACTGGCTGCATGACCCGCGCAACCCCTATTGCGAAGCGTCCTGAGGCAGGCAGTAAAAACAGCGAGGGAGGCCTGGCGGATCTCCCTCGCTGAAGGCAATCGTAGCGCTGCACGAATGCCTATATCATGACGGTTACAGGAAAATCCCCCCGAGGAAGGAATCGTCATGCTTTACCGCCTGGGCGCCGATGGTCTGGTGCTGTTTCATTTGTTGTTCATTGTGTTCGTGCTGTTTGGCGGTTTGCTGGTGCTCAAATGGCGCGGCGCGATGTGGTGGCATCTACCGGCGATGTGCTGGGGCATGGCCGTGGAGTTCTTGCACCTCACCTGCCCGCTCACCGAGTGGGAAAACCGCCTGCGCCAGGCCTCGGGCCTGGCCGGGTACGAAGGCGGTTTCATCGAGCACTACATCTGGCCGATCATCTACCCGGCGGGGCTGACGCCAGGCATCCAGCTGGTGCTCGGTTCGGTGGTGGTGCTGGTCAACGGCCTGGTTTACCTTCGCGTTTTGCGCCAGTGGCAGGCGCGGCGTCAGCAGCGCATTGCCTAGCGGGTTGCAACGATGAACAAGCGCGGAAACGGCAACAGCACCGTGCCATCCGCGGCAGGCGGATACGCCTGCTCCATGGCCTGCAGGTAGTACTGTAAAAAGTCTGCCTGCTCCTGCGCATCCAGCACCGCCAGATACGGCCGCAGCGCCGAACCCTTGAACCACTCCACTACCGCTGGTGCACCACCTGCCAGCGGGTGGTAATAGGTAGTGCGCCACACGTCCACGCGCCGGCAATGGGGGCTGAGCACATCGTAGTAATAGGCAGCGGTGTGCCGTGGCGGCAACTGCAGATCACCGACCTTGCCGGCCCATCTGCCCAGTTTGGCGATCTCGCGAATCTGCCGGTGGGCCGGCTCGTCGAGGTTGTCGGGGGTCTGGATCGCCAGGCTGCCACCGGCCGTCAGTTGGCGCACCAGGTGCGGGTACAGCAGCGCGTGGTCGGGTAGCCACTGCAGCGAGGCGTTGGCGAGGATCACATTGACGCCCTGTGCAGCGCTCCAGCTACCGATGTCACCCACCTCGAACGCCAGCTGCGGCAAGCGCTGGCGGGCGGCGGCGATCATGTCTTCGCAGCTGTCCAGGCCGGTGACCTGCGCCTCAGGGTAGCGGCTGGCGAGCACTTGCGTGGAGTTGCCCGGGCCGCAGCCCAGGTCCACGGCGCTGGCGACTGTGTGGTTGGGCAGCGCCGCCACCAGGTCGCGCACCGGGCGCGTGCGTTCGTTCTCGAAGGTGCTGTATTGCGCAGCTGACCAGGTCATCGCAGGTTCCTTTAGTGGCCTTGGGAATAGCGTGCCCCTAGCATGCCGGTTACCCGCCGATTAGGAAACCTCGCGCAGCAATGCCGCCAGCTTGCGCCCGGCAAAACGCTGCTGCGCAGCGAAGCGATTACCCTCAAGGCCGGTTCCGGCTAACATGGGCGATTACTTCACTTGCCGGAAGCCTGCCATGAGCCTGACCATCCGCCCCGCGCGGCGCGAAGACGCCGCCCAGATCCTCGCCTTCATCACCGAGCTTGCCGACTACGAACGCGCCGTCCACGAAGTGATCGCCTCCCAGGCCGATATCGAACGCACCCTGTTCGACGACGGCGCCAAGGCCCTGAGCCTGATCTGCGAGCGCGACGGCCAGGCCATCGGCTATGCGGTGTACTTCTACAGCTATTCAACCTGGCTGGGACGCAACGGCATTTACCTTGAAGACCTGTACATCACCCCTGAGCAACGCGGCGGCGGCGCCGGTAAGCAGTTGCTGCGCCATATCGCCATCGAAGCCTGCGAGAACGGCTGCGGGCGCCTGGAGTGGAGCGTGCTCGACTGGAACGAACCGGCCATCCAGTTCTATAAATCCCTGGGCGCCCTGCCCCAGGATGAATGGGTGCGCTACCGCCTCGAAGGCGCCGGCCTTGAGGCTTTCGCCCGCGGTTGAATGGCTGGGCAAGTGCGGCGCGATCGGCTAAGGTGCGCGCCTTGCCCCACTCTCGCCTTGCCAAGGAATGCACTCAATTGAAGGCTCTCTTTCGCTCCCTCCCGTTACTGTGCCTGGGCGCTGCCCTGGCGGCCTGCAGCGCCACCCCCGCCGACCCGGTGAGTTTCAAGGAAAATGGCCTGTATGGCATTAAGGATGCCAGCGGCAAGGTCATCGTGCCCCCCTCTATCGAACTGCAACCGACCTACCACGAAGGCATGGCAGCCGTTCGCATCAACAACAAATGGGGCTATATGGACCGCAAGGGGCAACTGGTCATCCCGACCCTCTACAAGCGCCCCGGGCCGTTCAGCGATGGCCTGGCAGGCGTCTGCCTGACGTATTCCGAGTGTGGCTACATCGACACCCGGGGCCGCACCGTGGTGCCGTTCGACTATGACTGGGTTGAGAGTTTCAGTGACGACCAGGACGGCTTGGCGGTGGTCGCCAAGAACAACCGGTACGGCATGATCAACCGCAAGGGCGAGCAGATCATCCCCCTGCGTTTCAACTCCCGGCCCCTTATCGATAAGGGCCTGGTGTTGCTGAACGACGGTGACAGCGACAAAAGCGGCCTGATGAACACAGCCGGCAAAGTTGTGCTGCCCTTCGAGTACGACGCCATCGCCTACAATGTCTGGGGCGGGCGGCTGGTCAACGACGGTCTGCTGACTGTGGCCAAGGAAGGTAAATGGGGCTTCGTCGATCTTTCCGGCAAGCTGGTGCTGCCGTACATCTACGACAACCGGGGCTTCTTCCGGGACGGCCAGGCCATTGTAGAGCGCGACGGCAAGCACTACCGGATCGACCGCAAGGGCAACGAAACGCCCTTGGAATACGAGCCATTGAAGCTACCCTGAGAGTATTTCCAATGATGTAAGCCTGGTGCACAGGAGTGCTGCCCATGGTCGTCAAAGCCAATAGCCAGACCTTCACCATCCTCGCCCAGGACCCGGCGGTGCGTAATGCCCGCGGCGAACTGCTGTTCGCCCGGGTCAGCGTGCCGCTGGAAACCCTCGGCCCGGGCCCTACCGGCTACCGCCTGAAGGTGGTCGACTTCGACGCCTCGCGCAACCAGCTGTACCACGCCCACCCTTACCAGCAGGACGCCGCCAGCGGCGCGATGATCGACCCCTTCGACCCGCCCGGCGAGGCGCTGCTGGGTAACCCGGCGTTTCATTGCCAGCACGTCTACGCGGTGGTCATGCGCACCCTGGCGCGCTTCGAGATGGCCCTGGGGCGCCGGGTCGGCTGGGGTTTCGAGGGGCATCAACTGCACGTGGTGCCGCATGCCTTCGTCGAAGCCAACGCCTTTTACTCGCGGGCCGACCGCGCCTTGATGTTCGGCTATTTCAAAGGCCTGGACGGCCAGCACGTGTTCACCTGCCTGTCCCACGACATCGTCGCCCACGAGGCCACCCACGCGATTCTCGACGGCCTGCGCGGCGGTTTCATGAATGCCTCGGGGCCGGATCAGGCAGCCTTCCACGAAGGCTTTGCCGACGTGGTGGCGCTGCTGTCGGTGTTTTCCCTGCGCGAAATCATCGAGTACGCCCTGACCAATGGCGAGCGCATCGAGCTCACCGTACAGGGCGATCGCAGGCTGCTCAACGGCGACCAGCTGAGCCCGCAGAACCTTGCCGAGTCGCTGCTGTTCGGCATTGGCGAAGAGTTCGGCCAGCAACTCGAAGGCCTGCGCGCCAATGCCCTGCGCCGCTCGGTGATGCTGCCGCCGTCGGCGGATTACCTGAGCGACGAGCAGTTCGCCGAAGCCCACAACCGCGGCGAAATCTTCGCCGCCGCCATGCTTCGGAGCATGCTCGCGCTGTGGGTGGCGCGCCTGGGCGAGCTGGGCAATTTTGGCGACAACCTGTACAACCTGCGCGAAGTGGTTGAAGAAGGCGCCAAGGCCGCCGACCAGTTGCTGACCATCGCCATCCGCGCCCTGGACTACTGCCCGCCGCTGGACCTGGAGTTCGGCGACTACCTGGCCGCCCTGCTCACCGTCGATGCCCAGGTGGCCCCGGACGATTCGCGCTACGACTACCGGTTGATCATCCGCACCACCTTCGAAGCCTTCGGCATCAATCCACCGCCGGCGCGCACCGACAGCGACGGCTGCTGGCACGGTTTTGCCGACAACGGCCAGGTGCAGTACCGCAACAGCCATTTCGACTCGATGCTGCGCGACGACGAAGAGGTGTTCCGTTTTCTCTGGGAGAACCGTGCGGTGCTGGGCATCGACGAGCGCGCCTACACCGAGGTGGTATCGGTGCGCCCAAGCATCCGCCTGGGCACCGACGGCCTGCTGCTGCGCGAGAGCGTGTGCGAATACATCATGAAGGCCAACATCTTCGGCGCCGAGCTCAAGAGCGTGTGCAACATCAGCCCGCGCCCGGCCTGGATCAAGACCACCGACGCGCTCACCGTCTACGGCGCCGGCACGCTGATTTTCGACCAGTACGGGCGCATCAAGTATCACGTTCAGCGCCCGCTCAATGACGGCCAGTGGCAATTGCGGCGCTTGAGCTACCTGGCAGGCCTCGATACCAGCGAGCTGGACCTGCGCAACCCGTTGGCGCAACTGCACCGCCAGCGCGCCTGGCAGGTGGGCCCATTGCGCGAGGAGCAAGCATGAACCCGACCAGCCTGACCCTCTATGCCTACCAGGTCGGTTTTGGCGACTGCTTTTTGCTGCGCTTCAATTACCCCGGTGACGGGCGCCGCCATGTGCTGATCGACTTTGGCTCCATGGGCATGCCCAAGGGCGTTGCCCAGGGCCAGCGCCTGCTGGCAATCGCCGAAGACATCAAGGCCAAGTGTGCGGGCAAGCTCGATGCGGTGGTCGCCACCCACCGGCATGCCGACCATATCAGCGGCTTTGCCAGCAACCGCACCGGCACCGCCAGTGGCGATGTGATTCGCAGCCTGGCGCCGGAGCTGGTGCTGCAACCCTGGACCGAACAGCTGGAGCTGGCTGAAGACGCCATCGCCCCCGAGCAACCCGGCCTGCGCGGCGCGCGCAGCATGGCCCAGACCCTGAAAAGCATGAATGCCCTGGCCAGCGCCGTGGTCAAACTGCTCGACCGGGGCAAGCATGGGTTGTCCGCAGAGCTGGCCAGGCGCCTGGAGTTTATCGGCGAAGACAACATCGCCAACGCCAGCGCGGTGAACAACCTGGCGAGCATGGGCAAACGCAACGCCTATGCCTTTTTTGGCAGCGAAGACGCCCTGGCCGAGCTGTTGCCCGGTGTGCGTACCCATGTCCTCGGCCCGCCCACGGTCGAGCAGAGCGCCTCGATCCGCAAGCAGCGCAGCCGTGACCCGGCCGAGTTCTGGCACCTGCACCGGCAACTGGTCGATACCCAGGTCAATGCGCCGGACGACGACCCGGGGCCCTTTGCCGACTACCCGGCGACCCGCGGCAGCAAACTGCCGATGAGCACCCGCTGGATCGCCCGGCGGGTGCGCGAAGCCCGTGGCGAGCAGTTGCTGCAGATCGTCACCGCGCTGGACAAGCAAATGAACAACACCAGCCTGATCCTGCTGTTCGAGGTGGCGGGCAAGAAGCTGCTGTTCCCCGGCGATGCACAGATCGAAAACTGGAGTTACGCACTGAGCCAGCCGGACATTCGCACGCTGCTGGCGGACGTCGACCTGTATAAGGTCGGCCACCATGGCAGCCTCAATGCCACGCCAAAAAGCCTCTGGGGCGGCTTCAACAAACGCGGCAAGGCCGGTGCGCCGCAGCGCTTGACCAGCGTGCTGTCGACCATGCCCGGCAAGCACGGCAGCCCCGAGGCCGGCACCGAAGTGCCAAGGCGGCCGTTGCTGGAGGCACTGGGCAAGGAGAGCGAGTTGCACAGTACCGATGGCTTGGAGCCGGGAAGCTTGTACGAGGAGATCGAGTTCAGCTTTTGACGATCAGGGCCCTATCGCTGGCTTGCCAGCGATGCTTTTGATCAGGGTTCAAGCCCGATCCCCCTGAGGATCACACTGGTCACCGTCTGCACCGCCCGCTCGAACTGCAGCTCCGACAGCGGCTGGTGATCGTTGAGCAGCCCGACCTGGTGGCTGAAGTCGGCGTAGTGCTGGGTCGAGGCCCAGATCATGTACAGCAGGCCCGAGGGCTCCACCGCCAGGATCCGCCCGTCTTCGATCCACTGGCGGATCTTCGCCTCTTTCATCTTCGCCCAGTCGTACAGCGGGTCGTCCAGCGCCGCGCCGAGGTTCGGCGCACCATGGATGATCTCGTTGGCCCAGACCTTGGAGCCATGGGGCCGGGTGCGCGAATGGTTCATCTTGGCGCGGATGTAGCTGCTCAGCACGATGCGCGGATCGTCATACAGTTCAAAACACAGGGCATCCTGCTTCCACACATCGAGCAGGCCGAACAGCACTGCCTGGTACAGCTCGGCCTTGGTGCTGAAGTAATAGTGCACGTTGCTGCGCGGAAGCTGCGCGGCCTCGGCGATGTCGGCCATGGCCGTGCCGGCGAAGCCTTTTTCGGCAAAGACCTTTTCTGCCGCCAGAAGGATGTTGTCAACGTTGCGTTGACGAATGCTGAGCTTGTGCTGGGCCATGGCCGAATCCGTTGCGACTGACCCTGCAAGGCTACCACTGCCGGGGCATTCGTGCGCTGCACGCAAAAAGCTTGTGCGGCGACAGGCATTTTTCTGCGCGGGCACAGTCGCAATACTGCACGTCTTGTTTATCAACGCTCGCACCGGAGGAACCCGCTCATGACTATTCCCGCCCTTGGCCTTGGCACCTTCCGTCTCAAGGACCAGGTAGTGATCGATTCGGTGGCCAGCGCCCTGGAGCTCGGTTACCGCGCCATCGACACCGCGCAGATCTACGGCAACGAAGCCGAAGTCGGCCAGGCCGTGGCCGCCAGCGGCATCGACCGTGGCGAGCTGTTCATCACCAGCAAGATCTGGACCGAGAACCTGGCCGCCGACAAGCTGATCCCCAGCCTCAAGGACAGCCTGCACAAGCTGCGCAGCGACTACCTCGACCTGACCCTGATCCATTGGCCATCACCCCAGGGCGCTGTGCCGGTCAGCGAGTTCATGGGCGCCCTGGCCGAAGCGCAAAAGCAGGGCCTGACCCGCCAGATCGGCGTGTCCAACTTCACCATCGACCTGCTGCGCCAGGCCATCGAGGTGGTCGGCAAGGACGCCATTGCCACCAACCAGATCGAGCTGCACCCGTACCTGCAGAACCGCACGCTGGTGGACTTCATGCACAGCCAGGGGATTGCCGTGACCTCGTACATGACCCTGGGCTACGGCAAGGTCCTGCACGACCCGGTGATCGAGCAGATCGCCGCGCAGCACGGCGCCACCCCGGCGCAGGTGACCCTGGCCTGGGCCCTGCAACTGGGTTATGCGGTGATCCCCTCCTCGACCCGGCGCGAGAACCTGGCCAGCAACCTCAAGGCCGGCGAACTCAAACTCAGCGCTGACGACATGGGCAGGATCGCCGCCCTCGACAGCGGCCTGCGCCTGACCAGCCCCGAGAGCCTGGCGCCAGCCTGGGACTAACCGCGGTCGGTGCAGACCTGGGCCAGTTTCAGGTACTGGAGGCTGTGTTGCCGGCCAGCGGAGTCGACATAGACCATGCTGGCCAGCACCACCTCGCAGGTGTCGCTGGCCGGTTCGCTCAACTGCAGCACCCGGGCGACATCCACGGGCATGCCATAGTGATAGACCGGCACCGGTGTGGCGGCCTCGGCCGTCGCCGCCAGCAACAGGCTCAAACCCGGCAGATAACGCAGGCTCATGGTGATTCTCCTGTGCACGCAAGCGGTTCGCCGCAGTGCCGGCGAACCTCGACCCGTTGAGTGTGGCGCGCTGCGGGCATGGGCGTTGCACCAGGGGATCAACGGCAGCGAATCAGGTAACCTGAACGCCAGATCAACGCCTGCGGACACGCCCCCTACCATGGAACTCCACATCAGCCTGCAGGGCCGCAAGGGCCTGGCCGATCAGCTCTACCAGCAACTGCGCGACGGCATCGACAGCGGCCGCCTGGCGGCCGGCACGCAACTGCCGCCCAGCCGCCTGCTGGCCGAGCAGTTGGGGGTGTCGCGCAAGACCGTGGCCGAAGCCTATTCACGCCTGACCTACGACAACCTGCTCAGCGGCCAGGTCGGCAAAGGCACGTTCATCACCCCTGCCGCCACCCGCAGCGCCTCATCCGGCACCAGCATCCCCCTGGCCAGCGCCGCCACCCTGGCCAAATGGCAGGCCCGGGCCAACCCGCTGGCCGACCTCAAACTGCCGATGTTGCGCTACGACTTTATCGGCGGCGCCTCGAGCAAAGTGCAGTTCCCCTTCGATGACTGGCGCCGCTGCAGCCAATACGCCCTGCGCCAGATCCGCCACAGTAGCGCCCGCTACAGCGCCCACCAGGGCCTGCCGGAACTGCGCGAGGCGATCGCCCGGCACATCGCCTTCGCCCGCGGCGTGCGCTGCAGCAGCCAGGACGTGCTTGTTTGTAACGGTGCCCAGCAAGCCCTCGACCTGATCGCCCGGGTGCTGGTCGAACCCGGCTGCCAGGTGGCCATGGAAGACCCCGGCTACACCCCGGCGCGCCAGTTGTTCCTGGCCCAGGGCGCCGAACTGCAATGCGTGCCGGTGGATACCGAAGGCATGTGCGTGGAGCAGATCGCCGAGGGTACGCGACTGATCTACGTCACCCCGTCGCACCAGTTCCCGCTGGGCATGCCGATGAGCCCGGCACGCCGCCAGGCTTTGCTCGAACGCGCCGCAGCGCTGGGCGCGATCATCATCGAGGACGACTACGACAGCGAGTTCCGCTATGAAGGCCGGCCCACCGACTCGCTGCAAAGCCTTGACCGCCACGGCCTGGTGGCCTATGTCGGGACTTTCTCCAAGACGCTGTTGCCGGAGCTGCGCCTGGGCTACTGCATCGTCCCCGAAGCGTTGCGCGAGGCGATCTGCATCGCCAAGCAACTGACCGACTGGCACACCCCGACCCTCAACCAGTGGGCCCTGGCGCAGTTCATCAGCGAAGGCTCGCTGCAAAAACACATTCGCCGCGTGCACGAGGTCTATGCCGCGCGCCGCGAACGCATCCTGGCCCGCCTGCAGGGTGATCTTGCGCCCTGGTTCGAGGTGGTGCCGGCCACTGCCGGTTATCACCTGAGCGCCCTGGCCCGGGGCAACCTGGACGTGGCGTTTTTGATCAGCATGGCGCGCAAGGTCGAGGTCGGCCTGTATTCACTGGCGCCCTTCCATGCCCGCGTACCGGTGCGCCAGGGCCTGCTGCTGGGCTTTGGCGCCATCGAACGGCTGGACATCGACCCGGCCCTGGACCGCCTGCGCGACGTGCTCCAGGCCCTTGACTGATTGGCCTCCTGACAAAGGGCAAAATTGGCTATTCGAGCACGCCGGACCTGACGGTAAGGTAGCGCCATCGCCGCCTGTGGCGGACCTTATCGGAGAGCAGCAATGAGCAATCGTATCGAATGGGCCAAACACTCGCCTGAAGCCTACAAAGCCATGGTCGGCCTGGAAATGGCCCTGGGTAAATCGGGGCTTGAGAATTCGCTGCTGGAGCTGGTGCGCCTGCGTGCTTCGCAAATTAATGGCTGCGCCTACTGCGTCAACCTGCACGCCAACGATGCGCGCAAAAGCGGCGAAAGCGAAGCACGCCTGCAGACCCTGAGCGTGTGGGACGAAACCGAATTCTTCAGCCCGCGCGAGCGATCGGCGCTGGCCTGGGTCGAAAGCCTGACCCGCCTGCCCGACCAGCGCGCCCCGGAGCACCAGTACCGCGCGCTGCTCGAACACTTCAGCGAAGCCGAAGTGGTCAACCTGACCCTGGCCATCGCCACCATCAACGCCTGGAACCGCTTCGGCGTCGGCTTTGCGATGATTCCTGGCTGATCGGTACTGTGGGAGCCGGCGTTGCCGGCGATGAGGCCAGGCCAGCCAGCACATCAGGTGCTGGCTGGATCGCGACCGCTTCGCGGTCGATCGCCGGCAAAGCCGGCTCCCACGGGATGTGCAGTGTTCATTAACCCGCGGGGGTTGGCATCACCGGCGGCGTGTACTGCAAGGTGGTGCCGAGGATCCACAGCAGGAACAGCACCAGCGGCACGTGCACCAGCAACTGCACGAACGAGAAGCCGATCAGGTCGCGCGCCTTGAGGCCCAGCACGCCCAGCAGCGGCAGCATGTAGAACGGGTTGATCAGGTTCGGCAGCGCCTCGGCGGCGTTGTAGATCTGCACCGCCCAGCCCAGGTGGTACTGCAGGTCGTTGGCCACCAGCATCACGTACGGCGCTTCAATGATCCACTTGCCGCCGCCCGAAGGAATGAAGAAGCCCAGCACCGCCGAGTACACGCCCATCAACAAGGCGTAGGTGTCGTGGGTGGCGATCTGCACGAAGAAGGTCGAGATGTGGTGCGCCAGGCTCTGCGCATCGGCGCCCTGGACCTGGGTGAGAATCGCCGCGATCGAGCCGTACAGCGGGAACTGGATCAGCACCCCGGTGGTGGTCGGCACCGCACGGGCCACGGCATCGAGGAAGCTGCGCGGGCGCCAGTGCAGCAAGGCGCCGGCCATGATGAACAGCAGGTTGTAGGTGTTGAGCCCGGAAATCGCGGTGATCGCAGGTTTGGTCGAAAACTCGTTGTACAGCCAGCCCGCAGCCAGGGCCACCAACAGCAGGATCAGGATCGGGCTGTATTCCAGCCACTCGCCCGGGCGCGTGCGCTGGGGCGTTGGCGGTGCCGAGAAGCTTGGGTCGACGCCGCAGGCTTCGGCGCTGCGGGCGCTGTTGGGGCCCGGCGCGGTGGCGTAGGCCACGACCAGCGAAACCACCACCAGCGCGGCGAGCATTACCCCCGACTGCCAGAGGAAGATGGTCTCGGTGAACGGGATCACCCCGGTGATCGCCAGGATCGACGGCGGCAGGCTGGCCGGGTTGGCCTGCAGTTGCGCAGCCGAAGACGACAGGCCCAGGGCCCACACCGCACCCAGGCCCAGGTAGGCGGCGGCACCGGCGGCGCGGTAGTCCATTTTAAGGTCGGTGCGCCGGGCCAGGGCACGTACCAGCAAACCGCCGAACACCAGCGACAGGCCCCAGTTGAGCAACGAGGCGACCATCGAGATCAACGCCACCCAGCACACCGCCGAACGACCGTTGTTGGGGAGGCGCGCCAGGCGGTCGATCAACTTGACCGCCGGTGGCGAGCTGGCTACCACGTAACCGCCGATGACCACGAAAGCCATCTGCATGGTGAACGGGATCAGGCTCCAGAAGCCGTCACCGAAGGCCTTGGCGGTATCGGTGGGCTTGCCACCCATGGCGAGGGCAGCGACCGACACCAGCACCACGGCCAGGGCGGCGAACACCCAGGAATCGGGGAACCAGCGTTCGGCCCAGTTCGAGCAACGCAGGGCAAAACGGGCGGAGCGGCTGTCTTGGATATCAGCGGCCACGGGATTTTCCTTTTATCGTTATTTTTCTGGAACAGCCAAAAGCCCCATCGCGGGGCAAGCCCGCTCCCACAAATACCTGTAGGAGCGGGCTTGCCCCGCAATGGGGCCCGAAAGGACGATTTAAAACGTCATTTCTTTAACATCATCCGCCACAATCAACTTGCCCGCGGTCTTCTCGATGATCTCTTCAACCGTTACACCCGGCGCAGTCTCGCGCAGGATGAAAGCGCCGTTCTCGATCTCAAGGTAAGCCAGGTCGGTGAGCACCTTGCGGATGCAGCCGGCGCCGGTCAGCGGCAGGCTGCAACGCGGCAGCAGTTTGGACTCGCCGTCCTTCGACGCGTGGGTCATGGTGACGATGATGTTCTCGGCACCGGCTACCAGGTCCATCGCCCCGCCCATGCCCTTGACCAGCTTGCCGGGGATCATCCACGAGGCGATGTTGCCTTCCACGTCCACTTCAAAAGCGCCGAGCACGGTGAGGTCGACGTGACCGCCGCGGATCATGGCGAAGGATTCGGCCGAGTTGAAAATCGAGGCGCCGGTGCGGGCGGTGACGGTCTGTTTGCCGGCGTTGATCATGTCGGCGTCCAGCTGCGCTTCGGTGGGGAATTCACCCATGCCCAGCAGGCCGTTTTCCGATTGCAGCATTACGTCCATATCGGCCGGGACGTAGTTGGCCACCAGGGTCGGGATGCCGATGCCGAGGTTGACGTAGTAGCCGTCCTTGAGTTCACGGGCTACACGTTGGGCCATTTGTTCGCGGGTAAGTGCCATGGTCAGGATCTCTTTATTGTTCTGGGGTCGGGTCAGGCTTTGACGGTGCGTTTTTCGATACGCTTCTCGAAGGTGCCGACGATGACCCGGTCGACATAGATGCCCGGGGTATGGATTTCGGTCGGCAGCAGCACGCCTGGCTCGACGATCTCTTCGACCTCGACCACGGTGATCTTGCCGGCGGTGGCGGCCAGCGGGTTGAAGTTCTGCGCGGTGTTGCGGTACACCACGTTGCCGTAGTGGTCGGCCTTCCAGCCCTTGACGATGGCGAAGTCGCCGGTGATGGACTCTTCAAGGATGTACTTGCGGCCGTTGAATTCGCGCACCTCTTTGCCTTCGGCGACCGGGGTGCCATAGCCGGTGGCGGTGAAGAAAGCCGGGATACCGGCGCCGCCTGCGCGCATTTTCTCGGCCAGGGTGCCTTGCGGGGTGAGTTCCACTTCCAGCTCGCCGCTGAGCAACTGGCGCTCGAACTCGGCGTTTTCGCCCACGTAGGAGGCGACCATCTTGCGGATCTGGTGGTCTTCGAGCAGCACGCCCAGGCCAAAGCCGTCGACGCCGCAGTTGTTGGAGACCACGGTCAGGCCCTTGACGCCACGGCGCTTGATTTCGGCGATGAGGTTTTCCGGGATGCCGCACAGGCCGAAACCACCGGCCAGTACCGTCATGTTGTCGGTCAGGCCTTCAAGGGCCTGTTCATAGGTTGCTACGCGCTTGTCCAGTCCGGCCATGCTGATCCGCCTTTTGTAGTTGTTGATCCGACAGGGGTGTCGGCGAGCGTTTCAAGCATCTTCACCCCTGAGCACTTATTTGTTAATTTTGTTTTTATGATCGATTGATTAACTTTTCAAAAGAATAGCCTAATCCGATGAACGTCAAACAGTTGCGCGCCTTCGTCACCGTCGCCAAATACCAGAGTTTTGCCCAGGCGGGCGAACACTTGCACCTGTCGCAGCCGGCCCTGAGCCTGACCATCAAGGCCCTGGAAGACAACCTCGGCGGCGCCCTGCTCAGCCGCACCACCCGCAGCGTCAGCCTGACGCCTGAGGGCGAGGTATTGCTGCCCTTGGCCCGGCAACTGCTGGCCGACTGGGACAACACCGAAGAGCTACTGCGCCAGCGCTTTACCCTGCAGCTTGGGCGGGTGTCGATCGCCGCCATGCCGGCCTTTGCCGGCAACCTGCTGCCGGCGGCGCTGAAGGTGTTTCGCCAGCGCTACCCGCGGGTCAACGTCACGGTGCACGACGTCATCAACGAACAGGTGCTGGAACTGGTGCGCCACCGGCGCGTCGAACTGGGCATCGGCTTCGAACCCGAAGCCAGCGAGCCCCTGCGCTTCAAGCCGCTGTACCTGGACCGCTTCGTCGCCGTGGTGCCAGCCGACTCGCCGCTGGCGCAACAGCCGCAGGTGAGCTGGCGTGAACTGCTGGGCGAAGACTTCATTGCCCTGCAACGCCCTTCGGCGGTGCGCCTGCTGCTGGAGCAGCACCTGGCCGCCGAACACGGCAAGCTGGCGGTAGCCTTTGAAAGCCATCAGCTGTCGACCATCGGCCGCATGGTTGCCAATGGCCTGGGCGTCAGTGCCGTGCCAGCCCTGTGCATCGGCCAGATGCAGGAGCTGGGCGCGCGTTGCGTGCCGCTGGTAGAGCCGAGTATAGAACGACGTATTGGCGTGACCCTGCTGGCCGACCATAAACTCTCGGCAGCCGCCCAGGCGCTGCTCGATGTATTGCTTGAACATATCCGCCCACAGGAGGTGACATGCGTACCGTGAAACTTGCCGAACACAACATTCCGGCCATTGGCCAGGGCACCTGGTACATGGGCGAAGACCCAGGCCGCCAGCACGCCGAGGTTGGCGCCTTGCAGCACGGTATCGAGCTGGGCCTGAACCTGATCGATAGTGCCGAAATGTACGCTGAAGGCGGTGCGGAAAAGATCGTCGGCAAAGCCATTGCCGGGCGGCGCGAGCAGGTGTTCCTGGTCAGCAAGGTGTACCCGCACAACGCCAGCCTCAAGGGCATTCCTGCGGCCTGCGAACGCAGCCTCAAGCGCCTGGGCACCGAGCACATCGACCTGTACCTGCTGCACTGGCGCGGCCAGTACCCGCTGGCGGAAACCGTCGAAGCCTTCGAGCGTTTGCGCGCCGAGGGCAAGATCGGCCGTTGGGGCGTGTCCAACTTCGATGTCGACGACTTGCGCGAGCTGTATCAGGTGAGCCGCAATTGCGCGGTCAACCAGGTGCTCTACAACCCCTCCCAGCGCGGCATTGAATACGACCTGCTGCCCTGGAGCCACAAGCGCCAGTTGCCGACCATGGCCTACTGCCCGCTGGCCCAGGCCGGGCGCTTGCTCAAGCACCCGACCCTGGCTGAGATTGCCGAGCGCCATGGCGCGACGCCGGCGCAGGTGAGCCTGGCCTGGGTGATTCGCCAGGACGGGGTGATCGCCATTCCCAAGGCGGTGGACCTTGAGCATGTGCGCCTGAATGCCGCGGCGGCCAACCTGATGCTCAGCAGTGAAGACTTGCGCGCGATCGACCGGGCCTTTGCGCCGCCGACACGCAAGCAGCATCTGTCGATGGTGTGAGGCGTTTCTGAGGGCCTCATCGCTGGCAAGCCAGCTCCCCACCGATCCCCTGTGGGAGCTGGCGTTGCCGGCGATGGGCTGCGTAGCAGCCCCAATCAATGGAAATCCCGGCTCCGCACATCCAGCCCCTGCAACAGCGGACTCAGATCCTCCAGGCGCTGGGCGATCAGGTGACGTACCCCGCTCTCGCACTCCAGCTTGCCAGTCACCCGCATCAGTTGCGCGCCCACCAGCACCCGCCGCTGGCGCTCGGCCAGGTCGCGCCAGACCACCACGTTGACGTTGCCGAACTCGTCTTCAAGGGTGACGAAGGTCACCCCGCTGGCGGTCCCCGGCCGTTGGCGCCCGGTCACCAGCCCCGCCACGCTGACCCGATCGTTGTGTTCGGCCTGCTCCAGCGCCTGCGAGCTGCGGCACCCCAGGGCATTGAGGCGGCGGCGCAGCAAGGTCAGCGGGTGCGGTCCGAGGGTGGTGCCGACACTGGCGTAGTCGGCAAACATGTCCTCGCTCAGCGACGGTTGCGGTAAATCCACCGGCGCTTCCACCGGTGCCTCGATACCGGCGAACAACGGCAGCTGCGCCTGCACCGCGGCCACGCTCCAGCGCGCCCGGTAACGGTCGCTGGCCAGGCCACGCAAGGCTCCGGCATCGGCCAGCAGCTCACGGGCGCGGGCATCCAGCTGCGCCCGCTGGCACAAATCACTGACATCGCGCCAACCACACTCGGCCCGCGCCTGTTCGATGCGCAAGGCGTCCTGCTGGCGAAAGCCGCGCACCTGGCGCAGGCCCAGGCGAATGGCCAGGGCGTCCCCTGCCCCCGGCTCCAGGCTGCAATCCCAGTCGCTGTGGCAGACATCCACCGGGCGGATCTCGAGGTGATGACGGCGGGCGTCCTGCAAGATCTGGTCGGGGCTGTAGAAACCCATGGGCCAGCTGTTGATCAGCGCGCAGGCAAAGATCGCCGGCTCATGGCACTTGAGCCAGCAACTGGCGTAGGTCAGCAAGGCGAAGCTGGCGGCGTGGGACTCGGGGAAGCCATAGCTGCCAAAGCCCTTGATCTGCTCGAAGATGCGCTCGGCAAATTCTGCGCTGTAGCCGTTGTCGAGCATGCCCTGGGTCAGCCGTTCGCGGTGCGGTTCCAGGCCGCCGTGGCGCTTCCAGGCGGCCATGGCCCGACGCAGCTGGTCGGCCTCGCCGGCCGAATAACCACCGGCGACCATCGCCAGTTCCATCACCTGTTCCTGGAACAACGGCACGCCCAGGGTGCGTTCGAAGACCTGCTTCAGCGCATCGGACGGATAGCTAACCGGCTCAAGCCCCTGGCGCCTGCGCAGGTACGGGTGAACCATATCGCCCTGGATCGGCCCGGGGCGAACGATAGCCACCTCGATCACCAGGTCGTAGAAATTCTTCGGCTTGAGCCGCGGCAGCATGGCCATCTGCGCCCGCGACTCGATCTGGAACACGCCGACGGTGTCGGCGCGGCCGATCATTTCGTAGGTCGCCGCGCAGTCGGCCGGGATGCTCGCCAGGGTCAGCTGGCGACCACGGTGGCGATACAGCAGGTCGAAACAGCGGCGCAAGGCGCTGAGCATGCCCAGGGCAAGAATATCGACCTTGAGCAGGCCGACCAGGTCGAGGTCGTCCTTGTCCCACTGGATCACCGTGCGATCATCCATGGCGGCGTTTTCCACCGGCACCAGGCTGTCCAGCGGCTGCTCGGAAATCACGAATCCGCCCGGGTGTTGGGACAGGTGGCGGGGAAAGCCGATCAGCTCGCCGGTCAACGCCAGCACCCGGCGCAGCAACGGGCTGTCGGGGTCGAAACCGGCTTCGCGCAGTTGCTCCGGTGGTGGCAGGCGGTCGCTCCAGCGCCCGCAGCAATCGGCCAGGGCGTTGATCTGCTGCACCGGCAAGCCCAGCACCCGGGCGATATCGCGCACTGCACCGGCAGCGTGGTAGGTACTGGCCACGGCGGTGAGCGCCGCGCGATGGCGACCGTAGCGGCGGAACACGTACTGCAGGACTTCTTCGCGGCGGTCGTGTTCGAAGTCGACGTCGATGTCCGGCGGCTCGTCGCGCTCGCGGGACAAGAAGCGCTCGAACAGCAGGTGGCTTTTCATCGGGTCGAGCTCGGTGATGCCGAGCACGAAACACACCACCGAATTGGCCGCCGAGCCGCGCCCCTGGCAGAGAATGCCCTGGCCCCGGGCGAAGTTGACGATGTCGTGGACGGTAAGAAAATAGCTTTCGTAGTTGAGCTCGGCAATCAGCTCCAGCTCGTGCTCCAGGGACTGGCGCGCCTTGTCGCCGATGCCCCCGGGCCAGCGCTCACGGTGGCCGCGCTCGCACAGATGGCGCAGCCAGGCGCTGGCCGTCTGGCCTTCGGGTACCAGTTCGCGAGGGTACTGGTAGCGCAACTGGCCCAGGTCGAACTGGCAACGCGCGGCAATGCGCAGGCTTTCTTCGAGCAATGCCGGCGGGTACAGCTCGGCCAGTTGCGCCAGCGGGCGCAGGTGCCGTTCGCCATTGGCGAACAGGCGCTGGCCGGCCTCGGCCACGCTGCAGTGATGGCGGATGGCGGTCATGCTGTCCTGCAGGGCACGACGACCACGGGCATGCATGTGCACATCACCGCTGGCCACGGCCGGAATATCGAGGTGCTCGGCCAGGGCCAGCAGCTGTTGCAGGCGCCGCGGGTCATCGGCGCCACGGTGCAGCTCGACCGCCAGCCACAGACGCTCGGCGAACACCTCGCGCAACCAGTGGCCGCTGGCCGGGTCAGCCTCACTGCCGTCCGGCACCCACAGCGCCAGCAGGCCGTCCAGGGGCGTGGCGAAGTCTTCGCGCAGCAACTGGTACTCGCCCTTCTTCGCCCGTCGCCGGCCCAGGGTGATGAGCTTGCACAGGTGCTGGTAGCCGCCAAGGTTCTCGGCCAGCAGCACCAGCTTGGGGCCGTCGTGCAGGCGCACTTCGCTGCCGACGATCAGCGCCAGGCCCGCCGCCCTGGCTGCCTGCCAGGCGCGGACGATGCCGGCCAGGGTGCACTCGTCGGTGATCGCCAGGGCCTGGTAGCCCTGCTGGCGGGCGCGCTGGAACAGCTCCTGGGCACTGGAGGCGCCACGCTGGAAGCTGAAGTTGGACAGGCAGTGCAGCTCGGCGTAACCCGGTGTGTTCATGCGAACCAGCCCTGCAGCCACAAGCGGCCGTCTTCACCGAGGGTGCGGTAGGCCCAGCCGTGCAAGCCGCTGGCGGTACGCACCCGGTAGTAATCGCGGCGCACATCGCCGCCGTCCCACCAGCCGGATTCGATGCGCTCGGCGCCGGTCAGCAACTGCACGCCGAGGCCGGGCAAGGCCTGGGGCTCGGCCAGCAGCCAGCCCGGGCGTGGCGCACCTGGCAGCGCCAGCGCCTGGCGCCGCCCGTCGCCCGCCTGCCAGGCGCACTCGGGGCGGTGATCGGCCTGGGCCGCAAGCCCGCACACCGCTTCGTCGCCCAGCCGCGCGCGCAAGCGTTCACGCAGTTGCTCCCAGGGCTGGTTTTGCTGTGGGCGCGGGTCGAACAGTTCGGCGCGCTGCGGCACGAAGGCCGGCAGGTCTTCGGCCAGCAGGCGCAGGTTGCGCACCGGTGCGGCACTCTGCAGTTGCTCAAGGCGGCCACGGGCCAGCTCGAACAACATCGACGGATCACGCTCGGCCGCCAGCAGGCCGACCGGCACGCAGGTATCAGGCCCTTCGGCGTGCTCCAGGTGCAGGGCAAAGCGCTGCACGCCGCTGTCGCGCCCGGCGAGGAAGGCGGCAAGGTCGTTGATCAGCCGGCGCAGGGGGAACAGCAGGGCCTGATGGGATTCGACATCGAAGTTCAGCTCCAGGCGCGCATCGAAGCGGTCCGGCGGCAAATAGAATTCCAGGGCCATGGGCCGGCGCCCGAGCAGGCGATCCAGGTGCAGTTGCACCGGCGCGGCAAAGCGCCGGGCCAGGGCGTCACGGGGCAAGGCCAGGACCTGGCCGAGCTGGCGCAGGCCCATGCGCGCCAAGGCGTTGGCAGCCTCGGCGGGCAGGCCGACGCGGTCGATGGGTATCTGCTCCAGCGCCGCACGGGTTTGCTGCGGGCACGCCAGGGCCAGGCCGTCGTGGACATTGGCAAGCATGCGCGCCGCCACCGGGTTGCTGGCCAGGACGATACGGTGACGAAACCCCAGCGCCTTGAGCTCTGCGCGCAGCCGCGCCTCAAAGGCCGGCCAGGGCCCGAACAGGCCGAGGCTGGACTCGACTTCGAGCAACAGCACCCGCGGGTAATGCAAGCTGACCTGGGAGCTGAAGCGATAGGCCCAGGCGGCCAGAAACTGCTGCAATTGCTCGATGGCCGCCGGGTCGTGCTCGATGCAGGTAAAACGGCCGGCCAGGGCCTGGGCGGTGGTCAGCGCCTGCCCGGCGCGCAGGCCCAGGGCGGCGGCTGGCGGGTTGACCGCCTGCAAGACCCGGCGCTGGGCCGGGCCGCTGAGCAGCACCAATGGCGTGTCGGCGTCGTCGCGGGCGCGCAGCACGGCGTCGAGCGCCAGCTGCGGCAGCAGGATACAGGCCCAGAGCATGATCCATCAGCCTCGCCCGGGGCAGGCAATGGGCGTGGCCGGAGCCAGGCCGCCGCGGCACTTGAGTACCCGCCATTGGGCCGGCTGGGCATCGACGGCAATGCGCAGCGCCGCCGGTGACGGGTTGAGCGCGGCCTGTTGCGGGCGACAGGCAAAGGCCAGGGTCTGGCCGCTTTCGGCCGCGACCTGCAAGCGGCGCAAGGCGCGATCATCGGCCTTGTGCGGCCAGCACAGCACCGCGCCGCAACTGCCCGAGCGCAAACACTGCTCGGCAGCCCAGAGCACCTCGCCGGCAGTGGCCTGAACCACCGCCAGCCACTGCAGGTCGACCCCGGCCGCCTGCCAGGCCGGTGGGTAGGGAATGAACGGCGGCGCAATCAGCACCACCCGCTCGCCGGCCTGGGTCAGGCGCGCCAGGCTCGGCCACAACAATTGCAGCTCGCCACAGCCTTCGGCCGCCAGCAGCAGCTCGGTCAGCGCCCCGGGCGGCCAGCCGCCACCGGGCAGCGCCGTGTCCAGAACGGCATGGCCAGTGGGCTGCAGTCCCTGGGGCAAGGCCTGCGGGCGACCCTTCCAGACCCGTTGCTGGTCGAGCAGGCCGTCGAGGCTGACCACCGCACCCATCAGCCGCGCCTCACCAGGCCGCAGAACACCCCTTCGATGACAAAGTCGTGCTCCGGGCCGACCTCGATGGGGGCATACGCCGGGTTGCGCGGCAGCAGCCGGTAATGCCCGCCGGCGCGTTCGAAGCGCTTGATGGTCACCTCGCCGTCCAGGCGCGCGACGATGATCTGCCCGTCACGGGCCTCGGCCTGCTGCTTGATGCCGACCAGGTCGCCGTCGAGGATGCCGGCGTCGATCATCGAGTCGCCGCGCACCTTGAGCAGGTAGTCCGGGGAGCGGCTGAACAGGTGTGAATCGAGCATCAGTTGCTCGTGGATATCCACGTCGGGGCCGATCGGCCGGCCGGCGGCGACCTGGCCGAGCACCGGGATCTCCAGCACCTCGGGGCGGCGCAAGGCACCGGCCAGGCGGATGCCACGGGCCTGGTTGGGGGTGACCTCGATGAAACCAGCCTCGGTCAGCGCCTGGATGTGCTTGCGCGCGACACTGCGCGAGGCAAAACCGAAGGCCGTGGCAATATCGGCCAGGCTTGGCGGCTGGGCCTGATCGGCGATGCGCTGTCGAATGAAATCGAGAATAGCGCGGCGTTTGGGCGATAGTTTATTCATGGAGTACATTTGTACTCTTTTCCTGTGCATCTGACCAGCCCCGCTGATCCGGTTATCATGGCCGGCCACCGCAGCGGAAGCCGACCATGCTTGATGCCCTGTTGTTCGACCTCGACGGTACCCTGACCGATACCGACAAACTCCACCTGCTGGCCATGCAACAGCTGTTGCTCGAAGAAGGCCGGGTGTTCACCGAAGCCGAATTCGATGCCCACGTCAGCGGCCGGGCCAATGCCGACCTGTGCCGTTACTTGTTCCCGGACCGGCCGGTGAGCGAGCACCAGCTGTTCGCCGAGCGCAAAGAGGCGCGCTTTCGCGCACTGTCGCCGACCTTGCAGCCCACCGCCGGCCTGCTGCGTTTGCTTGAACATGCCGAACGCCAGCACATCGGCGTTGCCGTGGTCACCAACGCGCCACGGGCCAACGCCGTGCACATGCTTGGCGCCATGGGCCTGGAGCAACGCTTCGAGCATGTGCTGGTGGCCGAAGAACTGCCCCGGGCCAAGCCCGACCCGCTGCCCTACCTCACCGGCCTTGAGCGCCTGCAGGCGCGGGCGACGCATTCGCTGGCGTTCGAGGACTCGGTACCGGGGGTGAAGGCGGCCAGCGGCGCGGGGATATTCACCGTCGGGTTGTCGACCAGCCAGCGGCCTGAAGCCTTGCTGGAAGCCGGTGCGCAGTTGGTGGTGAAGGATTTCGACGATGAGCGCTTGTGGGCGTTGATCGGGCGGATGTCCGGCTGAAGACTGCGGCGCGCCCATCGCTGGCAAGGCCAGCTCCCACAGGGTTGCGGGGTATGCAGGATCTCTGTGGGAACCGGCCTTGCCGGCGATGAATTCACCACCGTTCATCGCCCCTGCCCTCATACCTGTCGAATCTCCCGGCTGGCAATCGACCATGAGTACATTCCCCCAGCGGAGCCGTACCCATGGACAACCATCAAAACCCCCAGGTGGTCTCGCGCAGCGAATGGCTCAGCGCCCGCCGCCAGCTGTTGCTGCATGAAAAGGCCCTGACCCACCAGCGCGATGAACTGAGCAAGGCCCGCCGCGCCCTGCCCTGGGTGCGGGTCGACCAGGACTATCGCTTCGAAGGCGCCCAAGGCCGCCTGAGCCTTGGCGACCTGTTCGCCGGCCGCAGCCAGTTGCTGGTCTATCACTTCATGTTCGGCGAAGGCTGGGATGAAGGCTGCCCGGGCTGTTCGTTTCTGGCCGATCATTTCGACGGCGCCAACCTGCACCTGGCCCATCACGACGTGTCGCTGGTGGCGGTGTCGCGCGCACCCTATGCCCAGTTCCAGGCCTTCAAGCAACGCATGGGCTGGAAGTTCCCCTGGGTCTCGTCCCACGCCAGTAGCTTCAACCAGGACTTCGGCGTCGGCGCCAAGGGCAGCGACCAATACAACTATGAGCCGTATTCGGGCGAAGAAACCGAGCTGCCGGGCCTTAGCGTGTTCTACCGCGATGCCGGCGGCACGCTGTTCCACACCTACTCAAGCTACGCCCGCGGGCTGGACATTCTGGTCGGTACCTACAATTTTCTCGACCTGATGCCCAAGGGCCGCAACGAGGAAGGCACCATGGATTGGGTGCGCCATCATGACCGTTATGAAGACGTCGCCCAACCACCCCATTGTTGCCACGAGTAGTACAGCGCCGGCAAGCCCTTTCGGGCTGTATCCCGGACAGGCTTTGCCCTACAGTAGCGCGCGTCAATACTCGCGTTACTGTACAGGTCCTGCCTTGATGATCATCCAGCCACAAAAACCCTCCATCCGCGTCCTGCTGTTTTCGCTCAAGGGCTCGATCATCCCGGCGATCTGGCGCAAGGTGCTGTACACGGTGCTGATCAGTTCGGCGGTGGTGGCCACCCACGGTACCCTGTTCGAGTACAAGGTCATCCTCACCGCCACGCCCTTTACCCTCTGGGGCCTGACCCTGGCGATCTTCCTCGGCTTTCGCAACACCGTGGCCTACCAGCGCTTCTGGGAAGCGCGCACGCTGTGGGGCGAACTGCTGATCGTCAGCCGCAACCTGACCCGCCAGACCCTGAGCCTGCTGCCCGACCTCGACGCCAGCCAGCGCCGCGCCCTGCTCGACCCCTTGATTGCTTTCGCCTATGTGCTGCGTGACCAGTTGCGCGGCACCCCGGCCTGCGCCGACCGCCAGCGCCTGCTCGACACCCCGACGCGCACCGCCCTGGCCAGCAGCGACGCGCCCGCCAGCCGCCTGCTCGGCCTGCTCGGCCAGCGCTTCATGGCCCAGGCCCGCGACGCCGGTGCCGGCGAGGTGATCCAGGCCAACCTCGACCAGCAGCTCAACCGGCTGTCGTACGTGCTGGGGGGCTGCGAGCGGATCAAGAACACGCCCATCCCCTACCCTTACATCCTCATGCTGCACCGCATCGTCCACGTCTACTGTTTCTTGCTGCCGTTCTGCCTGGTCGACAGCATCGGCTGGTTCACACCGTTTGCCGTGTGCGTGCTGGCCTATACCTTCTTCGGCCTGGATGCCCTGGGTGACCAGATCGCCGACCCGTTCGACACCCAGCCCAACGACCTGGCCCTGGACGCCATGTGCCGCAACCTGGAAATCGCCGTGCGCGAGCTGGCCGATGAAGCGGCGCCGGCACAACTGCAACCGGTCAAAGGGGTTCTGTTGTAAGCGTCGGTTCTTCAGTGCGCGCGGCATAGCGCTGGGCCAATACCGCGCAGACCATCAGCTGGATCTGGTGGAACAGCATCAGCGGCAGGATCATTGCGCCGATGCCGCCGCCGACGAACAGCACCTGGGCCATCGGCACGCCGGTGGCCATGCTTTTTTTCGAGCCGGCAAACAAAATGGTGATGCGGTCTTCGAGGTTGAAGCCCAGCCAGCGCCCCAGCGCGCTGGTCAGCCCCAGCACCAGCGCCAGCAGCAGGCAGCAGGCCAGCGCCAGGCCCATCAGGCGCGACGCAGGTACTGCATGCCACAGGCCGCTGACCACCGCATCGCTGAAGGCGGTATAGACCACCAGCAGGATCGAACCCTGGTCGACACTCTTCAGCCAACGGGCATTGCGCGCCACCCAGGCGCCGATCCAGCGCCGCGCCAGTTGCCCGGCCACAAACGGCACCAGCAGTTGCACAACGATTTTCAGCACGGCATCCAGGCTCGAACCGCTGTCACCTTCAACGCCCATCAGCAGCACCACCAGCAAAGGCGTCAACACGATGCCGAGCAAACTCGACGCCGCCGCGCTGCAGATCGCCGCCGGCACGTTGCCGCGGGCCAGGGAAGTAAAGGCAATGGCCGACTGCACCGTGGCTGGCAAAGCGCACAGGTACAGCACCCCCAGGTACAGCTCATCGCCCACCAGCGGCAGCAACAGCGGCTTGAGCAGCATGCCCAGCAGTGGGAACATCCCGAAGGTGCAGGCAAACACCAGCAGGTGCAGGCGCCAGTGCCCGGCACCGGCAGCGACCGCCTCGCGCGAGAGCTTGGCGCCATGCAAAAAGAACAACAGGCCGATGGCCAGGTTGGTCAGCCAGCCGAACAGCACGGCGCCGCTGCCTTCGCAAGGCAACAGCGTGGCAATGAGGATGACCCCGAGCAGCGCCAGGGTGAAATTGTCGAACAGCATCCGCAGGTACTTCATGACCGCTCCCGGCTTGTTATTGTGGCGCCGCAGACGTTAAGGTCTTTGCCCGATCTTGACTAACGCCAGCGCCCCGCCAGTGTCGCCAAAAGGACAACCGCCCACCTTCGCCCCGCAGTCACTGGAACAGCTGACCGCACTGCCGCGTCCGGTGTATGGCCACGTGCAGGCGCTGCCCAACGTGGTGCTCGGCTACCGCCATAGCCATCCGTGGGGGCAGTTGTCCTATGCCATCCGCGGCGTGCTGGAGGTGCACACCGACCAGGGTTTCTACCTGGTGCCGCCGCAGCGCGCGGTGTGGCTGCCGGCGCACGTGCCGCACCGGGTCAGTTGCGCTGACGACACCTGCCTGCGCAGCCTGTACCTGGAGCAAGCACCGCCGAGCTGGAGTGAGCCGCAATGTCGGGTAGTCGCGGTCAAGCCGCTGTTGCGCGAGCTGATCCGCAGCTTCAGCGAACTGCCGGTGGAGTACGACAGCGAGGGCCCGGACGGGCGTCTGGTGCAGGTATTGCTCGACCAGCTGGACCGTGCCGAACAACAGCAACTGATGCTGCCGCTGCCACTGGACCCGGACCTGCGCGCCCTGTGCAGCCACCTGCAGACGCAGCCCGATTCGCCGACCGGGCTGGCCGACTGGGCGCGGCAAGCCGGCGTGTCGGAGAAAACCCTGAGCCGGCGTTTTCAGCGCGAAACCGGCCTGAGCTTTCGCCTCTGGCGCCAGCGCATGCGCCTGCTCTGCGCCCTGCCGGCCCTTGAGCGCGGCGAGCGGGTCACCGACGTGGCCCTGGCCTGCGGCTACGAATCACTGTCGGCGTTTATCGCCGCCTTCGGCAAGCAGTTCGGCCTGCCGCCGGGGGAGTTCTTTCGCGCACGCAACGGCAGTGATGGTTGAGCGCCTGCACGTCGAAATCCGCCGACCAGCCTGATACTCTTGCGCCCATTCCGTTTTGCCTCTTGCCAGAAAAGGAGTTCCCATGGCAACGCTCACCGTCCGCGACGAGTCGGTCTCAGGCGAAGTCTTTGACGATTTCGCCCTGCACTTTGCCACCGACACCATCACCGTGCGCCAGTTGATCCGCGAGCGGGTCCATCAGGAAGTCCTGCAGCGCAGCACTGAAACCGGCCACAGCCGGCGCCAGCGCCTGGTCAGCCCCGAACCGCTGGAAGCCGCGCTCAATGGCGAGCCTGCCGTCGAGCGGCCGAGCATCGACTGGCGCAAGCAGGTCGACATCGCCTGCGAGGCCTTCGAGCGCAATGGCTTTTTCATCCTGCTCGACGAGCGTCAGGCCGAAAGCCTCGACGAAGTCCTGACCATCCGCCACGACAGCGTGGTCAATTTCATCAAACTGACCCCGTTGGTAGGAGGCTGAACCATGGCACTGGAACAACTTCAGGCGTTTCGCCACGACCGCGCGCAAACCGAACTGGGCCCGGTCGAGCACATCGGCCCGGACGGCTACCCGCTGCTGGCCGGCTCCGAACTGCGCCACGAGCATGAGCTGATCGGCGAGCTGCTGCCGCTGCTGCAAAAAATTCACGGCCGCCCCGATGCCATGGTCTTCGCCTTGGGCAAATTGCCGGCGGTGATGGCCCTGAGCCCTGACCCGGCGCTGCGCACACGCCTGGTGCTGGCGCTGATCGAACGGGTGGTGGCCTACAACGGTGAGCTGAGCACCGCCAGTGCCGGCCATGCCTTCTCGCACATTTTCGACTACGGCGTACTGCCGGCGCTGATGACCTGGCTGATGGAAAACGGCGCCGACGTCGGCCAGTTGGCCGAGCCTGTGCTGCAGTGGTTCACCAGCTACCGCTTTGCCTATTACGGCACCCTGCCGACCCTGACGGTGGCCGACTGGGTCATCGCGCAACACTTCAGCACAGTGCCAACTGACCTGCGTGACCTGCTGATCATGCTGCGCAGCCAGTGCGCCGACCTGGGCCACTACGGCAACTTCGGCGAACAACTGCTGGCCAAGCTCGACCCGCTGCTGGGCAGCGGCGCCTGGCAGGTGTTGGCGCCGTGCGAACACTGGACCCAACTGGCCCTGGAAGACCTCGAACAACTGAGCCCCGAGGTGCGCGAAGACTGGCTGGCGCTGTTGCGCCAGGCCGCTGCCGCAACGTCGGCGCGGCCCTCGGCAAAATGGCTGAAGAACGCCCAGGCGCTACTGGCCAAGGTCGGCGAAGCGCCGTTGCGGGCGGCACTGCTGCGCTGGTTTGCGCGGGTCGATGCCGGGCGCTGCGGCGCATTGCTCAACGTCGGCTGGGAAAGCACCGATGACCGCGCGCGCATGCACGATGGCAACGCCACGGTGCTGCGCGGCCTGTTGTGGATGAGCGCGCCACTGGCCGACAGCGAACTGACCCGGGCCATTGCCCGCCTGGCCCTGAGCGCCTACCGCAAGGTGCGCGGCATCGGCCCGCGCGCGCCGAAGGTCGGCAACGCGGCGGTGTTCGCGCTGTCGTCGATCCCAACCAGCGAAGCGGTCGGGCAACTGGCCCTGCTCAAGGTGCGGGTCAAGTTCGGCACCGCCCAGAAGGAAATCGAAAAAGCCTTCACCAGCGCCGCCCAAGCCCTGCAGCTGCCCCGTGACCAGATCGAAGAGCTCGGCGTGCCGACCTATGGCCTGGAACAGGTCGGCCTGCGCCGCGAACGTTTTGATGACGGCGCCTTTGTCGCCGAGCTCAAAGTCGATGGCAAGACCGCCAGCCTGAATTGGTTCCGCGCCGACGGCACGCCGCAAAAATCGGTACCGGCCAAGGTCAAGGCCGACTACAAGGACGAGCTCAAGGAGCTGCAAGGCGCGGTCAAGGATATCGGCGCCATGCTGCCGGCCCAGGCCGAGCGCCTGGACAGCCTGTTCCTGCTGGAAAAGCACTGGCCGTACGATCAATGGCAGGAGCGCTACCTCGACCATCCGCTGATCGGCACCCTGGCGCGGCGGCTGATCTGGGTAATCAGCGACGGCGGCCAGCAACACGCCGTGGTGTTCAACGAAGGCTGCCTGCAAACCCTCGACGGCAGCACCATCAGCCCTTCCAGCGAGGCCGAAGTGCGCCTCTGGCACCCGATTGGCCGCCCGCTGGAGGAGGTCCTGGCCTGGCGCGAGCGCATCGAAGCGCTGCAGATCACCCAGCCGTTCAAGCAGGCCCACCGCGAGGTCTACCTGCTGACCGAAGCCGAACGTACCACCGCCACCTACTCCAACCGCTTCGCCGCGCATATCCTGCGCCAGCACCAGTTCCACGCCCTGGCCGCCGCCCGCGGCTGGCGCAACAAGCTGCGCCTGATGGTCGATGACACCTACCCGCCAGCCAGCCGCGAACTGCCGGCCTGGGGCCTGCGTGCCGAGTTCTGGATCGAGGGTGTGGGCGACGACTATGGCGTCGACACCAACGAGGCGGGAGCCTTTCTGCGCCTGAGCACCGACCAGGTGCGTTTCTACCCCATCGACGCCGCCCAGCGCAGCGCCCATGCCGGTGGCGGTGGATATGCGTTGAACCGCTGGGACAACGCCGAGGACGCCGCGCCCTTGCCGCTGGACCAGGTGCCACCGCTGGTGCTCAGCGAAGTGATGCGCGACGTCGACCTGTTCGTCGGCGTCGCCTCGCTGGCCAACGACCCGCTATGGGCCGACGGCGGGCCGGACGGCCGCTACCGCGATTACTGGCACAACCATTCGTTCGGCGAGCTGGGTGCCACCGCGCAAACGCGCAAGCAACTGCTGGAAAAACTGCTACCGCGCATGACCCGCCTGAAGGACAAATGGACCCTGCACGGGCGCTTCCTGGAAGTCACCGGCAAGCTGCGCAGCTACAAGATCCACCTGGGCTCGGGCAACATCCTCATGCTGCCCAACGATCAGTACCTGTGCATCGTCCCCGACGCCAAGGCGCGGCTGAAAAACACCCCGCAGTACCTGCCGTTCGAGGGCGACGCGCTGCTGTCGATCATCCTCTCCAAGGCCTTGCTGCTGATTGACGACGACAAGATCAGCGACCCGACCATTACCCGGCAGTTGGCTTTGAAGTGAACGTGAAAAAGGATTGCCCCGTGTCCGCCATGAGGCTGTTGCTGCTGAGTTTGTTGCTGGTCGGCACGGTTTGCGTGGCCGATGACGAGGACTATCCGGACCCATTGTACGGCTTTGTTGTCGGGCCTTATGCGCTGATCGGCAAAGCGCCGGATAACGGCGCCACGTATTCGGGCCGGGCCACACTGCGCTATGTGGACGGACAGTTGTTGCTGACAACGACCCTCGACGGCAAGACCCGCACCGCCATCGGCCAGGTCGAGGTCGCGGCCATTGCCAAGGCCAAGGTGCTGCGTTTCACCTGGCCCGGGCATCGCTCGACCTGCCTGATCCACGGTGACCTGGACAACTACGCGCGCCTGACCTGCTACTGGCAGCGCGACGGCGTCGAGCACAAGGAGCCGGGCATGGAAAGCTACTTTCCGACTGCCACCTGGCCGGAGAATCGCCAATGAAAGCAGAAACCGAGCGCCCGCACGTGGTGGTCATCGGCGCCGGTATCGTCGGTGCCTCGATTGCCTATCACCTGAGCAAGCACGCCCAGGTGACCGTGATCGACAAGGGGCAGCCGGGCCTGGGAGTCACCTCGCGGGCCTTTGGCTGGATCAACACCACGGCGCCTCAGCCTGGCGAATTCGCGGCACTGCGCAATCTGGCGATTGCCGAGTATCACCGGCTGCAAGGCGAACTGGGCACGGTGCCGATCAACTGGATCGGCGCGCTGTCGTTCAGCGACACGCCCTCGCCCGCTGATGGTGTCGAGCTGATCGGCCCCGCTCGCGTGCAACAGCTTGAGCCGCACTTCAAAGCGCCCCGCCAGCAAGCGCTGTTTGCACCGCAGGAAGGCTCGATCGAGCCGCTAGCGATGACCCGTTTGCTGCTGGAGCACGCCCAGGCCAACGGCGCCAGCGTGCTCAGCGACACGCAGGTGCTGGCGATTGAATGCCGGGACGGCGCTGTCGAGGCGCTTGTCACCGCTGGCGGACGGCTTGCTTGCGAGCGCCTGGTCGTGGCGGCAGGCACCGAGTGCAAAGCCTTGCTGCAGCCCTTGGGCGTCAGCTTGCCGCTGCACCCGTCGCCGTCGATCCTGATCCGCTTGCGGGCACACCAGCAACTGGTACATACCCTGATCGCCAGCAGTGAACTGGAAATCCGCCAACCGACGCCGGAGCTGATCCTGGCCGCCGAAGACTACCTCGACGCCGACGGCGAAGACGGTCCCCAGGGCATTGCCCAGCGGGCGCTGAACACCATCCGCAACAGCTTGCACGGCGGCCAGGGCCTTGAGCTGATCAGTACCGAGGTTGGCTGGCGGCCCATGCCGGATGATCGCATCCCCATCATCGGTACCTTGCCAACGGTCAGTGGCCTGTACCTGGCGGTGATGCACTCGGGCGTTACCCTGGCGGCCGTGGTTGGCCGGTTGGTGACGCAAGAGCTGATCGACGGCCAGCTGGCGCCCGAGCTGCATGGCTGCCGGCCTTCGCGTTTCAGCCTGTCGCTGCCTTCAACAGCCAGGCTTTGAACGCCGCCATCGCCGGGCTTTCGGCTTTGGACTGCAGGCGCGTCAGCCAGTAGCTGCCAGTGCCAATACTCAGGTCAAAGGGCTGGCGAATGGCATCGCTGGCCAGCAACCGCTCGAACATCAGCGGTGGCGCCAGGGCCACGCCGGCGCCTTGCAGCGCTGCCTCCATCATCCCCAACGACGAATCGAAGACCATGGTCCGCGAAGGCTGTACTGCGCCCGGCAGGCCTGCGGCCTGGAACCATTCGGCCCACTCGTCGCTGCGGTAGGAGCGCAGCAGGGTGTGTTGCAGCAGGTCGGCGGGGCTGTGCAACTGCACGGCAATCGACGGTACGCACAACACCGACAGCGGCGCCTCCAGCAAGGGCTGCGCATCGATGCCATGCCAGGCGCCACTGCCAAAACGAATGGCATAGTCCAGGCCTTCGGCGGCAACATCGACGCGGTTGTTGTTGGTCGACAGGCGCAAATCGATAAACGGGTGCAGGGCCTGGAACTCCGGCAGGCGTGGCAGCAGCCAGCCAACGGCAAAGGTGCCCACCGCGCCCACGGTCAGTACTTCGCGGTAATGGCCGCCATCGAAGCAATCGAGGGTCTGGGCGATGCGGTCGAAGCAGTCGCGCAGCACCGGCAGCAAGGTTTCGCCTTCATTGGTGAGCATCAAGCCGCGTGGCAGGCGCTTGAACAGGGTGACCTTGAGCTGGGCTTCAAGGCTCTTGACCTGATGGCTGACCGCCGCCTGGGTCACGCACAACTCGATCGCTGCGCGGGTAAAGCTCAAGTGCCGGGCCGAAGCCTCGAACGCACGCAGGGCATTCAGGGGCAGGTGCGGTCGGATCATGCAGACTCCCAAATTTTTCTAATGGCTGCTGCGAAATATCATCGTTTGTGCAACCTGGGCAAAGCGCCTAGATTGGCGCTCCCTGCTGCAGCCAGGCTCACAACAGTCCACTTAAGGAAAGGTTGCCGATCATGCACCAAAAAACCAACCTCAAGCCAGGGATTCTGGCCACTTTTGCCCTGTGCCTGGTTGCCGGGCAAAGCCTTGCGCAGACGCCGCTGGAGTCAACGGTGAGCGCCGCCGTGGGCCCGCTGATGCAGCAACAGGCGATTCCCGGCATGGCCGTGGCCATCAGCGTCGATGGCCAGCAGCACTACTTTAACTACGGTGTGGCGTCGAAACAGAGCGGCCAGGCGGTGAATGGCGAGACCCTGTTCGAGATCGGTTCGGTGAGCAAGACCTTCACCGCCACCCTCGCAGGCTTTGCCCAGGCCAGTGGCAAGCTGAGCCTTGGCGATGCGGCCAGCAAGCACTGGCCCGCGCTCAAAGGCACCGCGTTCGATGGCATCACCCTGCTCAACCTCGGCACCTACAGTGCTGGCGGCCTGCCCTTGCAGTTCCCTGACGAGGTCAAGGGCGAGGCTGACCTGCCCGGTTACTACGGCCACTGGAAAGCCGATTACGCACCCGGCACCCACCGCCTGTATTCCAACCCCAGCCTGGGCCTGTTCGGCTACCTCACGGCAAAAAGCCTGGGTACGCCGTTTGCGCAGTTGATGGAACAACAGCTGCTGCCGCAACTGGGCCTGCAGCACAGCTACCTGCAGGTGCCTGCCGCGCAACTGGGCAACTACGCCCAGGGTTACAACAAGCAGGACCAACCCGTGCGCGTTGGCCCCGGGCCGCTGGATGGCGAAGCCTATGGTCTGAAAGTCACGGCCGTGGACCTGCTCCACTACCTGGACCTGAACATGCAGCCGCACAGCCTGAGCAAACCGCTGCAACGGGCCATCGCCACCACCCAGACCGGCTATTACCAGGTCGGTGACATGACCCAGGGCCTGGGGTGGGAACAGTATGCCTACCCGGTGAGCCTGGAACGGCTGCAGGCCGGCAATGCACCGTCGATGGTGCTGGAACCGCAACCTGTGACCTGGCTGAAACCGGCGCGACCGCTGCCGGCCGACACCCTGCTGAACAAGACCGGCTCGACCGATGGATTTGGTGCCTACGTGGCGTTCGTGCCGTCAAAACGCATCGCCATTGTGTTGTTGGCGAACAAGAACTACCCCATTGCCGAGCGGGTGAAGGTGGCGCACCAGATCCTCACGGCTCTGGCCAAGTAGAATCGCGGGGCAAGTCGAGGCGTCGCCCCGCCGCTCCCACAGGTCCTACGCAGTGCTTAAAGTTGGCCTCACGGCAACCCGTTGCGCCCATGCAAACGATAGCCTTCACGCTCGTTCAGGCGGTCATAGTAAGCCTCGACCGCCGGCAACGCCGGGCGCTCCATGGGCGTCTGCAACCAGCGATTGACCGACAGGCCGATGGCAATGTCCGCCAGGGAAAAGTCCTGGCCACTGACATAGGCCCCGGTACGCTGCAACTGACGTTCAAGGATGGTCATGTTCTTCGCCCAGTTGCGGCAGCCCGCCGCCAATGCTGCAGGGTCCTGGTGGGTCGGCGCCTTGCGCACCAGCGAGACAAAGGCATAACTCCACGAGCCATTGAGGTCGGTGGCCTGCCAGTCCAGCCATTGATCGACCCGCGCCCGCGCCTTCGGCTCGGCCGGGTACAGCTGCTGGCCGCCATACTGGGCGGCCAGGTAACGGATGATGGTGTTGGACTCCCACAAGACGAAATCAGCGTCGACAATCACCGGCACCATGGCGTTGGGGTTCAGCGCCAGGAACGCCTCATCCTCGGTGGAGCGAAAGCCCGAGCCCCAGTCTTCGCGCTCGAACGGCAGCTGCAATTCGGCGCAGGTCCACAGCACCTTGCGCACGTTGATCGATGAAGCCTTGCCGAGTATCCGTAGCATCATTCACTCCTGATGGTCATGTTGTCCCAGGTGTTGCAAAAACAGGCTGAACAGCTCCGATTGGGACGATACCCCAAGCTTGCTGTACAGGTTGCGGCGGTGCACCTTGACCGTCTCCTGGGAGATGTCCAGGCGCTTGGCGATGGCCTTGCTGGAGTTGCCGCGCAGCACCAGGCGCGCGGTTTCCAGCTCGCGCGCCGACAGCGTGTCGCTGCCAAAATGCTCCAGGGCCCGCTCGACCGGGGTCGAACGCTCAGTGGCCTGCAATGGATGCTGCTGTTGCCAGTGCTGGCGCATCAAGGCCAGCAGCCACGGCGCCAGCAGGCTCAGTTGGCCGATGGTCGCGGTCTGGTAACGCTGGTTGGCGCCCAGGGAAATGGCCAGGACCTTGCCCGGCTCAAGGTTGAGGATCAGCTGCAGCTCATCCTCGCCGACCAGGGCACGAAAGTAGTTGTTGAAGTAGTCGCTCTTGCGAAACTCGTCCGGGGCGACCTCTTCCATGCGGTACACGCCATCGGCGAGGCCGTCGCGCATGGCCTGGATAAACGGGTCGAGCAGGTACAGGCCGCCCAGGTACAGGGGCGCTGCCGCCGGCGCATCGCGAAAGCCGCGGTCGAATTCCTCCAGCACCTGGGGCGCGCCGTCGCGCTCCACCAGCAAGGCCAGGGCGGTGTCGCACGGCAGCAGTTGATCGAGCAGCACGATCAACTGATGCCAGAACCCCGGTTTGCCAAGCTGGTCGATGACCCGGGCAAGGCCATGGTGATGGGCGGCGGCTTCGAATAGCAGGTTCACCGATAACTCCTAGGGGGTAACGATTGGGGGGAATCGCCAGCGGCAGGTCGGGCTCCTAGACTCTGCTCACCGGCACGCAGTATTGCCGTTGCTCAAGCACTTGTCATGCTGTCCGAGCAACGACCCTTGCGGGCCCTTCGAACCTTCCAACAGGAGCTGTGAATCAATGCGTGTACGTGATCTGGGCATTCGTATCGGCGTGGGCACCCCTGGCGCGTTCAACGCCATCACCGATGTGCCGGGCGTGCGTGTCGGCCATCACACCGTGCAGCGCGGCAGCGGCGACCACGCGGTCAATACCGGCGTCACGGTGATCGAGCCGCGAGCCCAGGCCGCCAGCCTGCAACCATGTTTTGCCGGCGTGCACGTGCTCAACGGCAACGGCGATGCCACCGGCCTTGAGTGGATTCGCGAAGCCGGCCTGCTGACCACGCCGATTGCCTACACCAACACCCACAGCGTCGGCGTGGTCCGCGATGCGCTGGTGGCGGCCGAGCGCGAGATGGGTAAGGCACGCACTTACTGGTGCATGCCAACGGTGCTGGAAACCTACGACGGCGTGCTCAACGATATCTGGGGCCAGCACGTGACTGCCGAGCATGTCCATGCAGCACGTGCCGCGGCGCAATCGGGGCCGGTGGCCGAAGGTTGCGTCGGCGGCGGTACCGGGATGATCTGCCACGAGTTCAAGGGCGGTATCGGCACCTCGTCACGGGTTCTGGATAGCGCGGCCGGTGGCTGGACCGTCGGCGTCCTGGTGCAGGCCAACTATGGCGTGCGCGGCGCCCTGCGGGTGGCCGGCTACCCGGTCGGCCAGGTGCTGGGCGAGGTGCATTCGCCGTTCAGCGCGCCGCGCAACGTTGGCGAGCCGGGCATGGGTTCGATCGTCATCACCCTGGCCACCGACGCCCCGCTGCTGCCGCATCAGTGCACGCGCCTGGCGCAACGGGCCGGTGTCGGCCTGGCGCGGGTCGGTGGCGGTACCGAGGACTCCAGTGGCGATATCTTCATCGCCTTCTCCACCGGCAACAGCCTGCCAGCGGCCAACTTTGGCCACCCGGGGGCACTGACCAGCACGGTGCAGACGGTCAACAACGAGCACATCTCGGCGTTGTTCAGCGCCGCTGCCGATGCCGTCGAGGAAGCCATCGTCAATGCCCTGCTGGCTGCCACCGACCTCGAGGCCCATGGCAGCAAGGTCCTGGCGCTCACGCCCGAGCGCTTGCTTGAGGCCCTGCAGGCGGTCGGCTGGAAGGCCTGACAGCGAAAGGCACTCGTTGCTGCGACAATTTGTCGGTATGGTGGTGTTCTGAAGATGGACGTTTACCCGCTCACAGGAAACCCAGAATGCCCCAACGTGAAGTTATCAATGCATCTGTCAGCCCAAAAGGCAGCCTGGAAACACTGTCTCAACGTGAAGTACAGCAACTGAGTGAAGCCGGTTCCGGCAGCCTGTACACCCTGTTCCGCCAGTGCGCGCTGGCAATCCTCAACACCGGCGCGCACGTCGACAACGCCAAGACCATCCTCGAAGCCTACAAGGACTTCGAGGTACGCATTCACCAGCAGGACCGCGGCGTGCGCCTGGAACTGCTGAACGCCCCGGCCGATGCCTTCGTCGACGGCGAAATGATCGCCAGCACCCGCGAAATGCTCTTCAGCGCCCTGCGCGACATCGTCTACACCGAAAGCGAACTGGCCAGCCAGCGCATCGACCTGGAAAGCTCCCAGGGCATCACCGACTACGTCTTCCACCTGTTGCGCAACGCCCGCACCCTGCGCCCTGGCGTGGAACCGAAAATGGTCGTGTGCTGGGGCGGTCACTCGATCAGCACCGAGGAATACCAGTACACCAAGAAGGTCGGCCATGAGCTCGGCCTGCGCAAGCTGGACGTCTGCACCGGCTGCGGCCCGGGCGTAATGAAAGGCCCGATGAAAGGCGCGACCATTGCCCACGCCAAGCAGCGCATGAGCGGCAGCCGCTACCTGGGCCTGACCGAGCCTGGCATCATCGCCGCCGAAGCGCCCAACCCGATCGTCAACGAACTGGTGATCCTGCCGGACATCGAAAAACGCCTGGAAGCCTTCGTGCGCGTCGGCCACGGCATCATCATCTTCCCTGGTGGCGCCGGTACTGCCGAAGAGTTCCTGTACCTGCTCGGCATCCTCATGCACCCGGATAACCGCGGCCTGCCGTTCCCGGTGATCCTCACCGGGCCCAAGAGCGCCGCGCCGTACCTGCAGCAACTGCATGCGTTCGTGCGCGCGACCCTGGGCGACGAGGCGCAGGCGCACTACCAGATCATCATCGACGATCCGGCCGAAGTCGCCCGGCAGATGGTCGACGGGCTCAAGGAGGTCAAGCAGTTCCGCCGCGAGCGCAACGACGCCTTCCACTTCAACTGGCTGCTGAAGATCGAAGAAGGCTTCCAGCGCCCCTTCGACCCGACCCACGAGAACATGGCCGGGCTCAAACTCAGCCGCGCGCTGCCGCCTCACGAACTGGCCGCCAACCTGCGCCGGGCGTTTTCCGGGATTGTTGCCGGCAACGTCAAGGACAAGGGTATCCGCCTGATCGAGGAGAAAGGCCCGTACGAAATCAAGGGTGACAGCGCCGTGCTCGAACCCCTCGGCCAGCTGCTGCAGGCGTTCGTCGACCAGCACCGGATGAAGCTGCCGGGCGGCGCCGAATACGTGCCCTGCTACCGCGTCGTGAGCTGATTCATGCCCCTCCCCCGCTTGCGGGCACAGCCTGTGCCCGCAACATTTGCTGCTATTTTCCTACACCCTTCAGTGAACCAGCCCGCAGAAATATGGTCTTTCAGCAGGCGGCCTGCGCGCACGCCGACTCTTCACCGGCCCAGTCATCGGGCTTTTATTGTTTATTTCACGCGAAGACCATCATGCCTATCTCTCGTCCTGTTTCTGCGGCGCCCGCGCTGTTTTCCTCCTGCAATCCGGGCGCGCGCCGCCTGCTGACCGGCAGCCTGATAGGCGCCCTGCTGGTTCTGGCCAACCCGCTGCATGCCGAAGAGGCCGCACCCAGCAGCGAGCGCTGGGTCAGCGACAGCTTGAGCACCTACGTGCGTAGCGGCCCTACCGACGGCCATCGTATTGTCGGCAACCTCAAGTCCGGGCAGAAGGTCACCCTGCTGACCACCCAAGGCAACTACAGCCAGGTGCGCGGTGAATCCGGCGACACCGTGTGGATCACCAGCAGCGACCTGCAGGCCGTGCCCGGCCAGGCCGAGCGCCTGCCGCAGCTGACCGAGCAGGTGACCCAGCTCAGCGAACAGCTCAAGACCATCGACGACAGCTGGAAGACCCGCGTGCAAGGCATGCAAGAGACCCTCGACTCGCGCAAGGCGCTGATCGACGAACTGCAAGCACGCAGCAAGGCACTCAATGCCGAGCTGAGCGACACCCAGTCGGAACTGCGCAGCACCCAGGCACGCCTGGGTGACGAGAACAAACAGGTGTTGATGCGCTACATGGTGTACGGCGGCGGCATCGCCGGGGCCGGTTTGCTGGCGGGTTTGATCTTGCCGGCCTTGAGCCGCGGGCGTAAGAAGAATGACCGCTGGTTCTGATGGATAATCCTGAGGTGCTCAGCGATCCCTGTGGGAGCTGGCCTTGCCAGCGATCGGCCGCGCAGCGGCCGTGATGCGCAGCATCCAGCCAAAAGTCATCCCCGCCGCCGCCAGTAAAATCAAGCCGGAACCGGCCAGTTGCAGGCTACTCAGCGGGTGCCCCAGGGCCAGCCAGTCGACCAGGATCGCCACCACCGGGTAAATGAACGACAAGGCGCCAACCAGGCTGGTAGGGATTTTCTGGATGGCGCTGTACAACAAGGTCGACATCAAGCCGGTATGGACGATGCCGATGGAGGCCAGCAAGGCCCAGGTGCCGGGTGCAAGGCTCAAAGCCGGTAGATGGGCAAAGGGCGCCAACAGCACCACCCCGACCAGCATCTGGATCAGCACGATCAGGTGTGGCGCCACCCCCTGCAAGCGCTTGGTGATAGCGGCAGCGACGGCATAGAAAAACGCCGCGCCCAGGGCCATCAGCACACCCAGGCGGTAGTCACCGGCAACACCATCAACGCTCGATCCGGCCAGGACGATCAGCAGCATCCCGGCGAACGCCGCCAGCAGCCAGCCGGCCTTGTTGACGGTCATCTTCTCGGCGAACAGCAGCATGCCCAAGCCCACCAGCATGAACGGCTGGGTGTGGTAGACCACCGTAGTGACCGCAATCGAGGCATGGGCATAAGCACTGAACAGCAACACCCAGTTCAGCACCAGCGCCACCCCGCCCAACGCCGCAGCCAGCGCCTGCCGAGCGCTAATCATTCCTCGCCCCAGCAAGCCCAGCCCGGCACAGGCCAGCAACAATGCCAACGCACCGAACAGGCAGCGCCAGAACACCACTGCCGTTGCCGGCTGGTCTGCGGCCAGCACGAACCAGCCCACCGTGCCAGAGATCACCATGGCGGCGGTCATTTCCAGGGTGCCGCGTGTCTTGAGGTTCATGGCGAGCTGAATCCTGTCATAACGAACAAAGGTCCGTTATGCTGAACAGATGAACAGCGTTCGTCAAGACGAACAAATGACCGGCAGAGCGAACACATGATCGAAGCACATTCCCCCATCCTGCTGCTGGCCAGCGCCATCCGTCGTGAGCGCGAGCGCCTGGGCCTGTCGGTAACCGAACTGGGCAAGCGCGCGGGCCTGGCCAAGTCGACCCTGTCGCAACTGGAATCAGGGGTCGGCAACCCCAGCCTGGAAACCCTCTGGGCCCTGGCCACTGCGCTGCAGGTGCCGGTCAGCCGGCTGATGGGCCAGCCGCGCCAGCATGTGCAGGTGATTCGCGCCGCTGAAGGCGCCGCCAGCCATAGCGAGCAGGCCCATTACGCCGCCACCCTGCTCGCCGCCTGCCCGGCCGGGGCGCAGCGCGATATCTACCGGCTGCGGGTGCAGCCGGGTGAACCGCGGCTGTCAAAACCGCATCCACCGGGTACCCTTGAGCACGTGATCCTCTGCAGCGGCCGCGCCCGGGTCGGCCCGATCGAGCAAGCGGTGACCTTGGAGGCCGGTGACTACATGAGCTATTCGGCCGACGCCCCGCATGTGTTCGAGGCCCTGGCCGCTGACACCCTGGCGGTGATGCTGATCGAACACGCCTGAAACGAGGATTGTCCATGAGCGAACTGCTGCTGCGCCGCCTGCACCTGCCCGAGCCGATCGGCCAGGTGCTGATCGTCGGCGATGACCAACGGCTGCTGGCGCTGGAATTCGATGAGCCAGAAAAACGCCTGCTGCGGCTGCTGCGCACCCGTTTCGGCGCCGCTGTGCAATTACGCGAAACCGCTGGGCTGACGGCGCTTGCGGATGCTGTGCAGGCCTATTGCTGCGGCCAATTCAAGGCGTTTGATGCGCTGGCGGTTGATGCCGGCGGCACGCCGTTCCAGCAACGGGTGTGGGCGGCGTTACGCGCTATTCCAGCAGGCAGTACCCGCACTTACGGGCAGATCGCATCACAGCTGGGCAACCCGGCAGCTGCACGGGCGGTGGGCTTGGCCAATGCACTGAACCCGGTAAGCCTGGCCATTCCCTGCCATCGGCTGGTGGGCAGCAATGGCTCACTGACAGGTTATGGCGGTGGTATTGAACGCAAGCGCTGGTTATTGGCCCACGAGCGTCACGCCTAGTTATATTATTTATACATGTTATAATCGTCCGTTAATTGTTTTGGAGGGCATTCTATGACTACATTTCAATTCATCGCCGGCATGACCTTGTGCTTTGCAGCCCTTGCGCTAAAAGCCTACCTGATCCTGAAACCGCCCGTAAAAGCCGGGCCTGGCGCTCGATAATCAATAGTAAGCCGGTATAAAAAAATGCCCCCTTTTGATATATCAAGGGGGCGTTTTTTATTTAGCCGATCAGAAATCCCAGCGGGTGGTCAGCATCAAGTTGCGCGGGTCACCGTACGACATCGAATTATAAAAACCGATGTTGGTGTAATAACGTTTATCGAACAGGTTGTTGGCATTGACCGTGGCCGAGAAACGCTCGGTGAACTGATAGCGGGCCATCAGGTCCACCAGCCAGAACGGGTCCTGGGCGAACTCCTCGTCGATGCCCTTGGGGCGGTTGTGCAGTACCTGCCAGCCCTTGCCCTGCCAGCGCGCACCGCCGCCGACTGTCAGGCGATCGAGCGCGCCCTTGAGCTTGTAGCTGGTGTAGAAGCTGACCTGGTCTTCCGGCTCCCAGGTCGACACCTTCTGGCCGTCGTCATCGCGAATCACTTTGTGGGTGTAGCCGCCCTGCAACTGCCAGCCCGGCGCCAGTTCACCCGAGACTTCAGCTTCGAAGCCCTTGGTCTTGGCTTTGACGCCCATCCAGGCGAAGCCCACCGCCGGGTTGGTCGGGTCACCGTTGTACTGGTTGTCCTCGACGGTGCGGTTGCTCTGGTGGATCTCGAAATAAGCAAGGCTGGCGTTGACCCGGCCATCGAGGAACTCGCCCTTGATACCCACCTCGTAGTTCTGCCCTTCGTCCGGGTCCAGCAGGCGGTCGGTGCGGTCGCGGAACCAGCTGTCCTGGGGCATGAAGATATCGGTGTAGCTGGCGTACAGCGAATAGGTGTCGTTGAGGTCATAGACCGCGCCTACGTAAGGGATCAGGCGGTCGTTTTCCTTGTTGTCGGCGTCGATGCCGTCGTAGCGGTAGTTGACCAGGCGCCCGCCGAGCAGCAGGGTCAGGTCGTCGACAGGGTGCAGGCGCGCGGTGAGGTAGGTGCCGTTCTGGCGAACCTTGTCGTCGGTGCGCGCCGACACCGGGCCCCAGTCAGGTTCGGCGATGTCGCCGTCCCAGTTGGGGAAGTCGAGGATGTTGTTGTTGGCATGGGTAACGTCGCGGTAGTCGTTGCCCTTCCAGCGCGAGGCGCTGTACGAGTTGCCGATCACCAGTTCATGCTCGCGGCCGAACAGCTGGAACGGCCCGCTCAGGTACAGGTCCAGGGAGTTGCTGACGGTTTCGCCGGTGTACTTCTGCGCGTAGATACCGGCGGTGCCGTCCGTGCGTGGCTGGTAGCCCTGGATCGAACCGAGCGGCGCGTGGTAGCCGTTGATCTTGTGATCGAGCTGGGCCTTGGCCACCCAGCCGTTGTCCAGGTGATGCTCGAGGCTGGCAAACACGGTGCGTGTGTACTGCTCCCAGCTGCTCCATTTCGCCGCGTTGTTGAAATGGTGCGAGACATTGTTGGTGTCGCCATTGCCATCGTACAGCGGCACGGTGCCCGACCAGCTGGAGCCTTTGGGGTTGTTGTCCTGGTAATCGGCGCCGACGGTCAGCAGGGTGTCGGGGTCGAGGTCAAACTCGAGGATGCCGTAGTAGACGCTGGTTTTGCGCTGGTAGTGGTCGAGGAACGAGTGCTTGTCCTGATAGGCCGCCACCGCCCGGCCACGCACGTTGGCGCTGTCGGTCAACGGGCCGCTGACGTCCAGTTCGCTGCGGTAGTTGTCCCAGCTGCCGGCGCCCAGATCAAAATGGCCCTTGAACTCGGCGGTGGGTTTCTTGCGCACCAGGTTGATGGTCGCGCCCAGCGAACCTGCGCCGGTGAGCAAGCCGGTGGCGCCCTTGAGCACTTCGACGCGGTCGTAGATGGCCATGTCGCTGAGGCTGTTGCCAGCCGAGTAACCGACGTTGCGCGAGGTCGAAGGAATGCCGTCGTACTGGAAGTTGCTGATGGCAAAACCGCGTGCGTAGTAGCTGTTGCGCTCGGTGTCATAGGCCGAGACAGTGATGCCCGGGGTGTGGCGCATCACATCGTCGATGTTGTTGAGGCCAAAGTCATCCATGTGCTGGCGGGTCACCACGGTGATCGACTGCGGCGTCTCGCGCGGCGTCAGTACCAGGCGTGTGGCGGTGGCAATGGTGCCGGGGGTGTAGGAGTGGCTTTCTTCGGTGATGGTCCCCAGCTGGTTGCTGGTGACCTCGGTGGCACTGAGGTTGATCGCGCCCGCCTCGTTCACTTCGCGCACCAGGCTGTAGCGCCCGTCGGCTTCCTTGATCAGCGCCAGGCCCTTGCTGGCGAGCAAGGCGCGCAGGCCCTCCTCGACCCCGTACTGGCCGTGCAGGCCTTCGCTGCGCAGGCCCTGGGTCAGCGCCGGGTCAAACGACAGCACCACGCCGGCTTCGGCGGCAAAACGGGTCAGCACCTGGCCAAGATCGTCCTTGGCCAGGTCGTAGCTGCGCGCGGCCGATTCGGCCTGGGCCATGCTCAAGGGCAACAACAGCGCGCAACAGCGCAGGGCGTGGTGAATCGGGCGGGTTCTCATTCGATGCGTTCTCTTCTGGTTGGCATTCAGGCAGTGGGCCTGCCTTCCATAAGTCGAACGACAAGACGAATTAATATCATTTACATAAAAAATACTTTTACTGGCGTGCCTCTACCGTCACCCAATACGGCGTGCGCTGGCTGACCCGCACCGGCAACGTGCTTTCCAGGGCGCGGAAGATCTGCGCCTGGTCGTCGAGCCTGAAGGTGCCACTGATACGCAGCCCCACTACCTCCGGCGCGCAACGCAGCCAACCACGGCGGTAGCGCGCCAGGTCGGCGACAAATGCCCCCAGGTACTGTTCGTTGGCGATCAGCAGGCCCTTGCTCCAGGCATCCAGGTTACCCTCCAGTGGCGAACTGAGCACCAGCGCCGGGTTGGCGAAGCGGCATTGCTCGCCCGCCTCCAGCAGCGCACCGCCGCCCTGCTCGCCCGCCAGCACCTGCACGCGGCTTTCGAACACCGCCAGGCGCGTGGTGTTTTCGCCGGCCAGCAGCGAGAAGCGCGTGCCCAGTGCCTGCACGGTGCCGTGGCGGGTTTGCACCAGGAAGGGTCGATTGGCCGGGTCCTTGGCGGTGGTGATCAGCAACTCGCCGTCGCGCAGCACCAGCAGGCGCTGCTGAGGGTCGAAGCGCACATCCACGGCGCTGGCGGTGTTGAGCTGGACCTGGCTGCCATCGTCCAGGGTCAGGCTCAGGCGTTCGCCGGTTCGGGTGTGATAATCAGCGAACCAGGGGCCCTGGCGCGCCTGCTGGTAACCGCCCCACCCCACAGCGCCGGCTCCCGCCGCCAGCACCAGCCCCTTGAGCACACCGCGACGGCCCAGCGCCGGTTGCTGGCCTGCCAGTTCCAGGGTACGCCCGGCAAGGCGGGTGGGCATTTGCTGCAAGCGTTGCTGCACCCGCTCGACCTGCTGCCAGGCCCAGCGGTGTTGCTCGTCGGCCTGCAGCCAGGCGTGCCAGGCGGCGTGTTCAGCGCTGCCGGCGCTTTCATCACCGAGGCGCGCACGCCAGGCGGCGGCCTGCTCAAGGGCGGCGAGCTGGCGCGAATCGAGGGCGGCCATCAGTCAGCCTCGTGTTGCAGGCTGTACAGCGTGCAATGGTGCAGGGCCTTGGCGATGTCGCGGTTGACCGTGACCACCGAGATACCGAGGGTTTCGGCGATGGACTTGTAGGTCATGCCGTCCAGTTGCGAGAGCAGAAAGGCCTTGCGCACCCGGGCACCGAGCCCGGCAAGCATGGCATCCAGTTCGCACAGGGTTTCCAGCAAAATGGCTCGGGCTTCGGCAGAGATGTCCAGGGCTTCGGGCTGCTCGGCCAGCGCCTGTATCCAGGCACGTTCAAGCCGGGCGCGGCGAAAGTGATCGATCATCAAGCGCCGGGCGATGGTCGCCAGGTAGCCCCGGGGTTCGCGCACGGCGCGCAGGCGGTCGACGGCATCGTCGGCACTGAGCACGCGCACGAACACGTCCTGCATCAGGTCGGCAGCCAGGTCATGGCACTCCACCCGCGGACGCAGCCAGCTGGTCAGCCAGCGGTGATGAGCCTGGTACAAGTGGCTGACCTGCTGGCGCAGGGCGGGGTTGGAATCGGTCATGGCGACTCGAAAAAGTAAATGAGAATTTCTATCATTCTATGCGAATGAGTGAAGTGGTTGGAAGAGCGCCGGTGAACCCTGCAAATTGCGCCGGCTCTGTGGGACTTGCCGGCGATCGAGCGCAGAGCGCTCGCAATCACGGCCAATTTCAGTCAGCCTGACCACACATCTCTGCTCTTTCAGGAAGGAACCGCCCCATGTCCCTCGTCGACACCTACCTCAGCGGCCTGCGCCAGGCCCTGCCAAGCGAAGAGCTTGAACAACTGAACCTCGCCCACGGCGCCTCGCCCGCCGACCTGCAAAAACTCAGCGCCCACTACCCGCTGTGCCCCGACAGCCTGCTGAAATTGCTCGGTCAGATCGACGGCACTCATTTTCGTGAGTACCCAGGCGGCACGGTCATCGTCCTGGTGCTCGGTTCGGACGTGTTCGAATACCCCTACTACCTCAGCGCCACCGGGCAGATCCTCGAAGACGCCAGGGGTTACACCGACAGCATTCGCGGCATGTACGGCGAGTACCTGGAGGAATACCCGGAAACCGTCGGCCCGGGCGTCGACAGCGACCTGGCCATGAACCAGCGCCTGTGTTTCTCCCATTGCATGAACAACGGCGGCAGCTCGAAGCTGTACATCGACTTCAATCCCGCCGCCGGTGGCACTGTCGGCCAGGTGGTGCGCTACCTGCACGACCCGGACAGCTATGAAGTGATCGCCGACAGCTTCGACCAGTACCTGCAGCAACTGATCGACGATGACTATGCCTTCGTCGAACGCGAAATCTGAGCTCCATTACCCATTCAGGGTTACTCCATCAACGTAATTACCGCCCACGCCGTCGCGTCGCATACTCGGTTCCAGCCCCACGCAAGGAACCCCGATGAAGATCGAACTGATACAACTCGCCGGCCGCGACGGCGATACCGCCTACAACCTGCAACGCACCCTTGAAGCGATCGCCAGTTGTGCGGCCGACACCGACCTGCTGGTGTTCCCGGAAACCCAGCTGATGGGTTTTGCCAGCGCCGAACAGTTGCCCGAAGTTGCCGAAACGGTGGACGGCCCCAGCATCCAGGCGGTGCTGCAGGCGTTGCGCGAGCGCGACGTGGCGGTGGTGATCGGCCTGGCCGAAAAGGCCGACGGTCGCTTCTACAATACCTCGCTGCTGCTAACCCCCGAGGGCATCGCCCTGCGCTACCGCAAGACCCACCTGTGGCCCTCGGAGCGCGGCCTGTTCACCCCCGGTGATCGCTACGCCACCACCACCTTCAAAGGCCTGCGCATCGGCCTGCTGATCTGCTACGACATCGAGCTGCCGGAAAGCAGCCGCGCCCTGGCGCAACTGGGCGCCGAACTGATCGTGGTCAGCAACGGCAACATGGACCCCTACGGCCCGGTGCACCGCACCGCGATCATGGCCCGCGCCCAGGAAAACCAGGCCTTCGCGCTGATGGTCAACCGCGTCGGTGCAGGCGATGACAACCTGGTGTTCGCCGGTGGCAGCGCCGTGGTCGACCCGCATGGGCGCCTGCTGTTCGAGGCGGGGCGCGAGGCCTGCCGGCAAGTCATCGAGCTGGACCTTGGGCAGCTTGACCAGGCGCGCCGCGACTACGACTACCTGGCCGACCGGCGCCTGCACCTGCCCGGCCAGCGCCTCGAACACGCCGATGGCCGCCGCGAACTGCTGATCCCCTGAGCGCTACCCCTATAACAAGAATCCGGAGTGCCCTTCATGAAGTCCATCCGTCGCCTGCCCCTGGCCCTGGCCGCGTTGCTCAACCTGGCAGCTGCCCAGGCCGCCGCGCCCAGTGTGCACATCTACAACTGGTACGACTACATCGCGCCGAACACCACCAAGGAGTTCCAGCAGGCCTCGGGGATCGCCCCGGTGTACGACGTGTTCGACAACAGCGATGTCATGCAGAGCAAGCTGATGGCCGGGCGCAGCGGTTATGACGTGGTGTTCGCCAGCGCCGACCTGCTGCCCAACCTGATCAAGGCCGGGGTGCTGGCCGAACTCGACCGCAGCCAGTTGCCCAACCTGGCGCACCTGGACCCGCAGATACTCGCCAAACTGCAGGGCAACGACCCCGGCAACCGCTTCGCCGCCCCCTACTTGTGGGGCACCACGGGCCTGGGTTACGACGTCGACAAGGTCAAGGCGCGCCTGGGCCACGATGCACCGCTCAACTCCTGGGACCTGATCTTCAAGGAAGAAAACATCGCCAAGCTGGCCGACTGTGGTGTGGCCATGCTTGATGCGCCCGGCGAGATCATCCCCATCGCCCTGCACTACCTGGGCCTGCCCTACAACAGCAAGAACCCCGAGGACTACCGCAAGGCCGAAGCGCTGCTGCTCAAGGTGCGCCCGCACATCGCCTACTTCGATTCCTCGCGGTTCATCTCGGACCTGGCCAACGGCAACGTGTGCGTGGTGCTCGGCTGGTCCGGCGGGGTGTTCGATGCCAAGCTTGCCGCCGACAACGCCAAGAACGGCCGCGACATCCGCTACAGCATTCCGCGCGAGGGCGCGCCGTTCTGGCTCGAAAGCATGGTCTTGCTCAAGGATGCGCCCAACCCGCAGCAAGGCCTGGCTTTTATCGACTACATGCTGCGCCCCGAGGTGATTGCCGCCTCGACCAACTACCTCGGCTACCCCAACGCCAACAAGGATGCCGCGCCACTGGTGAACGCCAAAATCCGCGACAACCCCTCGGTGTACCCGCCCCAGGCGGTGCTCGACACCCTGTTCGCCCTGGAGCCGCTGCCACTCAAATACGAACGCATCCGCACCCGGGTGTGGAGCAAGGTCAAGACCGGCAGTTAGTTGGGAGAAGTGCCTGGGTGATCGCCGCGCCTCAGTCCTCCAGCGGCTTGGGCGGTGGCAAGGGCTTAGGTGGTTTTGCCGGCTTGGCCGGTTTGCCATCCTTGCCGGGCTTTGCGTCTTTCTTGCCCTTGTCGGGCTCATTCTTCAGGTCGGCAACGGTCGGCGGCACGATGGCTTTCTCTGCTGCCGGCAACTGGTCGACCGCATCGAAAATTGCCTTGGGTTCGAGGGTGCCGGTGTGTTCGAGCCGGTGCAGTTCGCCGTCCTTGCCTACCAGTACCACCGGGGTGACCATGGTATCCCGGGCGCTGAACTTGAACTTGCGGATCAGGGCCATGGTCTCCTGCTGCTCCAGAAACTTGTCATCGCGTTTGCCGACCATGCTTGCGACGCTATACAACACCAGTTTTCGCTCCTCAAAGGCAGCCTTGGTGGCCGGGTCTTTGAGGGCCTCTACTAACTTACGCAAGGTTGGGTCGGCAGTACTGGGGGCAAGGACAATCAAGGGGCGGGCCTTGTACAGATCCTGGGCCAGAGGGTCATCGCTATCGGCAGCGAGGGCGGGGCCGGCAACGAAGGCCAGCAGGGTGGCGAGGGTCAGTGACCGGACAAGCATGCGCATCTCCTTTCAATTTCCATGCATCAAAGACTACAAGTCGCGACGAAAGATCCGGGTTGCGAGCCTAAACTACAGGGCCAGATGAGTGGGCAAAGCAAAGGTAACTTCCGATTACCAAGTGCGACCTTGGATGCATACCGAAAGGTCTGTCATCCGATTCTGAGGATAGCTGAAGGCCGCCTGCCATGCCCGTCGACCACCCTGGAAAAAGGCCTGAACCATGAGCATTGCCAATACCCTGCTGTTGCTGCTGATCCTTGTTACCGCGTTGGGCTGCGGATTGATGGGCGGATTGTTCTTCGCCTTCTCCAACTTCGTGATGCAGGCCCTGGAGCGCATCCCGGCGCAGAGCGCGGTCACCGCCATGCAATCGATCAACCAGGTGGTGCTCAATCGTCTGTTCCTGTCGTTGTTTCTCGGCACCGCCGTCACCTGCGCGATCCTGCTGACCTGGGCCTGGCTGCGCTGGCCGCTGCCCGGCAGCTTGTGCATCGGCATCGGCAGCGGCCTGTACCTGCTCGGCAACGTACTGGTAACCCTGCTCTTCAACGTGCCACGCAACCAGAGCCTGGCACGCCTGGACCCGGCCAGCAGCGAAGCGGCCAGTGCCTGGCCCACCTATGCACGGGTGTGGAACCGCTGGAACCATGTGCGCACCATCACCGCCCTGGCGGCGACGGCGTGGTTGATGGTGGCCTTGCTGCGAGTGGTGTGGACTCAACAGTAGATCTGTGTACACCGGAGCTGGACTTGCTGCCTGCACCGGCCTCATCGCCGGCAAGGCCGGCTCCCACAATAGATTTGCATGTACCGGACCTGTGGGCAGGCCTTGCCTGCGATCGTAATCCAGACGCCACCTGATGTGCTGGCTGTACCGGCCTCATCGCCGGCAAGGCCGGCTCCCACAATAGACTTGCATGTACCGGACCTGTGGGCAGGCCTTGCCTGCGATCGTAATCCAGACGCCACCTGATGCGCTGGCTGCACCGGCCTCATCGCCGGCAAGGCCCACACAATAGACTTGCATGTAGCCAACCTGTGGGAGCAGGCCTTGCCAGCGATCGAGTGCGCAGCGCTCGTAATCCAGACGCCACCTGATGTGCTGCCTGCACCGGCCTCATCGCCGGCAAGGCCGGCTCCCACAATAGACTTGCATGTAGAGGACCTGTGGGCAGGCCTTGCCTGCGATCGTAATCCAGACGCTACCTGATGCGCTGCCTGCACCGGCCTCATCGCCGGCAAGGCCCACACAATAGACCTGCATGTACCAGACCTGTGGGAGCAGGCCTTGCCAGCGATCGAGTGCGCAGCGCTCGTAATCCAGATGCCACCTGATGTGCTGGCTGTACCGGCCTCATCGCCGGCAAGGCCCACACAATAGACCTGCATGTACCGGACCTGTGGGAGCAGGCCTTGCCAGCGATCGAGTGCGCAGCGCTCGTAATCCAGATGCCACCTGATGTGCTGGCTGTACCGGCCTCATCGCCGGC
>NZ_JBNDLE010000023.1:0-85091 GCF_050435905.1 Pseudomonas sp. 2835 | reverse complement strand
GCTGACTACACCGGCCTCATCGCGGACAAGCCCGCACACAGTGGATCTGCATTCAACGGACCGGTGGGAGCTGGCCTTGCCGGCGATCGAGCGCGAAGCGGTCGCAATTCAGCCACATCTGATGTGCTGACTACACCGGCCTCATCGCGGACAAGCCCGCACACAGTGGATCTGCATTCAACGGACCGGTGGGAGCTGGCCTTGCCGGCGATCGAGCGCGCAGCGGTCGTAATCCAGACGACACCTGAGGTGCTGGCTGCACCGGCCTCATCGCCGGCAAGGCTCCCACAGGTTTTATGCAATGCCTGTGGAAGCGATCAATCGCGAATCTTCAGCAGCCCATCGCAGCCCAGGCAACGCACTTTCTTCAGCTTGCGCACTTCGCTGAAGCCGACCCGGCGTGACAGCGCGGTGCCGACCTCATCCTTGTACAAGTGCATCATCGCTGCGTTGCACAGTGGGCAGCGCACCAGCATCGACAACGGAAAGGTCAGGAAGCCAAGGCCCAGAACCAACAGGATCCAGGTGGTGCCTACGCTTTTCGGCATCCAGTCGAACAGGGTCAGCACCATCAGCGGCGCGCCGATATAGATGATGAAGTCATTGATGTAGATATTCAGAAACGCCACGCGGCGGTAGTCGAGCTGGGGCATTTCAGTTCATCGAGTCATAGGGCAGCAGGGCGGTATCGACCACCATGTCCGCCGGCAGGGTGACAATCGCAGCCACCGGGCAGACGATGGTCACCCAGCAGAAGATCGTTGAATAACCTTCGTAGCCGCTGGCGCCGATGGTGGTCAGTAACTGGACGTTGGCCTGGGTGCCTTTGTAGTAATCGCCGCTGCCGTAGCTGTTGGAGCCGCGCGCGAGAAAAGTGCCGCAACTGGCCAGGAACAGGGTCGAGGCCAGGAGCAAAAAGGTGAAGATTCTGATGATGCCATTCCTTAGCAGATAGAGAGGCGAAACCTGCGCGCATTCTCGCACAACTGCCCTAGGATCCGCGCATCCCGCGTGCACTGAAGTACTCTTCAAGTACCTCGGGCCCGGCGCCAACCTGGGCCAGGGCCACGTAGCTGTCCGGGCGCAGCAGGTACACGCCGTCCCGCTGCAAGCCGGCCGCCTCGTGGGCGTCGCGCCATTCGAACACTTCCAGCGGCATGCCGCGCTCGCTGCACCAGGCCACCAGGCTGCCATTGGCGGCACCATACACCTGGACCTGCCAGCACAGCCGCGCCAGCCCGGCAAAGTTGTCGTGGTTGCCATCGCTGACCCACGGCATGCGCTCGCCGCCGTGCACCTGGCCAGCACTACCGACGCTCAGGGGCATGTCGCGGTAGTTCAGGTTGATTTGCGAAACGGTGCGAAACAGGAACGCCCGCGCAGCTTTGAGCGCCGCCACTCGCGGTAGCAGCACGGGGGCCAGGCGCGTGCGCAGCAGGGCGGCCAGGCGGCCGTCGGCGGTGATGAAATTGAACACCTGGTCGGTGGTCGACACCAGCCGCTGGGCGAAGGCACTGCGCTCGATTTCATAGGTATCGAGCAAGGCGTCTGTGGCGCTGCCTTGCAACACGGCCGCCAGTTTCCAGGCCAGGTTGATGGCATCGCCGATGCCGGTGTTCATGCCCTGGCCGCCGGCCGGGCTGTGCACGTGGGCGGCGTCGCCAAGCAGGAAGGCGCGCTGGTGACCAAACTGCTCGGCGACCCGGTGGTGCACGCGGTAGGTGGAGAACCAGTTGACCTGGGTGATCTCGACCTTCAGGTGCGCCATGGCCCGCTGGCTGACATCTTCGAAACGCAGGTCGCGGGGGTGTTCGGCACGCTCGTCGCGCACCGTGCCGATCAACCGCGCGCGGCCGCTGCCGGCCAGTGGGAATACGGCGAGAAAGTCGGCCTCGTCGAGGTCCACGTGCAACTCGCCATTGAACGCCGGCCCCACGCCATCGACATCGGCGACATAGAACACCTGCTCGTAGGTGCCACCGGGAAAGCCGATGCCCAACACCTTGCGCACCGTCGAGCGGGCGCCGTCGCAACCGGCCAGGTAATCGGCCTCACAAACTTCCTCGACACCGTTGGCATGGCGCAGGCGTGCAGTGACGCCGTCGGCGTCCTGGCTGAAGCCGAGCAGTTCGGTTTGCCGTTCGACGGCAACGCCATAGCCTTGCAGGCGTTCGATTAACAGGTGCTCGTGCTGGTCCTGCGGGTAGATGTGCAGGAACGGGTAGGGGGTAAAAGTGGCGCCAATGCTGTTGAACGGCAGCCGCGCGGCGGTTTCACCCTTGACCCACAAGTTGGCCGCCGGCACCTGGTGACCCTGCTCGAGGATCGCCTCGGTCAGGTCCAGCTGGCGATACAGCTCCAGGGTTCGCGCCTGCACCGCCAGGGCCCGCGAGGTGGTGCCGGGGCCGGTGGTCCTGTCGATGATCCGCACCTTGATGCCCAGCTTGCTCAGCCACAGCGCCAGCACCAGCCCAGTGGGGCCGGCGCCGATAATCAGTACGTCACAGCGGTTCATCGCAGGCGCTCCTCAGCGATGGGCGAACGCCAGGTTCAGGCCCAGGCCGGCAAAAGAGGCAGCAAAACTGCGGCGCAGCCAGTTCTGAACCCGCGGCGATTCAATCACCGCGCGACGGAACAGGTTGGCCAGCAGGCCATACAGCACAAACACCACGAAGGTCATGAGCATGAACACTGCGCTCAGGCTGAGCATCTGCCCGCTCACCGAGCCCGCCTCGGCGCTGATGAACTGCGGCAGGAACGCCAGGAAGAAAATCGTCAGTTTCGGGTTGAGGATGTTCAGCAGGCAGGCCCGCAGGATCAGGCTGCCAGCGCTACCCACCGCGCTGTTGCTGTCGACGGCGAAGGCCGAGCGGTCGCGCCAGGTGGCATAGGCCAGGTACAGCAGGTAGGCGACGCCGGCGAACTTCAGGCCCTGGAAGGCCAGGGCGCTGGTGTGCAGGATCGCCGACAGGCCGAGGATCGAGGCCAGCAGGTGCGGGACGATCCCCGCCGTACAGCCCAGCGCGGTGTAGAGGCTGGCGCGCTTGCCGGCCACCAGGGCGGTGGAGATGGTCAGGATCACGCCGCTGCCGGGAATCAGCACGACGATCAGTGAGGTAATGAGAAAATCCAGGCTCGGCATCGCGACAGGCTCCATCTCGTCAAGGTTGGCTGCAAGCATGTCTACAGACGTCAACCGTTCAGATCAAGTGTAAGAGCACTGGCAGCTTTTGCTAGTCAGTCGTCGGCGCATGGCCTGGTTACTCGGCCTTGCCGCGCACGATGCGCCCGATCTTGATTTCATCGGCATAGGCCTTGAGCTTGTCGGAGTCTTTGTACAGGCGGTTCATCAGGTGCAGCACGGCGACCACGTCGACGCCATCGATGCGCTCGGCCAGCTTGCTGATTTCACCGGCGGTGCGTTCCAGGTTGCCGGCGACGGCTTTAAGGTCGCGCTTGAGTTCGGCGGAAGATTTCTTGATGCCCATGGGGAGTCTCTTGGTGGGGTGGTGCTTGTGAGCGGGCTGCGGTGCAGCCCATCGCCGGCAAGGCCGGCTCCCACAATGCCAAGGTGCACAGTGCACCTGTGGGAGCCGGCCTTGCCGGCGATTGCTGTATCAGCCGGGAAACAAAAACGGGCTGACACCACTGCGCCCATAGCCTTCGCGCTCCACGTCGGCGTCCAGCGCCAGGGAGGCGAGGTCATCGGCCAGCACTTCCTGGTCGCGGTCCTTTTCCGGGTACAACACTTTCAGGTAGCTGTGACAGTCGTTGCAGCTCTCGGCCTTGATTGGCGCATCCTGCCGTTCCAGCGACCAGTAGTCCAGGGCGCCGGTGGCTTCGCAGTTGCTGCATTTTACCCGAACCATGTGCCAGCGGCTTTCGCACAGGCTGCAATGCAGGTACCGCAGGCCGGCCTGGGCACCGGTCATGATCACGCTGGCCACTGGCGCGCTGGCGCACACCGGGCAATGCTGGCGCTGCTCGCCCAGCGAGGCTTTGGCCGAGGCCGGCAAGGCGTTGGCCAACTGGGTGAAGTACAGCGACAGCGCGCTCCAGAGGAACAGCGCCTGGCCGCTGTCGACCTGCTCGTAGCTACCGGCCAGTAAGGCGCTGGCGCGCTCTTCCAGTTGCGCTGGCGAATAGCCGCGCAAGGCGTCGAGGGTGCTGCGCACCGCTGGCGTGGCGTCGTCGTACAGTGCCTCGATCAAGGCGCCGAGCAGCTGCTGCCAGTAAGCGTCGCGCGGGTACTCTGCGCTTGCCAGCGGCGCCCGGCCGGCGTCCAGGCGCGCCGCCAGCCCGGCCGCCAGTGCTTCAGGCAGCGGCAGGGTGGCAAGCAGGTGTTGCTGAGCCTCGGCGATACCGGCACAAAAACCCAGGTAATCGCCCATGGCGTGGCCGTCGGCCAGCTGGCGCAGGCGTGCTGCGCGTTTTGAGTAACGCTCCTTGAGCGACGGCAGCAGCACCGCGACGATCTCGTTGACGCCACCGCTGGGCGTTTGCACCGGGGTCATCTGGATGCTGCTCATTTGTCGCTCCCGGCTTTGCCTTGCTTGCTGTTCAGCTGGCGGTACCAGCGGTCGTGGTGGGTCTTGGCCCAGCTGCGGCTGACGTAGCCGGTGACCATGCCGCGGATCGAACCCTTGACCCAGAACGCCAGGTAGGCATGGCCGATGATCAGCAGAATCAGGCTTATGCCGGCCAGCGCATGCACCAGCAAGCCGATGCGGATGGTCGGGATGCTGAACAGCGGCGCGAAGTACGGCCGCCAGATCACCACGCCGCTGAGCAGCAGCAGGCTGATCAGGCCCATGATTCCCCAGAACAGGATCTTTTGCCCGGCGTTGTACTTGCCGATGTTCAGCGCCGGCTCATGCTTGCCGGCCAGCACCTGCTTGATGTTCTTGAACCACTGCAGGTCTTCGCGTTCCGGCAGGTTGTAGCGCACGAAGCGCACGAACAGAAACATCAGCAGCAAAAACACCACCACGCCGAAGAACGGATGGAGGATGCGCGCCAGCTGCGGGGTGCCGAACACCGCGTTGAGGCCGTTGAGCGAGGGGAAGAACCACGACAGCCCCGACAGCGCCACGGCGAAGAAGCAGATCACCATGAACCAGTGGCTGGCGCGCTCGATGAAGCGCGTACGCAGGATCAGTTTGTCCTTGTTCATGCGTGGGTATCCTCTTCGATCTTCTGGTCCTGTTCATCGACTTCGTTGGGGCCGACGCCGATGTAGTGGAACAGGGTGCCGGCCAGGGTGGCGAAGAACGCCGCCGCGGCCACCGGTTTCATCCAGCCTTTCCAGCCCTGGATGGCGTTACTGATGCGCGGGTCGGTGGGCAGCTTGTGGTACAGCTGCGGCTTGTCGGCATGCTGCAGCACGTAGACCACGTGGGTACCGCCGACGCCTTGCGGGTCGTAAATACCGGCCCCGGCAAAGCCGCGGCCCTGCAGCTCGGTGACCCGTTCGCTGGCCTGGTGCAGCATGTCGTCCTTGCTGCCGAAGTTGATCGCTCCGGTCGGGCAGGTCTTGACGCAGGCCGGCTCCTGGCCGACCGACACGCGGTCGACGCACAGCGTGCACTTGTAGGCCTTGTTGTCTTTCTGGCTGATGCGCGGCACATCGAACGGGCAGCCGGCGATGCAGTAGCCGCAGCCGATGCAGTGCTCGGACTGGAAGTCGACGATGCCGTTGGCGTACTGGATGATCGCCCCCGGTTGCGGGCAGGCTTTCAGGCAGCCGGGGTCGGCGCAGTGCATGCAGCCGTCCTTGCGGATCAGCCACTCGAGCTTGCCGCTTTCGTCTTCGACTTCATCGAAGCGCATCAGCGTCCAGGTTTCGGCCGACAGGTCGGCCGGGTTGTCGTACACGCCAACGTTGTGGCCGACCTCGTCACGCAGGTCGTTCCATTCGTTGCACGCCACCTGGCAGGCCTTGCAGCCGATGCAGATGCTCACATCGATCAGCTTGGCCACTTCGGCCTGGTGATCGCGGGTGTGCGGCGCCGGGGTCAGCACGTTGGTGGCTGAGCGGCGGACGATGTCTTGGGATTGCATGGACATGGTATTCGCCCTCAGACCTTTTCAATGTTCACAAGAAACGCCTTGTACTCCGGCGTGTGGGTGTTCGACTCGCCAATGCCCGGGGTCAAGGTGTTGGCCAGAAAACCCTTGCGCGTGCTGCCCTCGTAACCCCAGTGGCAGGGGATGCCGATGGTGTCGACATCCTGGCCATCGACGGCCAGGCGGCGGATGCGCTTGGTCACCACGGCCTTGGCCTTGATGTAGCCACGCTTGGTGCTGACCTTGACCAGGTCGCCCTGGACGATGCCCTTGTCGGCGGCGAGCTTCTCGCCGATCTCGATGAACTGCTCGGGCTGGACGATGGCGTTCAGCCGCGCGTGCTTGGTCCAGTGGCGGAACAGTTCGGTGATCGAGTAGGTGGTCGCCACGTAGGGGAACTCTTCGCGCTTGCCCATGCGCTGGCGGTCGCTTTCGTACAGCCGCGCGGTTGGGCTGTAGGTCACGTTTGGGTGCAGCGGGTTGCTTGCCAGCGGGCTTTCGGTCGGCTCGTAGTGCTCGGGGAACGGCCCGTCGTTCATGGCGCCGACCGAGAACAGCCGGCCCAGGCCTTCGGGCAGCATGATGAACGGGTTGACCTTGCCACCGGGGGCAGCAGTGACGGCGAAGTCCGGCACGTCGACGCCGCTCCAGCGTACACCGTCCCAGCCGATCAGCTTGCGTTTCGGGTCCCAGGGCTTGCCCTGCGGGTCGGCCGAGGCGCGGTTGTAGAGGATGCGCCGGTTCTGCGGCCAGGCCCAGGCCCAGCCCGGGGTGCAACCCAGGCCGCTGTCGGCGTTGTCGCGGCGGGCCATCTGGTTGCCCTGTTCGGTCCAGGAGCCGGCGAAGATCCAGTTGAAGCACTGGGTCGTGCCGTCGTCGCGCAGCTGCGAGAAGTCGCTGAGCAACTGGCCCTTGCGCAAAATCAGGTTGCCTTGCTCGTCGTGCAGGTCGGCCAGGGCGCGGCCGTTAGACTCCTTGGCCACTTCTTCAGGCTTGGGGTCCAGCGGGTCGGCGTAGTCCCAGGCCATGTTGAGAATCGGTGCCGGGTTGGCGCCGCCTTCTTTTTCGTACAGCTCGCGGATCTTCAGGAACAGGTGGCCGAGGATCTTGCCGTCGTGCCAGGCCTCGCCCGGTGGCGCCGCGCCGGCCCAGTGCCACTGCAACCAGCGCCCGGAGTTGACGATCGAGCCGTCTTCCTCGGCAAAGCATGAGGAGGGCAGGCGAAACACTTCGGTCTGGATCGCCGCGGTGTCGACGTCGTGCTGCTCGCCGTGGTTCTGCCAGAAGCTCGAGGTCTCGGTGGCCAGTGGGTCGATGATCACCAGGAACTTGAGCTTGGCCAGCGCTGCCTGGGCCTTGTTCTTGTCGGGGAAGGCCGCCACCGGGTTGAAGCCCTGGGCGATGTAGCCGTTGACCTTGCCCTCGTACATGCGGTTGCTGAAGTTGAGCACGTCGTAGCTGTCGTCCCACTTGGGCAGCCAGTCGAAGCCCCAGTCGTTGTCCTTGGTGGCCTTGTCGCCCCAGAGGCTTTTCATCAGGCTGACGAAGAATTTCGGCGTGTGCTTGTAGTAGTTGACCTGATCTTCCAGCAGCGCCACCGGCGTCACCTGCTTGAGGTAGGTGGCCAGGTCGGTCTGCTCGTCAGACGGCAGGTTCATGTAGCCGGGCAGGCGCAGCGACAGCAGGCCCAGGTCGGTGTAGCCCTGGATGTTGGAGTGGCCGCGCAGGGCGTTGACGCCACCACCGGCCATGCCGATGTTGCCCAAAAGCAGCTGGATCATGCCCGAGCCGCGAATCATCTGCGCGCCGTTGGTGTGGTGGGTCCAGCCCAGGGCGTAGAGGAAGGTCGCGGTCTTGTCCGGGGCGCTGGTTTCGCCAAGGATCGCGCAGATCTTCAGGAAGTCCTCTTTCGGCGTGCCGCAGACGTTGGTGACCATCTCCGGGGTGTAGCGGCTGACGTGGGCCTTGAGCAGGTTCCACACGCAGCGCGGGTGCTGCAGGGTCAGGTCGCGCTTGGCGTAGCCCTTGCTGTCGAGCTCGTAGGTCCAGGAGCTGCGGTCGTAGCTGCGCTTGTTGGCGTCGTAGCCGCTGAACAGGCCGTCGTCGAAGTGGTAGTCCTCGCGCACGATCAGGCTGGCGTTGGTGTAGTGACGTACGTATTCGTGCTGGATCTTGTCGTGGCTGATCAGGTAGTTGACCACGCCCATCAGGAAGGTCACGTCGGAGCCTGCGCGGATCGGCGAGTAGATGTCGGCCACCGCAGCGCTGCGGTTGAAGCGCGGGTCGACGACGATGACCTTGGCGCCGTTGCGGATCTTCGCCTCGATCACCCACTTGAAGCCTACCGGGTGCGCTTCGGCGGGGTTACCGCCCATGATCAGCACAACGTTGGCGTTCTTGATGTCGACCCAGTTGTTGGTCATGGCGCCACGGCCAAAGGTCGGCGCCAGGGCCGAAACCGTCGGCGCGTGGCAGACCCGCGCCTGGCTGTCGGTGCCGAGAATGCCCAGGGCACGGGTGAAGCGCTGGTCGAGCGAGCCGGTTTCGCTGCTGGCCGCCGACGAGCAGAGCATGCCGGTGCTGAGCCAGCGGTTGACCGTGGTGCCCTTGGCGTTCCTCTCGATGAAGTTGGCGTCGCGGTCGTCCTTCATCAGCCGGGCGATGCGCTCGATGGCGTGGTCCCAGCTGATGCGCTGCCATTTGTCCGAGCCCGGTGCGCGGTATTCGGGGTAAAGCAAGCGCTGTTCGCTGTGCACATAGTCAACCAGGCCGGCGCCCTTGGGGCACAGCGAGCCACGGCTGACCGGGTGATCGGGGTCGCCTTCGATATGGAAGATGCGCGCCTTGGCGTTCTTGGCGCCGTCGCCGAGGCTGTACATGAGAATCCCGCAACCAACCGAGCAATAGGTGCAGTTGTTACGGGTTTCCTTGGCGCGCAGCAGCTTGTACTGGCGCGACTGGGTCGCCTGGGCCACGCCCGGGGCAAAGCCCAGGCTTGCACAGGTGGCGGTGGCGACGCCGGCGGTACACAGCTTGAAAAACTGTCGTCTGCCAAGTCCCATGGGTATCTCCTCATTCTTATCGGCTGCACAAAGCTGCGGGCATAGGCATGCCCGGCAACAAGGCGTCGCAAGCGCAGTTGGCTGGGGTGTCGAAGCACGGTGTGTCGCAGGTCCCTGTCTGGCGCAGGGTTTTAAGCGGACGTATGCGCGCTAGTGTATTCCCGTACGGAATGTGGGACTAATCGACCTTGTTGATAGGTCTATCGATGGGATCTATCAAGGCCTGGGCCATGATCAACTGTTCGCCAGGTAACAGCAGTTGGACAGATACCGGCAATTCGAACAATTGTTTTAACCACTGCAACCGCTCAAACCCAAGGATTTCAAGGGATTTTACGGTTGGCACGGACGCTGCAACAGCTCCCTTCGAGATTGACTATACCAATAGAAACTCGCCTATTTTTTAATCAGGTGGGGAGCAAGACCTTGAATTTCGTGCCTCGGGCAACATCCGTTTTATCCAAATCTTCGACCAAAGTAGTAGGCAAGGACTGGAAGCTGGCCAGCGTCGGTGCCGCCCTGTTGAGCCTGGCGCCGCTGGCCCAGGCCGAAGACGCTGCACAGACTGAAAAACGCCTGGAGACGGTCACCGTCCAGGCTGCCAAAGCTACTCCGGTAGAAGCTGCGCAGGCGCAACTGGACGAGATCCCCGGGGGTACCGGGCTGGTCCAGCAGGCCGAGGTGGAGAAGGGCCGTTCGGCCACCCTCGAAGACACCCTGGCCTATCAGCCGGGGGTGTATGCCCAGGCGGCCGGCGGCAACGATGCGATCAAGATTTCCATCCGTGGCTCGGGCGCCAACACTTCGCCTGGCTATTTTCGCGAAGGCACCAAGTTCCTGTTCGACGGCCTGGCCCTGACCGGCGCCGGAGGCACGCCCTATGAGCTACTCGACACCCAGGGCCTGAGCTACACCGAAGTGCTGCGCGGCGCCAACGCCTTCGAGTACGGCGCCTTGTCGCTGGGCGGGGCGATCAACTTCGTCACCCACTCCGGCCTCACTGCGCCGGGTAACCGCATCAAGGTCGAAGGCGGCAGTTTCGGCTGGCAGAAACAGACCCTCAGCACCGGTGGCGTGGCCGGCAACGCCGACTACTTCATCAGTGTCGACAACTCCAAGCGTGACGGTTACCAGGACTTCACCTTCACCAAGGCCAAGGGCGTGGTGACCAACTTCGGCTACCGCTTCAACCCCAAGCTGGAAACCCGCCTGTACATCCGCTACCGCGAGGAATACCACGAGAACTCCGGGGCCCTGACCCTGGCGCAACTGAAGAAGAACTCCTCGCAAACCAACCCCAGCACCCGCGCCACCCGCGGCGACTCGACCAAGGAAGGTTCGACCTGGGTCGGCAGCAAGACCACCTACACCTTCGATGACGATTCGACCCTGGTGGCCGGGCTGGTCTATCACAACTACCCGCAGATCCTCAGCAAGAAGAGCACGGTCAACCCCAACTACTGGGACTGGCGCGACATCAACTACTCGCTCAAGTACACCCGCAGCGACCAGCTGTTCGGCCTGCCGAGCACCACCACGGTCGGCTGGAGCAGCACCCAGCACATCCGCTCCGGGGTGCGCACCTACAGCGGCGACAAGGACCTCGGCCGGTTGCAGAAGCAGGTCGAGTACGACGGCTCGTTCGACCATGTGTTCTCGCTGGGCAACGACCTTGGCCTGACCGACAACCTGTACCTGTCCACGGGCCTCTCGGCCATCGAGGTCAAGCGCAATGTCGATGTCAACTTCAGCGACCGGCCCAACACCAGCGGCATCCCCAGCCACTACCGCTATCAGGAGTGGAAACTGGCGCCACGGGTCGGCCTGCGTTACTACCTGACTCCGGACGTGCAGGTGTTCGGCAACGTCAGCCGCTCGATCGACCCGCCCAGCTCCTGGTCCAGTTCCGGCTCGGGGGTGACCACCAACTTCGCCAAGACCCTGGTGCCACAAAGCGCCAACACGGTTGAACTGGGGATTCGCGGGCGCTCGGAGATTTTCGACGGCAGCCTGACCCTGTACAAATCCTGGATCAAGGACGAGCTGCTCAACGTCGAAATTCTCCCGGCCACCAACACCTCGGCCGCCGTGGTCTCGACCTCCAACGCCAGCCCGACCATCCACCAGGGCATCGAGGCGGGGCTGACCACCAAACTCTGGCAACGCGATAACGGCGATGTGCTGAGCTGGCGCCAGGCCTACACCCTCAACGACTTCCACTACCGCAACGACCCGCTGTTCAGCAAGAACGAGCTGCCGGGCCTGCCCAAGCACATCTACCAGGGCGAGCTGTTCTACCAGTACGCCAACGGTTTCTACGCCGGGATCAACGTGCGCTCGGCATCCAGTACGGCGGTGGACTACGCCAACAGTTTTTACGCACCGTCCTACACCCTGTGGGGCGCACGCCTGGGCTACGACGCACCGAACAAGACCTGGCAGGTGTACCTGGACCTGAAGAACCTCACCGACAAGGACTACGTCACCGCCCTGGTGCCCAGCTACGACGCCAAGGGCCAGGACACCGCCTCGCTGTACCCGGGTGACGGCTTCGGCGCCTACACCGGGATTGCCTACAACTTCTGAGCCAGGGGCGGGTGCCGTTCGCGCGGCACCTGCAGGAGAACCGCATGAGAGTAATCGCAAGGCTGGGCGCGCCCGCCGTGCTTGGCGCGCTGCTGGCCCTGGGCGCCTGCAAGCCGGTGGAGCAATCGCCGGGGCAGGGCAGCAGCGGCATCGACGGCACGCTGCACAACGGCACCCTGAGCTATGCCGCGCAAGACTATTACGAGGCCGCTCCGGGCAAACCTGGCGGCACCCTGCGGGTGTCGACGGCATCGGACACCACGACGCTGGACGTGCATTCGATTTCCCACGGCAATGTGCAGTGGCTGGGGCGCATTCTGTTCGACTGCCTGCTGTACCAGGACGAGCAGGGCAATATTTCGCCGTGGCTGGCCAAGGCCTGGGAGATCTCCGACGACGGCAAGACCTACACCTTTCACCTGCGCGATGACGTGACCTTCAGCGATGGCGAGAAATTCAACGCCCGCGCGGTGCAGGTCAACCTTGAACACATGCGCGACCCGGCGACCAAATCGCCGCTGGCCGCGGCCTACATCGCCCCGTATGTCGACGGGCGCATCGTCGATGAGTACACCTTCGAAGCCCACCTGCGCGAGCCGTATTCGCCGTTTCTCGATGTGCTGGCGCAGTCGTGGCTGAGCATGATTTCGCCCCGGCAGATCCTCGAAGCGCCGAAGACCATCGCCGAACACCCGATTGGCTCCGGGCCCTTCGTGCTGGAAAGCTATACCCGCGACCAGGGCGCCAACTTCGTCAAGCGCAAAGGCTACAACTGGGCGCCCGCAGTCACCCGCCACCAGGGCGAGGCCTACCTCGATCGCCTGGAGCTGAGCATCGTCCCCGAACCGATGATCCGCTTCAGTACCCTGGAAGCCGGCCAATCGGACTTCACCGTCGATGCCCCGACCCAGAACGCCCGGGCCATTCGCGACAACCCGGACTTGCAGATGCGCAGCCGGATTCGCAAGGCCAACCCGTTTCGCAGCCTGACCTTCAACGTCGAGCGCTTTCCCTTCGACGACGTGCAGGTGCGCCGCGCCGTGGCCAAGGCCATTGACCGCGACGGCCTGGCCTGGATCACCGGTTTTGGCGAGTACCTGGCCAAGGGTGATTTTCTCGCCGCCAACACCCGCTACTACGACCCGGCGTTCAAGGACGTGCTGGCCTATGACGTCGCCGAGGCCAACCGCATTCTCGACCAGGCCGGCTGGAGCGAGCGCGACGCCGAGGGTTACCGGGTCAAGAACGGCCAGCGCCTGGCCGCGCACCTGCTGACCTACGAAACCGCGGCCTACCCGAGCAGCATCGCCGTGGCCATCCAGGCCGACCTGAAGAAGATCGGCCTCAAGATCGACATCGACCTGCTACCCCTGGCCCAGGTCACCCAGCGCCGTTACGCCAGTGACTTCCAGCTGATCGGCGGTGGTTACTGGCACACCAACACCCCCGATGGCCTGTACATCCTCTACCACAGCCAGGCGATCAGCACCGCCAAGCTGATCGGCCAGAACGCCGGGCGCTTTCGCGATGCCGAGCTCGACCGGGTGCTCAGCGCCGCCCGCCAGACCACCGACCCGGTGGCGCTGAGCAACCTTTATCGCATCGCCCAGCAGCGCCTGGCGCAGACCATCCCGGCGGTGCCGGTGTTCGAGAGCCATGTGCTGCTGGCTTACCGCAAGCAGGTCAAGGGGCTGATTTTCGACACCTCGCACAACACCCCGTTTTTCACCAGTGTCTGGCTCGACCCGGAGGGCAAATGACTAGCTTGCAACGATTGGCCTGGCGCCTGCTGGCCGGCATCGGCGTGCTCTGGGGCGCGGCGACCCTGACCTTCCTGGCCATCAACCTCAGTGCCGGCGACCCGGCCCTGGCGATTCTCGGCGGCCCCGATGCCATGCCCAGCGCCGAGCTGATCGCCCAGGTGCGCGCCGAATACGGCCTCGACCAGCCGTTGTGGGTGCAGTACGGCCAGTACCTGGCGCGCCTGGCCCAGGGCGATCTGGGCGAGTCGTACCGATTGCGCATTCCGGTGCTGCAGGTGATCGGCAGCCAGCTGGGCGCCACGGTGCAGCTGTCGCTGGCCGCCGCCTTGCTGTCGATTGTGCTGGCGGTGAGCTGCGCGGTGCTCACCGCCAACCGGCCGCGCTGGGTGCGCTCGCTGGTGTCCGGCACTGAACTGGTGCTGTCGTCGGCGCCGTCGTTCGTGATCGGCATCCTGCTGTTGCTGGTGTTTTCGTTCGGCTGGCACCTGCTGCCGCCGTCCGGCTCCAACAGCTGGCAGGCGCTGATCTTGCCGAGCCTGGCCCTGGCCCTGCCGATCGCTGCGGTGCTGACCCAGGTACTGCGCCAGGAACTGGAAGACATCCTCGAACAGCCCTTTATCGCCATGGCCCGCGCCCGTGGCATGTCCGAGACCGGCGTGCGCCTCAAGCATGCCTTGCGCCATGCCCTGGTGCCGCTGGTGACCTTGTCGGGCTTTGTTTTCGCCAGCCTGCTGGGCGGTGCGGTGATCATCGAAATGCTCTTTGCCCGCCAAGGCATCGGCCGCTTGATGCTCGACGCCGCGCTCACCAAGGACATGCCCTTGCTGCTGGGCATCACCCTTTTGGCGGCGGCGATTTATGTGGTCGTCAACTTTCTCGTCGACCTGATCAACCACTGGGTCGACCCCCGCGGCAAAAGCCTATGAACCCGAATTTCAAGGACCAGCCATGAGTGCCCATGAACTGCCAACAGCCCTGGCTGCGAACCACGCAGGCCAGGACTACGTAAACCTGCAGGCGCGCTTTGCCCCGGTGTTTGCCCGCATTGCCGAAGGTGCGGTCGAGCGCGAGCAGCAGCGTAGCCTGGCCCATGAGCCGGTGGCCTGGCTGCGCGAAGCCGGCTTTGGCGCCCTGCGCGTACCCCAGGCATTGAACGGCGCCCAGGTCAGCCTGCCGGTGCTGTTTCGCCTGCTGATCGACCTGGCCGAAGCCGACTCCAACCTGCCGCAAATCTTTCGTGCCCACTTCGGTTTTGTCGAAGGCCGGCTGTCCAGTGGCGATGCCGCTTCGCAACAGCACTGGCTGGCCAAGGTGGCGGCGGGGCAGTTGTGGGGCGCGGCCATGGCCGAACGCACCGACACCACCGGCAACTCGGTGCTGCTCACCGCCGCCGACCCGCAGGCCCCCGAGGCCGGCTGGTTGTTGCACGGCGAGAAGTACTACTGCACTGGCGCCATCTATGCCGACTGGGTGGCGGCGGTGGCCATGCTCGATGAGGATTTTGTCAGCGTGGTGGTGCCGACCACGGCGCCAGGGGTCAGCCTGGAAGATGACTGGGACGGTTTCGGCCAGCGCCTGAGCGGCAGCGGCACGACGCGTTTTGCCAATGTCGCGGTGCCGCCGCAGCAGGTCTTGCGCCGCTTCAAGCCCGGTGAGCTGCGCGCCGAATCTTACTTGTCAGCCTTTTACCAGCTGTACCACCTGGCGACGCTGGCCGGTATCGCCCGCGCCGTGCAGCGTGATGCCGTGGCCTTCGTCCAGGGCCGCACCCGCGCCTTTGGCGTGCCGGGCCAGTCCAGCCCCAAGGACGACCCGCTGGTGCAGCGGGTGATCGGCCGCCTGTCGAGCCTGGCCTATGCCAGCCAGGCCCTGGTGCTGGATGTCGCCCAGGTGCTGCAGCGCGTGCATGAAGCCGAGCTCGACGGTTCGATTGGCGAGGCGCATTACGTCGAGGCCGACATTCGCACCTACCAGGCCCAGCAGATTGTCCTTGAGCAGGTGCTCGAAGCCACCACCTTGCTGTTTGAAGTCGGCGGCGCCTCGGCCACCAGCCAGGCCCGGCGCCTCGACCGGCACTGGCGCAACGCCCGCACCCTGGCCTCGCACAACCCGGCGATCTACCGCGAGCGGGCGCTGGGTAACTACTACCTCAACGGCATCAGCCCCGGCGCCGCCTGGCGCCAGTTGCACGCCCAGGACAACGCCGCCCGCGACGAAGCCAGCGCGGTCTGATCCCACTCAAGGAGTTGCCATGAGTCAGCCTGAAAAACACATGAGCATCGGCATGAACATCCTCGGTTTCGGCGCCCATTCCGGTGCCTGGCGCCAGGCCGAGGTGCCGGCCAATGCCTATCTCGATCACCAGTACTACAGCAACATCGCGCGCATCGCTGAACGCGGCAAGCTCGATGCAATCTTCCTCGCTGACGGCCCGGCGCTGATCGGCGATGTTGGCCAGCACCCGGCCGGGCGCCTGGAGCCCACCGTGCTGCTCACCGCCGTGGCCCTGGCCACCCGCCATATCGGCGTGATCGCCACCGCCTCGAGCACCTACAACGACCCGTATAACCTGGCCCGGCGCTTCAGCTCGCTGGACCATATCAGCGGCGGCCGCGCGGCCTGGAACGTGGTCACCAATGCCGGTGATGCCGCCGCGCAGAACTTCGGCCTGGCCGGTGCGCCGCGGCACGTCGACCGTTATGCCAGGGCCGATGAGTTCATCGATGTCACCCTCAAACTGTGGGACAGCTGGGAAGATGACGCGGTGATCGGCGATGCCCGCCGTGGGCGTTTTGCCGACCCGGCCAAGGTGCATGCCATCGACTTTGTCGGCGAGCATTTCTCTGTCAAGGGCCCGCTCAACCTGCCGCGCTCGCCCCAGGGCCGGCCGGTGCTGGTGCAGGCCGGGTCTTCCGAAGGCGGCAAGGCCCTCGGCTCGCGCTATGCCGATGCGATCTTCACCACCCAGACCACCCTGGTCGACGGTCAGGCCTTCTACCAGGAAATGAAACAGCGCGCCCGCCAGTGGGGGCGCAACCCCGAGCACCTGAAAATCATGCCGGGGCTGTCGACGGTAATCGGCAGCAGCGAGGCCGAGGCCCAGGCGCGCTTCGATGAGCTCAACGCCTGGTACGGCGAAGAAGGGCTGATCAACCAGGTGGCGGCGCGGGTGGGCCTGGCGGTCAGCGAGCTGCAGCTGGACGCGCCGCTGCCTTGGGAGCGGATCGGCCCGGTGGCGGACTTCGAGCGCGGCTCCCACGGTTTTCTCGAAGCCCAGTTGAACCTGGCGCGGCGCGAGAACCTGACCATCCGCGAACTGTCGCGGCGCATCCTGGTCGGCCACCGGCTGATCGTCGGCACCCCCGAACAGGTCGCCGACACGCTTGAGCACTGGTTCCGTGCCGGCGCTGCCGATGGCTTCAACATCATGCCGGACATGTTCCCTTCCGGCGTCGAGGTGTTCGTCGACCAGGTCGTGCCGCTGCTGCAAAAACGCGGGGTGTTCCGCCAGGAGTACCAGGGCAGCACCTTGCGCGAGCACCTGGGCCTGCCGTACCCGGCCAGCCAGTACCAGCGCGCCGCCGAAGCGGTTTGAGCCTTTTAAATTACGATACGGAGCGAGCATGATCAAACGTAGATTGGGCCACAGCGACATCCAGGTCAGCGTGCTGGGGCTGGGCAGCATGACCTGGGGCCACCAGAACAGCGAAAGCGATGCCCACCGCCAGCTCGATGCGGCGCTGGCCGCTGGCATCAACCTGATCGACACCGCCGAGATGTACCCAACGCCGACCCACGGCGAAACCTGGGGCAGTACCGAGCGCTTCATCGGCAGCTGGCTGGCGAACAGCGGGCGGCGCGCCGAGGTGGTGCTGGCCAGCAAGATCATCGGCCCGGCACGCCAGCCGGGGGCCGGCGCGCATATCCGCGAGGGCCGCACGCGTCACGACCGGGCCAATATCGTTGCCGCCCTGGACGGCAGCCTCAAGCGCCTGCAAACCGATTACCTGGACCTCTACCAACTGCACTGGCCGGACCGCACCACCAATATTTTCGGCCAGCGCGAATACCCCTATGTCGAGGATGACCGCGAAACCGTGAGCATCGCCGAGACCTTGCAGGTGCTGGCCGATCAGGTTGCCGCCGGCAAGATCCGCCATATCGGCGTGTCCAACGAAACCCCGTGGGGCGTGGCCGAGTTTTTGCGCCAGGCGCGTGAGCAGAACCTGCCGCGCATCGTCAGCATCCAGAACCCCTATAGCCTGCTCAACCGCCTGTACGAGGGCGGCCTGTCGGAGTTCAGCCAGCGCGACAACATTGGCTTGCTGGCCTATTCGCCGCTGGCCTTCGGCGCCCTGACCGGCAAGTACCTCAACGGTGCCTTGCCGCAGGGCTCGCGGCTGTCGTCGGTGTACCGCACCTTCAACCGTTACGACAGCCCCGGCGCCCATCAGGCCATCGGCGCTTATGTGGCGCTGGCGCAGGAGCTTTCGATCAGCCCGGCGCAACTGGCCCTGGCCTATGTGATCAACAAGCCGTTTGTCAGCAGTGCGCTGACCGGGCAGACCAGCCTGGCGCAACTGGCCGACAACCTCGGCGCATTGGAGGTGAAGCTAGGCAGCGAAGCCCTGGCGCGCATCGAACAGATCCACCGGCAGATCCCCAACCCTGCTCCCTAACGTTCAGTTCATGGAGGTGCCCGATGGCGCCGATCAATTCAACGGCGGCGGTGCTGCCGGTCAGCGGCCTGATCCCGGCCCAGGGGCACTTTGCCAGGCGCCGGCCATTGGCGGTGCGCCCGGGGCTGGTGCTGGCGGCGCTGTTCGTCGCATTTTTGCTGCTGGCGGCGCTGCAGCCAGGCTGGCTGGTGGCCGCCGACCCGCTTGACGCCAGCGCCCGCCAGGCGTTTCAGCCACCGAGCAGCCTGCACTGGCTGGGTACTGACGAGAACGGCCGCGACATCCTCGCGCGGCTGGTCTACGCGGTGCGCCCGTCACTGGTGCTGGGCCTGAGTGCCACCGCCCTGGGATTGCTGCTGGGCACCGTGCTGGGGCTGCTGGCCGGCCTCGGTCCACGCCTGGTTGACGGTGCGGTGATGCGCCTGGTCGATGTGCTGCTGGCCTTTCCCGACCTGCTGCTGGCGCTGGTGATCATCACCTTTTTTGGCCAGGGCGCGCTCAACACCATCATCGCCGTGGGCATTGCCAGCGTGCCGCGCTATGCGCGCCTGGTGCGGGCGCAAACCCTGGTGGTGCGCAATGCCGGCTACGTCGAAGCGGCCACCACCCTGGGCCTGCCACGGCGCCAGGTGATCTGGCGGCACGTGCTGCCCAATGCGATCAAACCGATCCTGATTCTCGCCACCATCGGCATCGGCAGCACCATCGTCGCCGGCGCCGCCCTGAGCTTTCTTGGCTTTGGCGCGCCACCGCCGGAGCCGGAATGGGGCGGCATGCTCGCCATCGGCCGCAACTACCTGGCCAACGCCTGGTGGCTGGTGGCCTGGCCGGCCCTGGCCATCACCCTCACCGTGGTTTCGATCACCGCCATCGGCCGCGAGCTGCTGCGCCGCAACGAAGGTAAACGCCTATGAACGCTGTTCTTCAACACCCCACGCCGCTGATCGAGGTCAGCGATTTGCAGGTGCGTTTTGGCCAGGGCGTGCCGGTGCTCAAGGGCATCAGCTTCACCGTGCAGCAGGGCGAATGCCTGGCGCTGGTGGGCGAGTCCGGCTCGGGCAAGAGCGTCACCTCGCGCACCCTCGCCGGGCTCACGGGGGCCCATGCCCAACTGCAAGCCAGTCGCCTGGCCTTTGCCGGGCAGGACCTGCGCCAGTTCGACGAGCGCGCCTGGCGGCGGGTGCGCGGTGCGCAAATCGGCTTTGTCATGCAGGACGCCCTGGGCTCGCTCGACCCCCTGCGCCCGGTCGGCAAGGAGATTGCCGAGCCGCTGCAACTGCACCGCGAGCTGAACCGCGAACAGCGCCAGGCGCGGGTGCTGGAGCTGCTGCGTGCAGTCGGTGTGCCGGAACCTGAACTGCGCGCCCGCCAGTACCCCTGGCAGCTCTCCGGTGGCTTGCGCCAACGGGCGCTGATCGCCTCGGCAATTGCCTGCAGCCCAAGGCTGTTGATTGCCGACGAACCGACCACGGCGCTCGATGCCACGGTGCAGGCCCAGGTCTTGAGCCTGCTCGAGTCCCTGCGTGGCGACAGCACGGCGATGCTGATCGTCAGCCATGACCTGGCGGTGGTCTCGCGCCTGGCCAACCGCGTGGCGGTGATGCACAACGGCGTGATCGTCGAGCAGGGCAGTGTCGAGGCGGTGCTGCAAGACCCGCAGCACCCCTACACCCAGTACCTGCTCAAGGCCGGCGCCGCCGTGCATTTTCGCCGGCCGCAGGCAGCAAAACTTGCGGCCGTGGCGCCGCCGGTGGTGGAAACCAGCGCACCGCTGTTGCAGGTGCAGCAACTGAGCAAGGCCTTCAAGGGCCCGGACGGCGCCATGCGCACCGTGGTCGACAAGGTTTCGCTGCAGCTGCACAAGGGCCGCACCTTAGGGATTGTCGGCGAGTCGGGCTCGGGCAAGACCACCCTGACCAGGATGATCCTCGGCCTGGAAACCCCCGACAGCGGTGCAATCCAGATCAAGGGCCGGCCCTGGCTGCAACTCGATGACCAGGAGCAACGCACGCTGCGCCGCAGCATCCAGGTGGTGTTCCAGGACCCGCTGAGCTCCTTCGACCCGCGCTACACCGTGCAGCGGGTGTTGTTCGAGGCGCTGCAAGTGGCCGGTCACCTGCGCGGGCAATGGCGCCCGCAGGCCGTCGAGTTGCTCAAGCTGGTACGCCTTGACGAAAGCCTGCTGGAGCGGCGCCCGATCGAGCTGTCGGGCGGCCAGCGGCAACGCATCGCCATCGCCCGCGCCCTGGCCGCGCAGCCGCAGATCCTGGTGTGCGACGAGCCGGTGTCGGCGCTGGATGTGTCGGTGCAGGCGCAGATCCTCGAGCTGCTCGACGACCTCAAGCAGCGCCTGGGCCTGGCTTGCCTGTTCATCTCCCACGACCTGGGGGTGATCAACCACGTCAGCGACCAGGTGCTGGTGATGAAAGACGGCGTGGCGGTGGAAAGCGGCGCCGTGCGCGATGTTTTCGACCGCCCGCAACACCCCTATACCCGCGCCTTGCTCGATGCCATTCCACACCTGGAAAGCGGCCGTAAGGTCAGTTTTGAATTTCTCCGCCTGGCGATCTGATCGCCTGATCTGCACAAGGAAAGTCCATGCCTGGTTTATCCGCAGTACCGCATTTTGATCGTCGCAACCTCGACGACCTCAAAGGCAACACCGAAAACCTGCTACCGCTGATTGGCGCCGGCGCCGCGCAACGTGAACGCGAGCGCCAGCTGCCCTATGACGCGGTACGCCAGATTGCCCAGGCCGGGCTCTATACCTGCCGCATTCCCGAGCAATATGGCGGCCCGGGCGGCAGTGTCAGCGATGTGATCGGCCTGCTGCTGCGCATCGCCTCGGTGGACTCCAACGTTGCCCAGGCGCTGCGCCCAGGCTTCGGTTTTGTCGAGGGCTTGTTGTCTTCCACTGCCGACGGCGCCGAAGCTGAGCGCCAGCGCTGGTTCGCCCGCTACCTGCAAGGCGCGGTGCTGGGCAATGCCGGCTGGGAAGTGGGCGGCGCCAATGGCGCGATCAGTGCGCGCATCGTGCGTGACGGCGAGCATTACCGTGCCAGCGGCAGCAAGTACTACAGCACCGGCTCCCTGTACGCCGACTGGGTCAGTGCCGTGGCCCTGGATGAAAACGATCAGCCGGTGTCGTTCGTGCTGCCGCGCGAGCGCCAGGGCCTGGAGCTGCTCGACGATTTCGACGCCATGGGCCAGCGCCTGACCGCCAGCGGCACCACGCGCCTGAACGATGTCGTGGTGTACGCCGACGAGATCCGCACGCGCACCGTGGAGGAGGGCAAGCGCACCATCGTCACGCCGTTCTTGCAGTTGTTCCTGGCCACGGTGCAGGCCGGTATCGCCCGTAACGCGCTGGACGATGCCAGCCGCTTTGCCCGCGAGCACGCGCGGCCGATCAAGCACAGCAGCGCCACGCGTTCGGTGGATGACCCTTACGTGCAGCTCAGCGTCGGCGAGATCGCCGCCCGTGCCTTTACCGCCGAAGCCGTGGTGTTGCGCGCGGCAGCGTCGATCGACCGCGCCTGGGCCAGCGGGCTTGACTCGCAACAGGTTGACCAGGCTGCCATCGACGTCGCCCAGGCCCAGTACATTGCCGCCGAGTCCGCGCTCAAGGCTGGCGAGTTGCTGTTCGACGTCGGCGGCGCCTCGACCACCGGCCGCAGCCACAACCTCGACCGCCACTGGCGCAACGCGCGCACGGTCGCCAACCACAACCCGCGGCACTGGAAGGCCGCAGCGGTGGGCGCCTGGCAACTGACCGGCACGCCGCCACCGACTTCGGGCTTGTTCTGAGGTGGGCAGCTTGCAGGCGCCACTGTTGACCCACAGTACCGGGCAGTCACGGCGGGTACCGATGATCATCGGCTGTGCGTTACTGATGGAGCTGATCGATTCCACCGTGGTCATGACCGCCTTGCCGCAGATGGCCAGCGAGTTCGGCGCGCCGAGCGTGCGCATGAACCTGGTGGTGTCGCTGTACATGCTCGCCGCCGCGTTGGCAGTGCCGGTCAGCGGCTGGGCGGCGGACCGCTACGGGCCACGGCGGGTGTTCGTCCTGGCGATTGTGCTGTTCACCCTGTCGTCGCTGGCTTGCGCCCTGGCGGTGTCGTTGCTGCAACTGTGCCTGGCGCGCCTGTGCCAGGGCGCGGCGGGGGCGATGATGGTGCCGGTGGGCTTGATGATCCTGCTGCGCTGGTCGCCGCGCGAGCAACTGCTGCGCAACATGTCCTACCTGACCATCCCGCCACTGGTGGGGCCGATGCTCGGGCCGCCGCTGGGCGGTCTGCTGGTGACGCTGCTGTCGTGGCAGTGGATTTTTCTGGTCAACCTGCCCATCGGCGTACTCGGGGTGTACCTGGTGCTGCGCCATATTCCCGATTACCCCGGCGACAGCCAGCAACGCCTGGACCTGCGCGGCTTGTTGCTGGCCAGCGTGGCCCTGGCGTCACTGGTGTTCGGCTTCGAGGCGTTGGGCCATGGCTTGCTGGCGCGGCGCTGGGTGTTGCTGTTGCTGCTGCTCGGGCTGCTGGCGGCGCTGCTATACGTGCGCCATGCCCGCCGCTGCGCCCAGCCGCTGCTGGACTTTTCGCCCTTGCGTGTGCGCAGTTTTGCCTTGAGCTTCTGGGGCGGCAACCTGTTCCGCCTGGGGACGGCGGCGCAGCCGTTTTTGATGGTGTTGCTGTTTCAGCTGTGCTTTGGCTTGAGCCCCTTGCATGCCGGTTTGCTGACCTTTACCGGTGGCGTGGGTGCCTTTGTGGTCAAGCTGCTGGCGGTGCGCATCGTGCGCCGCTTCGGCTTTCGCCGCACCTTGAGTATCAATGCGTTGTTCACCGGTTTGAGCCTGGGCGCCTGCGCCAGCTTCAACCTCGACACGCCGTACTGGCTGGTGGTGGTGATCCTGTTCGTCAGCGGGCTGATCCGCTCGTTGCAGTTCAGCGCCATGGGCGGCCTGACCTACGCCGATGTGCCCGCACACCTGCACAGCCGCGCCAGCAGCCTGTCGGCGGCGACTGTGCAGTTGACCATGAGCTTGTCGGTGGGGGTGGCTGCTTCACTGCTCAGTGCGTTGATGAGTGTGAAAGGCGAGCAGCAGGTGGCGGTGGCGGATATCGCCCTGGTGATTGGCGTCGGGGCGCTGCTGTGCATGGCCTCGGCGCTGGTGTTTCGCACGCTGGCGGCGGATGCGGGGAGTGAGATTTATCGCTGATTGCGAGCGCTGCGCGCTCGATCGCCGGCAAGGCCGGCTCCCACAGGTTTGGTGTACACAGAGCCTGCCAGCGATAAGGCCATTAGATCGACAAGTTCAGCACCCGCTCGCCCTGGGTACTGCCCCCAGGCTGCCGGCGATTCACCGCCAGTTCACCCATCTTGATCAGCCGTGTGCGGGTGACGTTGCGGCTCAGGCCGAGCAAGTTGGCGGTGTGCACCTGGTTGTAATGGCTAAAGCGGTAGGCTGCGCGCAACAGTGCGTCCTCGACCTTTTCGTGCAAGGCGCCGCCAGGCTGTTCGAAGAGTTTCTGGAAAGCCCGCGCCAGCAAGCCTTCCGCCGAATCATCGGTGCCGGGGCTGTCGTCGGCGCGTTCGATGCGCATGTTCGACAGGCGCAGGTCCTCCTGGCGGATCACGCCATCGCGGCAGATCAGCAAGGTGTGGTGGATGACGTTTTCCAGCTCGCGGATGTTGCCCGGCCAACCATAGCTGCGCAGCTTGGCTTCGGCCTCGCTGCTGAGGCTGACCTGGCCATAGCCCAGGCGCTGGCTGTAGGCCTGGATGAAGTGACGGGTCAGCGGCAGGATGTCGCCCGGGCGCTCGCGCAGCGGCACCAGCTCCAGGCTGACGACGTCGAGGCGGTAGTACAGGTCTTCGCGAAAATGCCCGGCGTTGATGGCTTTTTCCAGTTGCACGTTGGTCGCCGCCAGCACCCGCACATCGATGGGGATGCTCTTGCGCGAGCCCAGGCGCACCACTTCGCGCTCCTGCAACACGCGCAAAAGCTTGACCTGGATCGGCATCGGCAGGTCGCCGATCTCGTCGAGGAACAGCGTGCCGCCGTTGGCTTCTTCGAACCAGCCGGCCTTGGCACTGAGGGCGCCGGTGAACGCGCCTTTTTCATGGCCAAACAGCTCGGCCTCGACCAGCGATTCGGAAAACGCCCCGCAGTTGACTGCCACGAACGGCTTGTCACGGCGGCCGCTCAAGTTGTGGATGTGCCGGGCCACCAGCTCTTTGCCGGTGCCGGTCTCGCCAATGATCAGCACGCTGGCTTCACTCGGCGCGACCCGCTGCAGGTGCGCCAGCAAGGCCCGCGACTTGGGGTCTTCGAACACCTGCGCGGTGGCGCGGATCGAGGTGGCCAGGGCCGGGGAGGGTGGAAGGGTCAACAATTGCATGGCGGTCACACTATGAGTAGAAGGTCGGAGTCGGCAATTGCCCGCGCAGGGCCCATTCACCGAGTTCGTGCAGCTTGTAGTCGAGCGGGTCGTGCAGGCTCTGGGTGCGCAGGTTGCGCCAGTGCCGGTCGAGGCCCACCGAGGCCTGGGTGGCGCGGGCGCCGGTGACTTCAAACACCTTGCTGCAAATTTCCAGGCCATCGCGGCTGGCGGCCACCTTGGCGGTGGCGATGGTCACCGCCAGGCGCCCGCGTTGCTCGGCACTCAGCGCCGCGCCTTTGCCCCAGGCCTGGTCCAGCTCATGGGCAGCCCGGTCGACCAGCAGGCGTGCGCCCTGCAGGCGCACCCAGAAATCGCCGAAATGATTGAGTACATAAGGGTCGGCGCTGCTCTGTTCGGCGAGCGATTTGAACCATGGCCGCGACTCGCGCAGGGCGTAGTGCCGGGCCTCTTCGAAAGCACCTTCGGCGATGCCGAGGAAGATATTGGCGAAATGCAGCTGGGCAATCAGCGGGCGCAGGCAGGCGAACGGCGTGCTCAAGGGGCCGGGGTCGAGCAGCAGGTCGCTTTCTTCCACCCGCACCCGTTCGAAGGTGGCGCTGCCGCTGTCGGTCTGGCGCTGGCCCATGTTGTGCCAGTCGTTGTGCAAGGTGATACCGGTGCGCCCGCTGGGGATCGCTGCGATCAACAGCTTGCCGCCGGCGCTTTCGTCCACCGCCGAGGCGATGAGCATCTCCGAATCGCTGGCGCCGGAGCAGAAGCTTTTTTTTCCCGAGAATTCGCGAAAGCTGCCACGGTCCTTGACCACCGTGCGGGTATCCAGGGGGTTGAGGGCATTGCCCCAGAACCAGCTCTTGCGCGCGGTCAGTTCGAACCACGGTTGCCACTGCGCCGGGGTGGCGAACAGGCGCACGGTGGCGAGCATCAGGTGATGAAAACCAAACACGTGGGCCAGGGAGCTGTCGACCCGGGCGAATTCGCGGACCACGTCGAAGGTTTGCGTCCAGCTGGCGCCCAGCCCGCCGAAGTCGCGGGGGATGCTCAAGGCCAGCAGGCCGCTGCTGCGGATGGCATCGCGTTCGGCCTTGGGCGTGCCGCCCTGGCGGTCGCGCTCGACCGCACTGCGGGCGAACTCACTGGCCAGTTCCCGCGCGATGTGCAAAGGAGTCGATGGAGTGCTGTGCAAAGGTGGCGCTCACTTGCTCTATGAGGGTGGCACCGATGCTAAAGGATCTAAAAAACTGAAAATAAATAACTTATAGGTCTTTCGATATGTCGATTTATATATTTCTTTTGGTTCTATATTCGTAAGTATTTATTCTTTTTAATTTTATCCGCTCGAGCGCAATCTGCACCTCAAGCACTGCGCGGCAGTGCACCCCAGGATGAGGAAGCAGCACATGACCATCAAGGCAATCAACGTACGCAATCAGTTCAAAGGCACGGTCAAGGAGATCATCGAAGGCCCGGTGGTGTCGGAGATCGATGTGCAGACCTCCGCCGGCATCGTCACTTCGGTGATCACCACTCGCTCGGTGCACGAGCTGGAACTGCGGGTCGGCAGCGAAGTGATTGCCTTCGTCAAATCCACCGAGGTGTCGATCGCCAAGCTATGAAGGGCAGGAACAACAACAGGCCGAGCCCCGGCAACGGGGCTCGGCCTTTTTTGTTTCAGGACTGGCTGGTTTGCGGCAGGATCATCTGCGCCGGGGCATCGGCGGCCTTGCGCCGTGCAACCAGGTAATACAGCACGCTGGGCACTACCAGGCCGATGATCCACGACAGGTCGACGCCGCCCAGGTGGGCAACCATCGGGCCGGTGTAGAGCTTGGTGGAAATGAACGGCATCTGCACCAGCACGCCGAGGGTGTAGACGATGATGCCGGGCATGTTCCAGCGCCCGTAACGGCCGTTCGGGTCGGCCAGGGCCGGCACGTCGTAGCGCTCCTTGGTGATGAAGTAGTAGTCCACCAGGTTGACCGCGCTCCAGGGTACGAAGAAGGTCAGCAGGAACAGGATGAACGATTTGAACGCCGCCAGGAACGAATGCTGGCCGAGCAGGGCGATCAACGTCGAGGCGCCAACGATGGCCAGGACGAAGAACAGCCGCTGGCGGCGGCTGACTTCGATGTGCCCGCGAAAGCCACTGATGATGGTGGCGATGCACATGAAGCTGCCGTAGGAGTTGAGGGTCGAGATGGTCACCTTGCCGAAGGCGATGCTGAAGTACAGCAGCGCGGCGGTGGCACCGGTACCGCCCAGGCCGACGATGTAGGCCACTTCACGGCCGGAGAACTGGCCGTTGGCGATCGCCGCGGCAAACACCCCGAGCACCATCGACGCCTGGGCGCCGACCACTGAGCCCAGGCCTGCGGCAAGGAAGGTCTTGAACGAAGAGGTGTTGCTCGGCAGGTAGCGCGAGTAGTCCGCCACATAGGGGCCGAAGGAGATCTGCCAGGACGCCGACAGCGACACCGCGAGCAGGAACGAGGCCCAGCTGAAGTGGCGGTTCTCCAGCAGCTGGCCGATGTCGCTGATGACCATGATGCGGCTGAACAGGTAGACGAAGGCGATGATCCCCAGCACGCTGGCGACCCGGCCGATCCAGTGGATCATGCGGTAGCCGAACACCGTGGCAAGCACGATGACCCCGGCGAAAATCAGAATGCCGGCGCTGTCGCTGACGCTCAGCAACTGGCCGATGGCCTGGCCCGAGAGCACCGTGCCGGTGGCGGTGAAGCCCAGGTACATCAGGCACACCAGGGCAATCGGGATGGCTGCGCCATAGACACCGAACTGCACGCGGCTGGAAATCATCTGCGGCAGGCCGAGTTTCGGCCCTTGGGCTGCGTGCAGGGCCATGACCGCGCCACCGACCAGTTGCCCGAGCAGCAGGCCGATCAGCGACCAGAACACATCGCCGCCGAGCACCACGGCCAGGGCCCCGGTGACGATTGCGGTGATTTGCAGGTTGGCACCCAGCCACAGGGTGAACTGGCTGTAGAGGCGTCCGTGTCGTTCGTTTTCCGGGATGTAGTCGATCGAGCGCCGCTCGATCAGGGGCTTGCTGCGCGAGGCACTGGCCTGGGTCATTGCTCGGGGTCTCCGCCTATTGTTTTGTTGTCGCGGTCGGGTCGCCGGCCGAACGCAGGTCGGCGACTGAAACAGATATGAGCATGTCTATACAAATACAGTCAAGTGAAGGTGTCGGCTTTGCTGCATCCATCCGTCGCGATGGATGCTGCGATGTTTTCGCCCATAAGGTTATGCTGTTGCGAAATATTACAAAGCCGTTGAGGGAAGCATGCCGTTAAAGGATTTGCTGTTGGCGCTGGTGGTGATTGTCGCCTGGGGCGTCAATTTCGTGGTCATCAAGGTCGGCCTCGATGGCCTGCCGCCGATGTTGCTGGGGGCCTTGCGCTTTGCCCTGGTGGCGTTCCCGGCGGTACTGCTGGTCAAGCGCCCGCAGCTGCCCTGGCGCTGGCTGATCGCCTACGGCGCAACCATCTCCCTGGGCCAGTTTGCCTTTCTCTTCGAGGCCATGGGCAACGGCATGCCGCCAGGGCTGGCGTCACTGGTGCTGCAGTCCCAGGCGTTCTTCACCCTGTTCTTTGCCGCGATTTTCCTCGGCGAACGGCTGCGCGCCGCCAGCGTGCTGGGCCTGCTGGTGGCCGCCGGCGGCCTGACCCTGATCGGCAGCGAGAATGGCGCCAGCGTGCCGTTTTTTGCCTTGCTGCTGACCCTGTGCGCGGCCTCGATGTGGGCCATGGGCAACATCATCACCCGCCGTTTCGGCAACATCGACCTGGTGGCCCTGGTGATCTGGGGCGGCCTGGTGCCGCCGCTGCCGTTCCTGGCGCTGTCGTGGTGGCTGGAAGGTCCCGAGCGGATCGAAAGCTCACTGCGCGCAATCGGCTGGAGTTCGATCCTGTCCCTGGCCTACCTGGCGTTCATCGCCACCATGCTCGGCTACAGCCTGTGGAGCCATCTGCTGTCGCGCTACCCGGCCGGCAAGGTGGCGCCGTTCTCGTTGCTGGTGCCGGTGGTGGGCCTGAGTTCCTCGGCCTTGCTGCTGGGTGAGCGCCTGACCCCGCTGCAAGGCTGGGGCGCGTTGCTGGTGATGGCCGGGTTGTTGATCAACGTCTTTGGCCCGCGCGTGCGTCAGTTGCTGCTGGCGCGGATGGCCGATCAAGGCAAAGCATGACCGCCGACAATGTTTGCTCGGCGCAGGGTGGTTAGCGTCTTGTGGGTTGTGCATTGGAAGGCACGGCTCTAATATCCAAGCACTTGCTTGTGTAATTGCGCTCAACCACCACGGACGTTCAAATGGATTTGCATACCTCCCTCTGGCTGTTCCAGGCGGTTCAGGCCCTTGGCCTGAGCCTCTGGCTCTGTATCGCGGTACTCAACAACCTGCAGGCGTTTCGCGCCTCCCTCGGTGCGGTCGGTGCGACCATGGCCATGGCGCCGTTGCGTCAGCCGCCGGCGATTGACTTGCCCCTGCTGTCCCGGGCCGTGCATGCCCCTGCTGCGCATCGCATTGCCCTGGTGCTGGTGCTGGTGCTGCAAGTGGTGGCCGCAGCCGCTGCCCTGGTCGGCGCCTACTCGCTGGTGATCGGTGGCGCAATCGAGCCGGCGCGGCCCTGGCTCAACCTGGCCCTGAGCGCGTTTCTCGGCTTTACCTTTGCCATGCTCCTGGGCGGGTTGTGGTTCGGCTACTGGATTCGCCAGGAGGGGTTGCAACTGACCCACCTGGTGCTGGTGCTCTGGGCCCTGCTGGCCTTTGTGCTGTTCAACGTGCAGTGGGCCTGAGGCCAGCCTCACAGGGAGTGGTGAATGAACAGGAAGTTTCTCGCGCTCGGCATCTTGCTGACGGGCGCAGCCATGGGGTCGCTGCTGGTCTGGCAACAGTCGCATACCGCGCAGGCTTCGGCGCCACCGGCACGTACGCTGGTCAAGGTGGCCCTGGGTACGGTGCAACGGGCCCCGGCCAACGGCTTTTTCGCCGGGGTCGGCGAGCTTGAAGCGGCACGCCAGGTGCTGGTTTCGGCCGAGATCGGTGGGCGGGTGACGCGGATCAACTTCGTCTCCGGGCAGAAGGTGCGCCGGGGCGATGTGCTGATTACCCTTAACGACGCTCCCGAACAGGCCGAACGCGTTCGCCTGCAGGCGCAGTTGCACAACGCCAGGATCAACCACCGCCGGGTCCGTGACCTGGTGGCGGAAAACGCCGCCACCCAGGAGCAGCTCGACAATGCCCTGGCCGCCCGGGACATGGCCAGCGGCGAGCTGGCGCACACCGAGGCGGTGATCGCGCAGAAGACCATCCGCGCGCCGTTCGACGGCGTGCTCGGTATCCGCAAGGTCAACGAAGGCCAGTACCTGAACGTCGGCGATGCCATCGTCAGCCTGATCGACACCCGCACCCTGTACGTGAATTTCTCCCTCGACGAGCAGCTGAGCATCCACCTCAAGCCTGGCCAGGCGGTCGAGGTATTGCTCGATGCCTACCCCGAGCGCACCTTCCAGGCGCGCATCAGCGCCATCGACCCGCTGATCGGCCGCTCGCGCACGGTGCAGGTGCAGGCCACCCTGGACAACGCCGATGCGCTGCTCAAGGCCGGCATGTATGCCAGCGTCAAGGTTGCCGACCCGCAGGTGGCCGAGGTGCTCAGCTTGCCGGAAACCGCCGTGACCTATACCGCCTACGGCGACACGGTGTTCCTTGCCCGCCACGATGAGCAGCAGCAGGCGCTGGTGGTGCAGCGCGTGCCGGTCAAGGTCGGTGAGCGCCAGGACGGCCGGGTGATCATCCTCGAAGGGCTGCAGGAGCACGACCAGGTGGTGACCTCCGGCCAGCTCAAGCTCAGTGACGGGCTTGCGGTCGAAGCAACCGAAGACACCCTGCAACGCCCGGCGTTGTCCGGCTCCTGACCGATCGCCCAGAGACCTTCCGATGAAATTCACCGATCTGTTCGTGCGCCGGCCGGTGCTGGCGCTGGTGGTCAGCATCCTCATTCTGCTGCTGGGCATCCTTTCCCTGCGCCAGTTGCCGATCCGTCAGTACCCGATGCTGGAAAGCTCGACCATCACCGTGACCACCGAATACCCTGGCGCCTCCGCCGAGCTGATGCAAGGCTTCGTTACCCAGCCAATCGCCCAGGCGGTATCGTCGGTCGAAGGCATCGACTACCTGTCGTCGTCCTCGGTGCAGGGCCGCAGCCTGGTCACCGTGCGCATGGAGCTCAACCGCGACTCGACCCAGGCACTCACCGAGGTCATGGCCAAGGTCAACCAGGTGCGTTTTCGCCTGCCCGAGCAAGCCTATGACCCGGTAATCGAGCGCTCGTCCGGCGAGTCGACGGCGGTGGCCTATATCGGTTTTGCCAGCAACAGTCTGTCGACCCCGGCGATGACCGATTACCTGGCGCGGGTGGTCGAGCCGATCCTGACCACCATCGACGGCGTGGCCAAGGTCCAGGTGTTTGGCGGCCAGACCCTGTCGATGCGCCTGTGGATCGACCCGGCGCGCCTGGCCGCCCGCGGCCTGACCGCTGCCGATGTGGCTGAAGCTGTGCGCCGCAACAACTATCAGGCGGCGCCCGGCAAGGTCAAAGGCCAGTTCGTGGTCTCCAACATCCGGGTCAATACCGACTTGACCAGCGTTGGCGAGTTTCGCGAGCTGGTGATCCGCAATGACGGCAACGGCCTGGTGCGCATCAAGGACATCGGCACCGTCGAACTGGGCGCCGCCTCGGTGGAAACCAGCGCCTCCATGGACGGCGTGCGTGCCGTGCACCTGGGCCTGTTCCCGACCCCCGGCGGCAACCCGCTGGTGATCGTCGACGGCATCCGCAAGGTGCTGCCGGACATCCGCAAGACCCTGCCGCCGGACGTCAAGGCCGAGCTTGCCTTCGAGACCGCGCGCTTCATCCAGGCCTCGATCGATGAGGTGAGCAAGACGTTGCTCGAAGCATTGCTGATCGTGGTCATCGTCATTTACCTGTGCCTGGGCTCGCTGCGCACGGTGTTGATCCCGGTGGTGACCATTCCGCTGTCGATGCTCGGTGCGGCGGCGCTGATGCTGATGTTCGGCTTCAGCCTCAACCTGCTGACCTTGCTGGCCATGGTCCTGGCCGTCGGCCTGGTGGTGGACGATGCCATCGTCGTGGTCGAGAACGTCCACCGCCATATCGAAGAGGGCAAGACGCCGGTGGCCGCCGCATTGGTCGGGGCGCGGGAAGTGGCCGGGCCGGTGATCGCCATGACCATCACCCTGGCCGCGGTGTACGCACCGATCGGCATGATGGGCGGGCTGACCGGTGCGCTGTTTCGCGAGTTCGCCCTGACCCTGGCCGGGGCGGTGGTGGTCTCCGGTGTGGTGGCCTTGACCCTGTCGCCGGTGATGAGCTCGTTCCTGTTGCAGTCCAAGCAATCGGAAGGGCGCATGGCCCATGCCGCCAACCGCTTCTTCGATGCCCTGGCATCACGTTACAGCCGGGCGCTGGAATTCTCCCTGTCGCGGCGCTGGCTGAGTGCCGGGTTTGCCTTGCTGGTGTTGCTCAGCCTGCCGTGGCTCTACGGTTTGCCCCAGCGCGAACTGGCGCCGACCGAAGACCAGGCCGGCTTGCTGACTGCGATCAAGGCGCCGCAACATGCCAACCTGGATTACGTCGAGCGCTTTGCCGACAAGCTCGACCAGGTCTACAACCGCCTGCCGGAAACCGTCAGCACCTGGATCATCAACGGCAGCGACGGCCTTGCCTCGGGCATCGGTGGCATCAACCTGTCGTTGTGGGATGAGCGCGAGCGTACGGCTTCGCAGATCCAGGTGGATTTGCAGGCAGCGGTCAACGATGTCGAGGGCACCAGCATCTTCGCCTTCCAGCTGCCGGCCTTGCCGGGCTCCACCGGCGGCCTGCCGGTGCAACTGGTGCTGCGCAGTTCCCAGGATTACCAGGTGCTGTACCAGACCATGCAAGAGATCAAGCAAAAGGCTCGCGACAGCGGCTTGTTCGCCGTGGTCGACAGCGACCTGGACTACAACAACCCGGTGGTCCAGGTGCGCGTCGACCGGGCCAAGGCCAACAGCATGGGCATCCGCATGCAGGACATTGGCGAGTCGCTGGCGGTGCTGGTGGGCGAGAACTACCTGAACCGCTTCGGCCTCGAAGGGCGCTCCTACGACGTCATCGCCCAGAGCCCGCGCAGCCAGCGCCTGACCGCGCAAACCCTGACCCGCCAGTACGTGCGCAGCGAAGACGGCACCCTGGTGCCGCTGTCGACCGTGGTGCAGGTGTCCGAGCAGGTCGAGCCGAACAAGCTGACCCAGTTCAACCAGCAGAACGCCGCCACCTTCCAGGGCATCCCGGCGGCCGGGGTGACCCTGGGCGATGCGGTGGCGTTTCTCGATCAGGTGGCGGCGTCGCTGCCGGCCGGTTTCAGTTACGACTGGCAGTCCGATGCGCGCCAGTACACCCAGGAGGGCAGTGCGCTGATGCTGGCGTTCCTGGCGGCGGTGATCGTCATTTACCTGGTGCTGGCGGCGCAGTACGAAAGCCTGGTCGACCCGCTGATCATCCTCATCACCGTGCCGCTGTCGATCAGTGGTGCGCTGATTCCACTGGCGCTGGGCTATGCGACGGTGAACATCTACACCCAGATCGGCCTGGTAACCCTGATCGGCCTGATCAGCAAGCACGGCATCCTCATGGTCGAGTTCGCCAACACCTTGCAGGAAGAAGAGCAGCTCGACCGCGCGGCGGCGATCAGCAAGGCGGCGCAAATTCGCCTGCGGCCGATCCTGATGACCACCGCGGCCATGGTGGTCGGCCTGATCCCCTTGTTGTTTGCCTCCGGCGCAGGCGCCAACAGTCGCTTTGGCCTGGGCTTGGTGATTGTCTGCGGGATGTTGATCGGCACCTTGTTCACCCTGTTCGTGCTGCCCACGGTGTACAGCCTGCTGGCGCGCAAGCACTCGGTGGCTGCGCGCACGCCGCGGGCAGTGTCACTGGCTGATGCGCTGAGGAGCGAAGGATGAACAGAGCGAACCTGACCCTGGCCTGTGTGCTGTCGAGCCTGGCCCTGGCCGGCTGCAAGGTCGGTCCCGACTATGCAAAGGCAACGCCTGCGGCCATCCCCTTGAGCACGCCGCAACAGCAGCAGTTTGCTGCAGGTGCGCAGTTGCCGGCACAGTGGTGGTCGTTTTTCGACGACCCGCAACTGAACCGTCTGGTCGACACCGCGCTCAAGCATAACCATGACATCCGCCAGGCCCAGGCCAACCTGCTGGCGGCACGGGCGCTGTTCGATGACCGGCGCCTGGACCAGTACCCGGGTGTCACCGCACGTACCGGTTTCAGCCAGAGCCTTGAGCAGCAGCAACTGGCCGACGGCAGCGACCCGCAGCGGATGTTTTCGCGCAGCTACCGTGCAGGCTTCGACGTGCAGTGGGAGGTCGACCTGTTCGGCCGCTTGCAGCGCCTCACCGCTGCGGCCGAGGCGCGCTCGGAAGCGGCGCGGGCCGACCTTGAGCAGATGCGCCTGAGCATCGCCGCCGAAGTCGCCCGCGCCTACTACCAGCAACAGGGTTTGCGCCGCAGCCTGGACGTAGCGCAGGCCCAGGTCGAGGCCTGGCGTGAAACCCTGAAGCTCACCCGTGCCCAGGTGCGGGTCGGCAGCGGCCAGTACGAGGATGAGCAGAGCGCCCATGCCAACCTGCTGCTCAGCGAGGCGGCGGTGCCGCCGTTACAGGCGTCGATCCAGGAGGCCGGCTATCGTCTGGATGTACTTACCGGACGTGCCCCGAGCCTTGCCGAGGAGCCTGCGCAGGCGCACTTTTTGCCGCCATTGGCGCGGCAGTTGCCCTTGGGCGATGTCAACGCGCTGATCAACAACCGCCCCGATGTCGCCAGTGCCGAGCGGCAACTGGCAGCCAGCAGCGAAGACGTTGGCGTGGCGACTGCCGAGCTGTATCCACGCCTGGACCTGGGCGGTTTCATTGGCTTCTTCGCCTTGCGCAGTGGCGACCTGGGCAGTGCTGCGCGGGCTTACGAACTGGCGCCGACGGTGACCTGGCCGGCGTTGCGCCTGGGCAATGCCAAGGCTCGCTTGCGCGCTGCCAAGGCGCAGTCGCAAGGGGCACAGGCGCGCTATGAGCAGTCACTGCTGCTGGCCCGCGAAGAAGTGGAAAACGCCGTCACGCGCCTGGCCCGCAACCAGACCCGCCTCGGTACGCTGATGCAGTCGGCGGCCCATGGCGCCGATGCTGTCGACATTGCCTCCAAGCGCTACCGGCGTGGGGCGGGTACCTACATGGCGGTGCTGGAAAACCAGCGGGCGTTCTTCTTGATCAAGCGTGAAGTGGCCGAGGCCGAGACCGCTTCGTACCTCAATGCGATTGCCTTGTACAAGGCGTTGGGCTGGGGCAGTGGCGGGGTGCAGTGATCGGCTCATCGCGGGTCCGGCGTACACAGATCCACTGGGAGCTGGCTTGCCAGCGATGAGGCCGGTCCAGCCAGCACATCACGTGGTGTCAGGATTACGACCGCTGTGCGCTCGATCGCTGGCAAGGCCAGCTCCCACAGGTTCGGCGTACATAGATCCGCTGTGGGAGCTGGCTTGCCAGCGATGAGGCCGGTCCAGCCAGCACATCAGTGTTGCCTGGATTACGACCGCTGCGCGCTCGATCGCTGGCAAGTCCGGCGTACACAGATCCACTGGGAGCTGGCTTGCCAGCGATGAGGCCGGTCCAGCCAGCACATCAGTGTTGCCTGGATTACGACCGCTGCGCGCTCGATCGCCGGCAAGGCCAGCTCCCACAGGTCCGGCGTACACAGATCCACTGTGGGAGCGGGCTTGACCCGCGATGAGGCCTTTCAGTCCGCCGCCAACCCGTTGGCCAGCAACTGCGCTTTGAGCTGCGGCCGGTAATTGCGCGCATAACAGCGGCCGATACTGCTCGACCAGTTTTGCCCCTCGACCCGCCCAACAACTTGCCAATGCTGCATCAGCTCGGCATCGTACGCCGCGATCGCCGCCGGCAACGCTTGGGCATCATAGCGCTCGTCATGACGAAACGAAGCCAGCGGCAAACGCGGCTTTTTCAACGCTGGCTGATGCACATAACCCAGGGCAACCCCGCACAGGGCAAAAGACTTTTCCGGCAGGCCAAGCAGTTCGATCATGCCGCCGGCGTCGGCGCGAATCCCGCCCACCGGCACCACGCCCAAGCCCAGCGAACGCGCCGCTGTCATCAGTGTCGAGAGAAGGATGCCACCATCGGTGCAAGCGGCAATCATGCCTTCCAGGTGCTGGTGGATGCACTGGCGGTCACCACTCAGGCGCGCCGCCTGTTCGGTCTTGTAGAAGTCCACCACCAGGGTGATGAACACCGGCGCCGCAGCAATCCAGGGCTGCCCGCCGGCCAGTTCGGCGATCTGCCGGCGCCGTTCGGCATCACGCACGACCACCGCAGACAGGTGTTGGGCGTTGAAGGAGGTCGGCGCCTGGTGGGCCGCCTGGAGGATGGCGTCGAGTAGCTCGTCGCTGATCGGCCGGTCGTGGAAACTGCGCTCGCTGCGGTGGCTGGCCAGCAGCTCGATGGTCGGGTTCATGTTTGCCTCATTCCTTAAGGTCTTGTGGGGTTACTGCGCGGGCGCCGTCCTCGGCACGACCCGGTACACGCAGCGTCGGTCACCTGATATCAGATGTTCACAGCGCTCGACAAGCGCCTGTTCACCGAGCACCGACTGAAAGATCTGCAATTCCGAGCGGCAGAACCCCTGGCAGCGGCTGGCTGCCACGCAGATCGGGCAGTGGTTTTCGATGATCAGCCAGCCGTCGTCGCTCTCGACCATTTCCGCCATGTAGCCGGCGCGCTCGCGTAGCTGCACCAGTACCCGCACTTTGTCTTCGACCGATTCGGCCTGGCTGCAGGCCTGCAGGTATTCGCTGCGGTTGGCGGTTTCCATGCGGGTGATGAGCTGATCGACGCCTTCATGGCCGAACACCTGCTCGACCGTCTCGATCAATTGCAGGGTCAACACGCTGTGGGAGTCGGGGAAGCGCCGCTGCGCGGCTTCGGTCAGGGTCCACTTCTGCGAGGGACGGCCTGCACCCTTGGTCGGTGCACTGATGCCGGTGATCAGCTCGGCGCTGTGCAGCTTCTGGATCTGCTGGCGTGCGGCTTCGAAGGTGATGTCGAGCAGGCTGGCAAGATCGGTGGTTTTCAGCGCACCACGGGTCTTGAGCAAAAACAGGATGCGGTCGGCGGTAGAGCTGGCGTCGGCGGCGGGTGCAGTCATTGTGAGCGAGTAACCCTGCGAATAGGCGTTGACGGTTGACCTGTGGCGCCATCCATTGCGCAGGTAACGAGCTTGAGCATAAGCAGTTTTAGCACTGCGGTGGTTATTTGTAAAAGGTATCAACTACAAACTTTAAAGCTCAAAAAAATATAAAAGATCGAATTTGTGTTTTTCTGGGCAGCGACTAGGATCATTTCTTAGTTTTGCCGGTGGCTGCAGTGAGCACCGCCGCCGGGCAAACCCGTGCCGTGCAGGGCAGGCCTTTAGCCTGAAGCGTTTAAGCAATGAAACTCAACAGGGAAGTGAGTGTATGAATGCGCAAAAACCGGTGACCATCTATGAGCACGCCGAGGAGGCCAACACCCTCAATGGTGTGTTCGACCTGGTGAAACTCTCGGATCAGTATCGCCAGTCGGCCATCCTTCATTCGGCGGTCGCCCAGAAGGTCTTTGACCATACTCGGCAACCGGCCAAAGCTGAGGCGGTAAGCCTGGCACTGGGCTGGGTGGCCAACAAGGGCAAGATCTTCCTCAATGCCCTGGTTGCCATGGGCCTGCTGCAAAAAACCGCACAGGGCTTCGTCAATCAACCGTTGAGCGAGCGCTTCCTGGTCAGCAGCAGTGCTGAATTCATCGGTCCGATCATTGCCCACCAGCGCTTGCAATGGCAGAACTGGCCACGTCTGGGCGAGATTCTCAGCACCACCCAATCGCTGGATTTCCAGCAGGAAAACCGCTTCAAGCATGACGTTGCCGCCCGTGATGCCTTTAACGATGCCATGGTCCGCTTCAGCCAGCCAATGGTCGATGTACTGCGTGAGTTGTCAGTGTTTGACCACGCTAGCAAGGTCATCGACCTGGCCGGTGGCCACGGCACCTATATCGCCGAAATCGCCCGCCGCCATCCGCAGGTCAAAGGTGAAATCTGGGACCTGGACGCCACCCGCCAGGCGGCCCAGAGCACCATCGGCAAGTACCAGCTTGAGCAACGGCTGAGCTTCAAGGAACGCAACCTGCTGGACCTGCCGCGCTATCAGGATGAGCGTGCCGATGTGGTGATGCTCAACGACTGCCTGCATTACTTCACCCGCGAGCAGACCAGCGCCCTGATCAAGGGCGCCAGCCAGTTGCTGGAAGCCAGGGGCGCCTTGCTGATCCTCAGCATGACCCTGGACGAGGACGAGATTCACCCGGCGCTGTCGGCGGATTTCTCCTTGCACATGATGGTCAACACGGTGAATGGCGAGCTGCATCCGACCCGCTGGCTGGCCCAGCAACTGCAAGCCCAGGGCCTGGGCGTCGAGCAGGAACCGATCGGTCGCTACACCTTGCTGATCGGGCGGAGGGCCAACTGATGCTCAAGTTCATCTTGCTGCACGCGGCCAACCCCGACGCCCCTGCGTTGACCCTGATCGGTGAACTGGGCCAGGTGGCCAGCGCTGCCGGCTTTGAGCTGCACGCCACCGCGCAACTGGCCCTCCAGGGTGAGGCCGATGGCCTGATCGTATTGCTGGCAGGTGCCGAGCAAGCGGCATTGGCGGCCCAGCTCAAAGGCGCCGAAAGCCTTTATCGCAACACCGCGGTAACTCTGGTACGCCTGGCCGACAGCCAGGGCAGGGAGCCAGGCGCAGATGCCATCCAGCAGCAATTACTGCAGGCTGCGGCGTGCTTCATCTACCCCTATGGCCTGACCCGGCTGCAGCAGGCGCAATCGAGCGATTCACTCAAAGCCTGGCTGGCCGGGTACTCGAAGTTCAGCGCCGCGGTAAAGATGTGGCGGGCCCTGGAAGGGGTATCGATCGACGCCGCTGCGCTGGCACGCCAGCAACCGCAGCTCAATCACATCAACATCCTGGCCCGCGACCTGGAGGCTTCGCAAACCTTCTACCGCGATATCTTCGGCGCGCGTTATTGCTACAACCTCGGCCCGCGCAAGGTCGTGATGGAGCTTAACGGTTTCGATTTCTTTATCGAACAGAGCGCCGGGTTCAGCTACCCGCCGGGCTATCACATCGGCATTCGCGCCTTGCCCGAAGACGTCAAGCGCATCGCCGAGCGGGTCACGGCCAATGGCTCGATCAAGCTGGTCAAGGGCAATGGCCCGGCGCCGGGCTATCACCATGGGCCGGACAACGTGCGCAGCGCCGTGTACTTCGAAGACCCCGATGGCCTGGTGGTCGAAGTCTACAGCGCAGAAATCGAAATGATCGAAACCAACCGCCGATTGCTGCTCGACCAGCTCTGAGGCTTCCCCTGGGTACTGCGTCGTGGGCCGAACCGGGTTCGGCCCCGCCGTGGGCGTCGTTACTCAAAACAAGGTGCAAGGATGAACAGTCTCAACGATCGGCACTGGCCGCAATTACCCAGCCCGCTGCCCAAGGACGTTAGCGACCGGGTGCTGATGGGCTACCCGCAACATTACCTGGAGTACCCACTGGTGGAGCAGGTCGGGCTGGCGATCAGCGCGATGCTCGATACCCCGGTCGAACAACTGCTGGCGCTGCTGGAAAGCGCCGGCGCGCCGCTGCACCGGCGCATTGGTGCAGGCGAAGTGCTGGGCTTGCGCGGCGACCCGCGCATTGACGTGTTCAATCCGCAGATGATCGACATTCCCGCCGCGACCGTGCAGATCGGCCTTGCGCCGCACAAGGTGGCCCAGGTCATGGACGACTTCGCCGGGCTGGGCCTGGACCGCAGTTGGATCGAAAAGGAAACCCCGCAGCACAGCGTTACGCTGGACAGCTACCGCATCGCCCGCTTCGCCGTGACCAACAGTGAGTACCGCGAGTTCCTGCTCGACACCGGCCACCCGGCGCTGCCCAGCAGCTGGGCGTTCGGCCGCTACCCGCAGCAACGCGCCAACCATCCGGTGTACAGCGTCAGCGACAGCGACGCCGATGCCTACGCGCAGTGGTTGAGCCAGCGCACCGGTCGGCGTTTCAGCCTGCCCACCGAAGCCCAGTGGGAGCACGCGGCCGCCGGGCCCCAGGGTCTGCAGTTTCCCTGGGGCGAGCAGTTCCACGCCGAGTACGCCAACACCATCGAGCTGGGTTACCTGGACAGCACCCCGGTGGGGGTATTCCCTCAGGGCGCTTCGGCGTTCGGTGTGCTGGACATGGCCGGCAATGTCGAGGAATACGTCGCCGATGACTATCGGCCGTACCCCGGCGGCCCGCAGATCAACGACGACCTGGTGCTGGATGTCGGTCGTCACCGGATCGCCCGTGGTGGCAGTTTCACGCGCTTTCGCGACCTGGCGCGCAACCCTCGGCGACATGGGCGTTACCCGCGACCGATCTATGTCATGGGCTTTCGCCTGGTAGAAAACAACAACTGAAGTACCTGTCATTCGTGCGAGGTTTTAATCATGAACAACGACGTTTCGCTGCACACCAAAGTGCCGATCTCGATCCTGGGCGGCACGGTTGATGCCCACTTCTTCGGCTTCAAGGGCTTCGACAAACACAACGAGCATTTTGCCGTTGGCATCAACCTGGACAAGGCCCAGGTGCCGCTGGTGCGGGTGCATTCCGAATGCATCACCGGTGATGTGTTCGGCTCCCAGCGCTGCGACTGCGGCCCGCAACTGCAGGAGGCGCTGAACACCCTGAACGTGCAGGGCGGCTACCTCATCTACCTGCGCCAGGAAGGCCGCGGCATCGGCCTGTACTCCAAGTTCGAGACGTATCTGCTGCAGGACCGCGGCCTGGACACCTACGAAGCGAACCTTGAGCTCAACCACCCGGCGGATTCGCGCAGCTTCAGCCCCGCCGTGCAGATGCTCAAGGCCCTGGATGTGCACCGCTGCCGCCTGCTGACCAACAACCCCGACAAGGTCCAGCAGTTGCGAGAGGGCGGTATCGACGTCATCGACCAGGTGCCGACCGGAGTGTTCCTCACCCAACACAACCGCAACTACCTGCTGTCGAAAGTGGCCAAGTCCAGCCACTCCATCAAGCTCTGATTGTTCTCTGAAGAAAAAAGGATTTTTCGATGAAACACATAGGCCCCATCAGCGGTATCGCCGCCCATGCAGCAGAGTTCGTCGCCACCGCCGGCTACGACAATCAGGTCATCCTGTGGAATGCCCGCACCGGCTTGCCGATTCACCGCGTGCACCACGACCACCTGGCCAACCAGTGCGCTTTCAGCGCCGATGGCAAGCACCTGGTCAGTGCCAGCAGCGACTACACCGCGCGCATCTGGGAAGTGCCGAGCATGCGCCTGAAGGCGGTGCTGTCCGGCCACCGGGACGACGTCGAGATGGCAGTGTTCTCGCCCGACGGCACGCTGGTCGCCACCTGCTCGCGTGATCACGTGCTGCGTATTTTCGACCTGCACGGTAACCTCAAAGGCAGTTTCCATGGCCACCAGGCCGACGTGATTTCGGTGGTCTGGTCGCCCGACGGCAAGCGTCTGATTTCCAGCAGCGACGACGGCACCGTGCGCCAGTGGGACACCGCCAGCTTCGCCCAGTGCGATGAAGTGGACATTGGCGGCGTCGAGACCGACACCATCGCCATCACCCGCAATGGCGTGGTGTTCGCCGGCGACGACGAAGGGCGCATCTCGATCATCGGCCAGGGCCAGGTGCGCAGCGTTGCCGCCCACGACGCCGGGATCAAGCGCATCGTCTGGAACGACGACAAGCAACTGCTGGTGACCCTGAGCTACGACCGCTCGGCGATCCTCTGGCGCTTCGATGCCCAGCACAACCTCAGCAAGCTGCGCAGCACTGCGTTGCCGAGCATCATCTGGCCGCGCAGCTGCGCCTTTGTCGGTGAAGAAGAACTGGTGTTCGCCACCTTCGGCTCGCGCTACGCCACCTGGAACTACGAGCGTGACCAGTGGAGCATCGACGGTATCCAGCCGGCGGTCAGCATCAACGCGGTGGTCAGTGCCCAGGGCCAGCAGTACAGCATTGGCGATGCCGGCTTGCTGTTTCGCGACAACCAGCCGGTCTCCGGGGTTGGCAGCCTGTGCAATTTCCTCCTGCCGTTCGGGCCGCTGCTGCTGACCGGCGGGCAGATGGGCCAGGTGTTCGATGCCCTCAGCGGGCAACTGCTGTACCAGCACCGTTCGCCGCTGAACTGCGGCACCACCTTCGAGAAAAATGGCGTGCCGCACGCGTTGATCGGCACCTACACCGGCGAAGGCCTGGTGTTCATCCTCGACGGTCGCGACGGCCTGCAACTGGTGGCATCGATCGCCATGCATGACAACGCCATCAAGGGCGTGGCCGCCAACGACCGCTATCTCTTCAGTGTCTGCGCCTCGGCTGACGCCGCTCTGCACCGCATCGACGACTTCAGTTGCGCCCGCCATATCGACAACGCCCATTCGCGCATTTCCAATGGGTGCTGCCAGATCGAAGGCGGCTTCGCCAGCATCGGCCGCGACCTCAAGCTGCGCCTGTGGCTGGACGGTGGCGATGAAGTCTACGACTCGCCGCACCAGCATTCGATCAAATGCATCGGCGCCTCGGCCGATGGGGCGATCATCGCCACCGCCGCCTACAACGGCACTGTGGCCCTGTTCGACCTGGCCACGCGTAGCTGGCAGCCGTTGCAACGGCCCACCGCCAGCGGCATTTCCTGCATCACCCACAGCGGCCAGCAGCATGACTTTTTGGCCAGTTCCTATGACGGCAACATCTACGGCATCGCCGCCCGGCGTGCTTCCTGAGTGCAAGGAGATCGGTCAATGAGCAAGCAGGCAGTGGATTTCATGGCGCCGGAGGCTTACCGCAAGGCCCTCGATACCTCGTTCGTGCACCGTTATAGCCATGGCGAAGACGAGTGGTCGTGGGACATCGGAATGGCCAGGGCGGCGCGGGTGTTTCTCGCCGCCCTTGGCGACAAACCCGATCAGCGCATCCTCGATGTCGGGGTCGGCCGTGGCCGCGATGCCTCGGAGTTCATCCAGGCGGGGCACCGGGTCACTGGCCTGGACATCGTCGAGAACTCCAGCTGGCCGCTGTTGCGCAAGCGCTGGGGCGAGCGCCTGGAACTGGTCAACAGCGCCCTGCAGGACTGGCAAACTGCCGAGGGGCGGCAGTTCGACGCGGTGCTCGACAACGGCTGCTTCCATCATCAGCACCCGGATGAATGGGATGCCTACCTTGCACACATGCGCAGCCATGTACGCAAGGGTGGCCTGATTGCCCTCAATGTTTTTGGTGTGGACAGCAGCAACCCGGTACCGGGCTGGCGTGAGATGGACAACCAGCGCCAGGGCTATTTCTTTACCGAGCAGGGCATCCGCGACACCCTCGAAGGCTACGGCTTTACCTGGCAGGAGCTGGTGGTGATCGAACGCCAGCATGGCGATGCCATGTACCTGCTGGCGCTGGTGCGCAACTGAGTTTGAACACGGCCGAGCCCGGCGTTTGGGGCCCGGCCGTGGTGTTTACTTCCTGCAGATCAGGCCGATCTGCAGGCTGTTGCTTTCAAACTCATCCCAGTAGCCCGGATCGCGGGCCTCTCTGCGTTGTTTGCTGATCAGCGGCGCGATCCAGCGGCAGTCGCTGAATCCTGCCGCTTTCGCCGCGTCTTCATATACGTCCTGGCGCCAGCGGTAGTAGGTGAAATCCGCTGGCGGCGTGGACATGAACTGGGCCTTGCAGCGAAAGCCGCCGTCCACCGCGCTTTCAGCCAGCACGCTGATGCCGTAGCGGGTGAAATTGCCCTTGTTCAGGTCGAACGCCGGGTTGGCGGTGTAGGCAACCAGGTGGCCGCCGGGCTTGAGGTTCTGTGCTGCCGCGCTGAACATCCGCCCCAGGTCCTCGACGCTGCTGGCGTAATTGAACAACCAGGCTGCGGTGACCTTGTCGTAGCTTCCGATGCGTCCCATCTGCGTGACGTCGCGTACTTCGTAGGCGATGCCGTCGTTGGCCTGGCGGGCCTGGTAGATCATGCTCGGAGAGAAATCCACGCCGCGCACATGGGCTGCGCCCCAGTCCTTGAGCTGGCGGCTGAAAAAGCCCTGGCCGCACGCCAGGTCGAGAATGTCCAGACCCTGCACGTTACCGACCATGTAGCGGAAGGTATCGACTTCGACACCGCGCTGGCTGGCGTGGCTGGTGAAGTCCTCGAACTGATCGCTGATGCGCTCGTACACCTGTTTGGCTTCTTTCATCGTTGCTCCTTGCATGGGACGGGGGACTCAACTCATCAGGCCAGGGCCTGGGCCGGAGTGCGGGTAAGCCGCCAGGCCAGCAGCAGGGCCAGCACCGGCGCGAGGGCAAATACGCCGAACAGCCAGGTTGCTGCCTGCTGTGCGCCGGCCACGCCTCCGGGCTCGACCAGCCCGGCGCTGTTGCTGACCAGCCCGGCCAGTGCCGCGGCAAGTGCGGTGGCGTATAACTGCACGGTGGTGATCGAGGCCGAGGCGAGGTTCTCTTCGCCCGCAGGGGCGTTGTTGAGCACCCGGGTCAGCAAATGCGGCCAGCCCAGGCCGATGCCCAGGCCAACCCCGGCCAGGGCCAGGCAATAAATAACCAGGCCCCAGGCCTGTTCCAGCCATGGCCGTTGCGGGGTCATCAGCGCCAGCGCCAGCAAAGCGATGAAGATCACCGCCGGGCCGAAGCGGATCATGCGTTCGGCCGCAATACCGGTACGACTGGCGCTGAACAGCGCCGCGACGGTCCAGCCGGCGGCCATGGCGGCGGTCATGTAGCCGGCGGCCAGCGGGCTCAGGCCATGAATTGCCTGAAGGAAATAGGGAACGAAAATTTCTGTGGTGATCGCCGCGATCAGCAGGCACATCATCGCGTACAGCCTACCCAGGGGCGTACTCAGCGCGTAGGCGCCAGTGGGAAGCAGGCGGCGGTTCGCGGTATGGTCGAGGCGGGCGATCAACACGGCAATGGCCAGGCCTGCGCCGATGCCGACCAGGTTCCAGAGCAGGTCGGTCGACAGGCTGGCGGCGGAAATGGCCAGCACCGAGGCCACCAGGCAGGCAATCAGGCCGTAGGGTGGGCGTGACTGCGAGGGGGCCGCGAGCTTGTTGTTCAACTGGCTGATGACGATCAGCGCCAGCAGCGCCGCCACCGGCAACAGCGACCAGAACGCCCAGCGCCAGTGGCCGCCCTGGGCAAAAATGCCGCCTACTGCCGGCCCGCACAGGGTGGCCACGCCCCACATGCCCGACACCAGGGCCATGGCCCGCGGCCACAGGCGTGGGTCGAACACCAGGCGAATCAGCGCGTAGCTCAGGGCAAACAGGATGCCGCCGCCCAGGCCCTGGACACTGCGGCCGGCCAGCAGCACCGGCATGCTCGGTGCGGCAGCGCAAATGATCGAGCCCAGGGCGAACACCGCCAGTGCCAGGAGAAAAGCGGCCCGTGCGCCCAGGCGTTCGATCAACTGCGCCGACAAGGTCGAACCGATGATTGAGGTGGCGACGAACAGCGTGGTGCTCCAGGCGTAAAAGGCCAGGCCGCCGATGTCGGCAATCACGGTGGGCAGGATGGTGGTAACGATATAGACGTTGATCGCGTGCAAGGCCACACCACCGGCCAGGGCAATCGAGCGCAGGGCATTGCGCCCGCGCAACAATTCGGCCCATGAGGCGGGGGCGGGGGTGTGGGCGGTATTCATGCGCGGCTCCTTCGCAGGTGGGGCTTCGAGTGGCTGAAAGTCTAGGTGCAGTTATACCATTACACAATGTATTGCTTGGATAAATAGGCCGCTCGCCCAGCGATGGTTTTGCTACCATCGCGTTTTTTTTACCGCCCGCGCATTGACCTGTCGGGCGGCTGACAGGCAAGGCCGAAGGAGAGCAGCATGATCATCACCACCACAGGGACTATCGAAGGCCGGGAAATTGCTGCCTATCTGGATGTGGTCAGCGCCGAGTCGGTCCAGGGCATCAACGTGGTTCGCGATATGTTCGCCAGCTTTCGCGACTTTTTCGGTGGCCGTTCACAAACCCTTGAAAGCGCCCTGAAAGAAGCGCGCATCCAGGCCACCGACGAAATCCGTGCCCGTGCGCGGAGCCTGCAGGCCGATGCGATTGTCGGCCTGGACTATGAAATCAGCATGCCGTCGGCGCGTGGTGGCATGGTCGTGGTGTTTGTCACCGGTACAGCGGTGAAGCTCAGGTAAGCGCGAAGGTGCGACAAAATAGCCCGGCCATTGGTCGGGCTTTTTTCTATCTGCCCGTGCGGTCCATAAATGACCAGCTAGTCTCAGGATCAACAGGGTCAGTACTTTTCCGGGCACTCATCTGTTGCCGGTACTGATCCGTTTTCGCAGGGAGACTGGGGCATGTTTGATTCCTACATCGAGGACAATAGCGACGAATTTCCAATCAACAGTCAGGTGCGCTGCGGCCAGAGCGGTTATCGCCTGGGCTTTGCCAACATGACCCTGGATGACACACAGGTGCGCCTGAATGCGCTGCAGCGCAGCAAGAAGGGCAAGTTCACGCCGCGCTTGCCGGCGAAGAAATAAACGAATCGACCACCCCCCCGCCCAACGGCGGGGTTTTTTTTGCATTGTTTGACCTTGCGCAAAGGTTGCGCAGCTCGCACTCGCTTGATGCCGGGTTGTGTGCCTTACTAATGCCGCCATCAATACAGGAGCCATTCGATGCGCATCAGGGAAGAGACGTACTGGAACTGGGCCGATGCACAACTGCACAGCCGCAGCCACGACGAACAGCTCAGTGACGGGACCAGCATCGACGTCCAGGTGAGGTTGTCGCGCACCGGCGCCACCCAGCTGTTCCTCGGCATCTATACGCGCCAGGGCAAGGCCATGGTCGAGGAGTATTACGACAATCGCCCCGGTGAAACCATGACCCGTGCCATGGTCTGGGGTGTTGACCGCGCCAGGGCACTGGCCACCGGTGCCTTGCCGCTGGAGAGGGCACCGCTGCGCCGTCAGGCCTGAGGGTGACGGTCGCGGCTGGCCTGGAGAAAACACGCCAGCTTGTCGCGTGAGGCGTCCAGGCTGTACGGGTGCATCTGGCGCACGGTGTGCGCCTCGTGGTTTTCATCCATCAAGCGGTAGAAGTCATCGACCAGGCGGCGCAGGCCGTCGATGCCACCGGCGGGATAAGCTCGCAAACCCAACCCCCCGCGACTCCGTGAAGAAGCATAAAAAAAGCCCAATCCGCAGGGATTGGGCTCAAGCGTGGCTGGGGCAGTGTTGCACCCCAGCGACCCTTAGCAGAGACGGTCGATCACCGCGACGCCAGGCTTGTTCTGCAGCGCAGCCCACTCGCTTTGCAGGGTCTGCAGAACCCGTCCGACATACTGGGTGTCGGCGGCGGCCTTCTTGCCAACATAGCCCTGGCCGCGACGGTACATCTTCAGGCGGGCACGCATGGTTGGCTTGCGTTCTTCGAACTCGGCTTCGTCGCTCATGGTTTCCAGGCTGTCCAGGTGAACTTCACCGGTTTTGCAGACCCAGAGGATGTGGCTGTCGAGAGTGTCCTTGCGCGCGGCGAACAGCCGGGCCAGTTCTTCAACAGTCGGTTGATTGTTCAGATTCATCATAAAGCCCCCTTGACCATTCGTTGTTTGTTCGCACTTGGCGCATAACATGTAGCGTTAAATGAAAGCTGCTACAGCAGCGTCACAACTGGGGGCTTCTACACGCTGCCTTTTGGGCAGTACCCATCCGCACACAGCTCATGGATCTGTCGAGCTGCCTGGAACACCCTTGCCAGTACCCCCGATCGGGGAGACGACCTCATCATGCAAGGGCCGACGAACGGCGTCAACAGGTTTTGTAGTGTTTTTTTCAAGGCACTACATCTTGTCGGACAATGCCTCGAATTCGGGGCATTGATGCGTATCAGTCCGCGCAAAAGCGATCTGCGCGATCATGGCCGTACATGTTCAGCAGGGAGTTTCCAATGAATTCGCCGGCCAATGTGCCTGTCTCACAAACCGCCAGAACCCGCGTGCCTATTGGCCTGCTGGTAGGTATCGCGGCCCTGGTCGGGGTGCTGTTGCTGCCGATGCCCGCCGACTTGCCGGTGGCTGGCCACCGGGTGTTGGCGATCCTCGCGTTTGCCGTGGTGGTGTGGATCAGCGAAGCGGTGTCGTATGAAGCCAGTGCGATCATGATCACTTCGCTGATGGCCTTCTTGCTCGGCACCGCGCCGACGGTGGCCGACCCTTCGGTAATCTATGGCTCGTCGGCCGCCATCACCCTGGCCCTGACCGGCTTTTCCAACAGTGCCCTGGCCCTGGTGGTCGGCGCCTTGTTCATCGCTGCGGCCATGACCCACACCGGGCTGGACCGGCGTATTGCCCTGGTGACCTTGTCGAGCATCGGCGTCAGCACCCGGCGTATCCTCATCGGCGCAGTGGCCGTTACCGTGCTGCTCAGCCTGGTGGTGCCCAGCGCCACCGCGCGCAGTGCCTGCGTGGTGCCGATCATGATGGGGGTAATCGCCGCCTTTGGTGTCGACAAGCGCTCGAACATCGCCGCCGGGATCATGATCATCGTCGCTCAGGGCACCAGCATCTGGAACATCGGTATCCAGACCGCCGCAGCGCAGAACCTGCTGACTGTCGGCTTCATGGACAAGATGCTCGGTGCGCGGGTGTCATGGATCGACTGGCTGATCGCCGGCGCACCATGGGCAGTGATCATGTCGGTGGTGCTGATCGTGCTGGTGCTGAAAATGCTACCGCCCGAGAGCGATGCGATTCCCGGTGGCAAGGCCGCGGTGAGCAAGACCCTGGCTGAGCTAGGGCCCATGACCGGCGCGCAGAAACGTCTGTTGGGCGTGTCGTTGCTGTTGCTGTTGGCGTGGGCCACCGAGGGCAAGCTGCATCACTTCGATACCACCTCGACCACCTACGCCGGCCTGGTGATTCTGCTCCTGCCCCGGCTCGGGGTGATGACCTGGAAAGACGTGCAGGCGCGCATTCCATGGGGCACGGTGATTGTTTTCGGGGTCGGCATCAGCCTGGGCACTACCTTGCTCACCACCCAGGCCGGGCAATGGCTGGGGACGCAGGTAGTGGCCCACACCGGGCTGGATCAGCTGGGCACCCTGGGGGTGTTCTCGATCCTTGCGGCATTCCTGATTCTGATTCACCTGGGCTTTGCCAGCGCCACCGCGCTGACCTCGGCGCTGTTGCCGATCCTGATCGCGGTGCTGCAAACCTTGCCGGGTGACTTCAGCCGCCTGGGCATGACCATGGCCCTGGGCTTCGTGGTCAGCTATGGTTTTATTTTGCCGATCAACGCACCGCAGAACATGGTCTGCCTGGGCACCGAGACCTTCACCGCCAAGCAGTTCGCGCGGGTGGGGATCATTGTGACCCTGATTGGCTATGGCCTGATGCTGGTGTTTGCCGCGACCTGGTGGCAGTGGCTGGGCTGGATGTAACGGCAAGACTCATCGCGGGGCAAGCCCCCTCCAAAAAAACCCCAGGAGGTGCGGGCCTTGCCCCCCCACCGATTATCAGAAGTTCGCCGGGGTGTTGGCGCTGATGATCTCGGCTTCATCCTGGCCGATATTCTTGAAGCTGTGGGGCAGGGTGGTGGGGAAGTAGTAACCGTCACCGGAGTTGAGGATGCTGACCTGGCCATCGACCCGCAGTTCGATGGTGCCACGGGTCACCAGGCCGCACTCTTCGCCCTCGGCGTGCACGATCGGCTCGCCGGAGTCGGCGCCCGGCGCGTACAGCTCGCGCAACATGCGCATCTGCCGGCCTTCGACACTGGCCCCGACCAGCAGCATGCGCAGGCCGCTGTTGCCCAGGTCGGGCTGTTCGGTCGAGCGGAACACAAAGCGCTCTTCACGGATCGGCTCGTCGAAACTGAAGAACTCCGCCAACGACATCGGAATGCCTTCAAGCAGCTTTTTCAGGGAACTGACCGAAGGGCTGACGCGATTCTGCTCGATCTGCGAGATCGTCGAGTTGGTCAGGCCACTGCGCCGAGCCAGCTCCCGTTGGGAGAGTTTGTTGCGTTCACGCACCAGTTTGAGTCGTGTCCCCGTGTCCATAGCCGCCTTATGTGTCAAAAATTTTGGGCGAGGCATTAAAACACATTCGAACCGGCTTTAGCGGCCCACCTGTTAGGCGGGCTTTTTCGGCTGCGGCCACAGCCCGACCAACAACAACAGCGCCGCGACAATCAGGTACGGCAGGCGCGGATCGGCGGCGTAGATCAGGGTCCCGGCCAGCGGCCCGATGACCACTCCCAGGCCCTGCACGGCGCCGATGGAACCGGCCGTGGCGCCTTGCTCGGAGGCGTCCATGGCGTTGGCCGCCAGTGCCGAAAACGCCGGGAACACCCAGCCCATGCCGCAGGCCGAGAAAAAGAAGCACGCCCACAAACCCACGGCACTGGTGGCCAGGGCGCTGGCGGCAAAGCCTACGGCGGCGATGCTGGCGCCGACGCGGATCATCCGCAGCGGTGGCCACTCGAGCTTGCGCACCAGGATCTGCGAAAGGATCAGCGCCACGCCGACCATGGTCAGGGCAACCCCGGCGGTCTGTGCGGCATCGGCCGGGTCCATGCCCAGGCGGTCGAGGGCGAAGAAACCGACGGTGATCTGCGCCACCGACACGCTGAGCATTGCCACGAAGGCCACCAGCAAGGGCCTGCGCAGCCGCGGGTCGGCCAGGCGCACCGGCCGTGGCGGTTGCTTGAGGTGCAGTTCCTGGCGCTTGAGCTTGAGCAGCAGCACCAGGAACGCCAGCATCGGCAGCACCGCCATCACATAGAACGGCAGGCTCAGACTGAAGCGCGCCAGCCCCGCCGCCAGTGCCGGGCCGATGACCAGGCCAAAGGCATTGGCCGCCCCCAGCGACGCCATGGCCCGGGCCCGGTGCTCGGGTTCGACGTTGTCGGCAATCAGTGCCGCGCCGCCGACCGGCAATGCGGCGTAGAACGCGCCGATCAGGCCGCGGCCCAGCACCAGCCCGGCGAACGCCAGGGCGGCGCTGGGCAACAGGTGCAAGGCGGTATCGATGAACAGACACAACGCCCAGTAGGCGACGGTGAAGCCTGCGGTGCCGAGCAGCAACACCTTGCGCCGCCCCAGCCGATCACTGGCACGGCCCCAGGGGCGGGCCAGCAGCATCCAGATCACCCCGGCAACCGTCACCGCCGCGCCGGCTTGCCAGGTGGCCAGGCCGAGGGTGCGGGCAATCGGGCCGATCAACGAGACGAACGCCATCATCGCCATGGTGCAGGCCATGTTGGCCGCCAGCAGCGGGCGTAGGTCGAAGGTAGAGCGCTCTGGTACGGCGAGCGCGGCAGGGTCCGTTGCGGTGGTCATGGGCTATCCAGGGCAGGTGAACATACCGGGTATTGTGCCGTAGGAAAGTCCTTGGCAAAACAGCAGGGTCGCAAATAATAATTATTTACAGCTCATTATGTACTGTCGAACTTCTACTTCGACAACCATGGACCTGGTATTTCTGCCAGTTTACTGATGAGTTTCACCAGACCTAACCTGACGCTGTCAGCCACACGGCTCGACACTCAGAGGATTAGGTGATGAAAGACTCAGAGTACGCAACAATTGCTTCGGCAACTGAACTTCACACGCAACCACCCGCTCCGCAGAGCACCTCGCATTTCCAGGCTACCCTGCATATCTGGAATGAAACATACGAAATCCGTGCCCAGTCTTTCGAATTACGCTATGGCTTCGACGGGGTCTTCTTGATCGCCAACGGAGGGCTGCAAACGGTCTTGATCAGCATCCCGTCTGCCTGCATTCCAGACTCGGGACATTATCAGTTCAACTTACACCCAGGTTCGGACGTTACAATCTGGATGGGTGGAGCCCAGGTGCCCATCGAGCAGGGTACGTTGACAGTTGATGTAAAACTGACAGACCAGGCGTTGATTGGTTTTTATGCGGGACGTTTTTCAAGCGTGTTGACCGATGGGAAATCAACGTTCAACTGTTCTGACTTTCTCTTTACTACGCGAGAGCGCGTTACCGCGCCGGCCAGCGAATCGCTTGAGGACAGCCGCTCGGGCAATGAGTTCAATGGTACGCGGCGGGTGGGTTATTACGAAACAGCGCTGGTTGCCGATTCGTTTTCATTGAGGAGCGATCCTGAAGGTGTCTACTTGGCGTTTCACGCCCGGGTACCTGTTTTGATAAACATTCCCCACCCTCGCATTCCGGTCTCGGGATCGTACTCTTTTGATCTGGTGAAAGCAGACGACATTGTGATACTGCAAAATGGCGTTCTGCGGCTGCCGTATGGCACGCTTGATGTCACTGTCAACAAACGCGACGATTCGCCGTATCTACGGGTGGAGGGCAGTTTTCGTGCGCGCTACGAGGACCTGATTTCTTGGATTGTCTGCGACCGGTTTGCAATCAGTTCGCGGGAAAAGTAGTGCTTGTTTGCTGGGCAGTGGGTTTCGTGGGGGCGAGTCGCTTGAGTGAATCGATTAACCTGACAGTTTTGTCAGTATCTCTGTCGGTTTTCCGCGCTTAGGGTAAAGGCACCGAAATAGCCGGTGATGAGCGGGAGCACGAAGATGGATGGTTTAAACAGAAGGCACAGGGGTGGGGCGCTTGACGATCGGGATCTCCCTGGCGACCCGAATCTTGCACCCCATTTGCAAGCGACCTTGCAGATATGGGATGAAGAATATGAAATCAATGCGCAGCAATTTCGGGTCAGCAGTAGCTGGGATAATAAAGTCTTGTATCTGGACGCCCTGAATGGCATTCAACCGTTGTTTATTGAAATCCCTATCTCGCGTATTCCGCAAGAGGGGGATTATGAGTTCGATTTGACTTACAAAGGTGACATTGAAGTCTACCTGGGCGGTACGGTTGTTCCTGTCCAGCACGGTAAACTTTCAATCAACGTATCCAAAAGCGGAGCGTTTGCCCTGTACGAGGGGCGTTTTTACATTCGCCTTGCAGTTTGGGACGCCACGTTAATCTGCTCGGGGTTCCGCTTCGCCAGCCGGGAGCGGACTTTCAGTGTGCTCGCAGCCCCAACCGCTAATGAGCGATCAAGCAATGAAATGACCGCTATCCGGCGCTTCGGTTACAACGAACTTTCGGAGCAGTCCGGCTCATTTGCGCTGGAGGTGGTTGTAGGGCCCAACGCCGTTCACCTGGGGTTTCGTGGAATGTTCTGGGTGTGGATAGAAATACCCGAGTCGCGCATTCCAGTCTCGGGTTCGTACGTCTTTGACTTGCAAAGCCATGACGATGTGCAGGTTTGGATTGGCACTTTCTCTCGTTTACCTTATGGAACCGTGCAGATTGAAGTGAGTCGGGACGCAGACCTTCGGTTTCTGCGGGTGGAGGGCAGCTTTCGCGCACGTAATCGCGACCTGGTTTCTTCCCTTGTCTGCGACCATTTCGCTATCAGTACCCGCGAACGGCAGTCGGCGACTGCTTGAGTCTCAATCGCCGACGGCTGGATGGCTTGATCAGAAATCGCCTTTGAGGGTCACCATGAAGTTGCGCGGCTCACCATAGAAGTTGCCCCAGGCCAGGGCGCCGACACTGGAATAGTAGTGCTTGTCGAACAGGTTGTTGCCGTTGACGGCAATGCTCCAGTTGTCGTCCAGTTTGTAGCCTACGCGGGCGCTCCAGATCGCATAGCCGGGCTGTTCGGTTTTCGCTGCGCGGTCCTGGTAGTGGTTGTCGCTTTGCGCATTGACCCCGCCGCCCAGGCTCCAGCGTTGCAGCGGGCCGTCCAGTTGGTAGTCGGCCCAGACCCGCAGCAGATGGCGTGGCACGTAGCTGGCGGTGAAGGTCGCGTCCTGGCTGGTGCTGTTGGTCTTGAGGTACTCAAGCTCGGTGTAGGTGTAGCCGGCAAGTACCTGCAGGCGCTCGGCCAGTTCGCCGCTGAGCTCGGCTTCGAAGCCCTGGGCGCGGACCTTGCCCTTGTCGCTGTAGCAGTAACCGTCGGAGGAGCCGGCGCACACCGAGTCGTAATCGGCTTCGGCGCGGTGCGCCTCGATGGTGCGGAACAGGTTGAACGCTGCGTTCAAGCCGCCATCGAGCCATTCGCCCTTGATCCCCAGCTCGTAGTTGGCGCCGGTCTTGGGTTGCAGCGGGCTGCCCTGGGCATCGGTGTAGGTGCCCTGGGGCTGGAAGATGTCGGCGTAGCTGCCGTACACCGACCAGGTGTCGTCCAGATCGTAGATCAGTGCGGCAAACGGGGTGACCTGGCCGTTTTCCTGGCTGCGGTCGTGCTGCCAGTAGTCCCAGGCCTGGGTGTAGGAATCGCGCTGGCTGCGGTACCAACTGACCCGGCTGCCGAGCACCAGGGTCAGGGGCTCGGCCAGTTTCAGGCGCAAGGTGGCATAGGTGCCGATCTGCCGGGTGTCGCTTTCCACCGGCAGTGGGCCGCCGCGGTAGGAGGCCGTCTGGTAGAGGCTGTCTGGCGGCTTGGGAATGTCGCGGTCGGGGGCGAAGGGGTTCATGGTTACGCCCATCAACTGAGTCATGTTGATCAGCGCGTAGCTGTCGCTGCCCTTGGCCCGGCTGGCGTTGGCGCCGACGATCAGCTCGTGCTCCAGGCCCCAGGCGGTGAATTTGCCGTCCAGGTAAGCGTCCATGCCGTAGTCGTGCTGGTCGTAGTCGAACACGCCGGAGTACAGCTGGCTGTTGGCCGAACTGCTGCCGACCGGCACGCTGCCCAGGGTCATGGCGTACTGCATGTCCTGGGTGTTGTGGCTGTGCATGGCGGCGACTTTCAGCAGCCACTGGTCATTGAAGTGATGGGTGAGGTCGGCGAACAGGTTGACCCGCTGGCTTTCCCAACTGTTCCAGGTCGCGCCCAGGCAGGTTGAGCGCGACAGTTTCAGGTCCGATCCATCGCTGTAGCGCGGCAGGCCCTGCCAGCACGGGGTGGCGTTGAGCTTCTCGTAGGCGGCGCCGATACCCAGGGTGGTGGCGTCGTTGAAGTCGTAGTCGAGGGCGCCGTAAACCACTTGGTCGTCGCGCTTGCCCATGTCGTAGAAGTACTGGCGATCCTGGCCGGCGACCACCAGGCGGCCACGCAGGCTGCCGGAGTCGTTCAGCGGGCCGCCGGTGTCGAGCTGGGCGCGGTAGTTGTCCCAGGAGCCGGCCGACAGGCTGACGCTGGTGGCGGCCTTTTCCTGCCCGCGTTTGCGAATGAAGTTGACCCCGCCGGCGGAGCTGCCCGAGCCCTTGAGCATGCCGGCGGCGCCGCGCAGTACTTCGACGCGGTCGTAGTAGGCCATGTCGCTGGCGAAGCTGTTGGCCTGTACATAGTTGCCACCCAGGTCCAGCGGCACGCCGTCGTACTGGTACTGGCCGGCGAGCATGAAGCCGCGCGAGTAGAAGTATTTACCGCCCATGGGCGAGTCATGCACGGTGATCCCCGGGGTTTTCTCCATCACCTGTTCAAGGGTGGTGAGGTTCTGCTCATCCATCATCTTGCGGGTGATCACCGTCACCGATTGCGGCGTTTCGCGCAGCGAATGCTCGCCCTTGGCGAAACTGACCTGGCGCGCGGTGAAGCTGTCGGTGGTTTCCATCGGCGCCTGCAAGGTGCTGGCGCCAATGGTGGTTGCACCCAGCTCCAGCGCACCGTTGCTGGCCGGCAGCGGGCGCAGCGAGTAGCTGCCATCGGCCTGGCGGTAAGCCTGCAGGCCGCTGCCGGTGAGAATCCGGCTCAAGCCTTCGAGCACCCCGAAGCGGCCCTGCAGGCCCGGGCTGTCCAGGCTGGCAGTCAACTGCGCGTCATACGACAGGTTGACCCCGGCGGCTGCGGCAAAGCTGCCCAGCACCCGGCTCAGGGAACCGGCTTCGATGGCAAAGACCTGGCCGCTGCTGGCGCTGTCGGCCTCTGCCGCCTGGGCAACGGTGACGGGCAGCAGGGGCAGGGCCAGTGCTGCAGCCAGCAGATGGCGGCCAATCAACTGGGGAAGGGGGGCACGGGGGAAGCGGGGTTGCATGGAAATCCTCTTCGTTCGCAAATGAGATTATTTCCTACAGAGGCGGACGAACGAAAAAAAACAGGCACCCCCTGGCTGAAAAAATTCAACTCAGGTCGACGCTGACCCAGTAGCGGTTGTAACGATGCACCTTGAGCTTGAACGAGGTGGCCAGGGCCGACAGCGCCGCCTCGCTGTCGGTCAGCGAGAACGTCCCGGAAACCCGTAGCCCTTCAAGCTCGCTGGAGTAGGACAATAGCCCAGGGCGGTAGCGGCCGAGTTCGTCGAGCAACTCGCCCAGGCGCCAGTCCTCGACGATCAGGTGCCCGCCGGTCCAGGCCGCTTCGCTGCTGGCGACGGCCTGCGCGGCGTGCACTACATGACTGTCGAACTGGCAGCGCTGGCCGGCTTCGAGGCGTCGTGCCGGCGCCTGATGCGGATTGATGCGCACCGCGTGCTCGAACACTTCGACCCGACTGGCGGCCTCGCGCTGATCGACGCTAAACCGTGTGCCCAAGGCTTCGACCAGGCCCTGGGCGGTTTCTACCCGCAACGGGCGCTGGCGGTTATCGTTGCCGCTGGTAAGAAAAATCCGCCCGTGGCGCAAGCGAATCAGGCGTTGCTGATCATCGAAGCGGATGTCCACGGCGCTGGCGGTGTCGAGCACCAACTGGCTGCCGTCGGCGAGGCTCAGGTGACGGATTTCGCCGGTGGCGCTGTGCTCATCCGCCAGCCACTGCTGCGCCGGCTGGCTGCGGTAGCTGGCCCAGCCACCGAGGCCAAGGCCAGTGGCCAGCAGCAGGCCCTTGAGCACGCTGCGCCGGGGCAGGCCCTCGGCTTCGCTGCGCTGCAAGGTGTCGAAGGCCAGCGCCCCGGGCACGCTGGCCAGGCGCCCCTGCAACTGCTCGACCCGTGACCAGGCCCAGCGGTGCTCGGCGGCGCTGGCCAACCATCGGTGCCAGGCTTGCTGGAGTTCGGCCGGGGCATCGCCGGCGGCCAGTTGCACGTGCCAGCGGGCGGCGGCTTTCAGGGCCTGGCGTTGGCGCTCGCGGTCGGTCATGGCTGGGCATCGTAGGCGAGCAGCAGGCAGCGCTCGGTGGTCTTGATCAGGTATTTTTTCACCGTGGTCAGCGACACGCCCAAGGCGGCGGCGATTTCCACGTAGGTCATGCCCAGCCAGTTGGCCATCAGAAACGCCTTGCGCGCCTTGGCGCCACAGCCGGCCAGCAGTTGGTCGATTTCACGCAGGGTTTCCAGAATCAGCACCTGCTCTTCGGTGGAGATCTGCTCGGCTTCCGGTTGTGCGGCCAGCGCTTCCAGGTAGGCGCGTTCCAGTTGCTGACGGCGGAAATGATCGATCATCACCCGCCGCGCCACGGTTGCCAGGTAATTGCGCGGCTCACGCAGCAAGCGCACCAGTTCCAGCGCCTCGGACGAAGCGAGGATACGTACGAAGGTGTCCTGCATCAGGTCCGCCGCCCGCTGTGGGCAGCTCAGGCGCCGGCGCAGCCAGTGTTGCAGCCACAGGTGATGGTGCTGGTAGAGCTGGCCGAGCTCGGCATTGGGCGGTGACGGCGGTGCGCTCATCCTGGCTGCATCCCGAAAAAATGATGCAGATGATAAGCATTCCCAAAAAACTAATAAAGGGTTGTTTTCATCCGGCCGTCACCTGCGTTTACCAGAGGGCCAGGGTGTAGCCGACGATCAGGCGGTTCTCGTCGATGTCGCTGGTCAAGCCACCGCTGGAGCGGAAGGTGGCATTGCGCAGGCGCACGCTGACATTCTTCAGCGGCCCGCTTTGCACCACGTAGGCAATGTCGGTATCGCGCTCCCATTCCTTGCCGCCGCTGACACTGGCGGTTTCGATATGGCTGCCATTGACGTAGCGGGTCATGAAGCTCAAGCCCGGTAGGCCGAGGGCGGCGAAGTTGTAGTCGTAGCGCGCTTGCCAGGCATCGGTTTCAGCTTTGGTGAAGACGTTGACGGTGACCAGGTTGACCGAGTAGGGGTCCAGGCCCGGGTAGGCAAAATCGCCATCGCCTGACAGGTTCTGGTAACCGAGGCCGAACTTGTGCGCGCCCACGCCCAAGGTCAGCATGCCGTTGAAGAAGCGGTTGTCGATCTTGCCGCCATCTACCCGCGAGGCGGCGCGCAGGTCATGGCGGCCCTGTTCGCTGGTGTCGAAGTAGCGCAGGTCGCTGCGCAGGTTGATGCCTTCGGCCAGGGGCAGGTCGTGGACCAGTCCGGCATAGTGCTGGCGGTAAATGTCCTGCATCTGTGCGTAGTAGTAACTGACGGCCAGGCGCGGGTTGAGCGTATAGGTGCCGCCGGCCAGGTCCAGGTGGTTGCTTTCGACCCCGGCGTAGCTCATCTCGTCATTGCTTGAGGAGTCGCGCAGGTTCTGTTTTTCCAGGCGGCCGAGGTTCAGGGTCAGGCCGTCGATGTCTTGCGAGGTCAGCAGGCCGCCGCTGTAGGTCGAGGGCAGCAGGCGTACGTCGTTGATCGCCGCCACCGGCAGCATCGGCTGCAGGGTGCCGAGCTTGAGGGTGGTCTTGCTGACCCGCAGCTTGGCGGTCAGGCCCAGCTCGCTGTAGTCGTCGACCGGTTCCTGGCTGGCGCCGAATGGCAGCAGGCCGGTGCCGCGCCGGTCGCGGCTGGAGTCGAGCTTGACCCCCAGTTCACCCAGGGCATCGAGGCCGAAGCCTACGGTGCCTTCGGTAAAACCCGACTCCATTTTCAGGATAAAACCCTGGGCCCATTCCCGCGCCTGGCTCTGCGGCGCACCGCTCTGGCGAAAGTCGCGGCTGAAGTAGAAGTTGCGCGTCTCAAGGCTGGCCTTGCTGTCCTTGATGAACTCGGCCTGGGCCAGGTAGGGGGTGAATGCGGCGCACAGGCCGGCACTCACCGTCAGCGAACGGGGCAGAAGCATTAGGGCTACCTTTCTTGTTGTTGTGTGTGGCGGGTGCCAGGTGTCTCTGCCTATATTGTTAACATATTATCTTTATTTTTGAATAGACCTCTTTAGGGCGCAAATGACCGGGAATGAAAAATAATTAAGATATTAATCCTTGGATAGCGGCCCTGGCCACATGCTGCGCAGCACGCCATCACGGCGGATCAGTCCGTGCACCAGCGCTGCACCCAGGTGCACCAGCACGGTGGCAAACAGCACATAGGCCAGCCAAGCGTGGGCCTGGCGCAGCAGGGCATACAGCTGCAGGTCGTGGGGCAGCAGCGCCGGCAGTTGCAACGGCAGCGGGTAGCCACCGGCAGACTGCATGCCCCAGCCCAGCAGCGGCATCGCCAGCATCAACCCGTACAACAACAGGTGCGAAGCCTTGGCCGCCCAGCGCTGCAGCGGCGGCAAATCGTCGGGTAGCGGTGGGTGCGGCAGGCTCAGGCGCAGGCCGATGCGCACAATCACCAGCAGCAACAGCGCAAGGCCAATGGCCTTGTGCAGGCTGATCAACCAGGTATGGCGCGGCGACAGGTCGCTGACCATGCTCACGCCCACAAACAGCATGGCCAGGATCAGCACGGCCATCAGCCAGTGCAGCACACGGGCCAGAGGGTGGAAGGCAACAGGTTTCATGGGCGGGCTCCCAGCTGCGCGGCTTCACGGGCGCGACGGTTGAATGATTCCGAGTAGGCCGCCGAGCGGGCCGCGAGGATCGGGTCGGCGGACGGCTGGATGCCGCTCGGCAGAATCAGCGGGTCGAAGTTCAGGTCGCGACAGGCGCCTTGTTCAGCGGCATCGACCTGGTCGATCACCAGGGTGCCGGCGTTCACCGTGGGGCGTTGCGCTGGCCAGGGCTGGCTGGGGTCATCGACGGCATCGCCGGCTTCGGCCAGGGTCAGTTGCAAGGTCCAGCGCAGCGGGCCCTGGCCCAGGCGCTGGCGCAGGTCGTGCTGCAGATAGTCTGGGTCATCGACCTGCGCCGGCAGGGCGGCAAACGGAGTTTGTGGCAGCAGGCTCCAACGCACGTACTGGGGGTTACCGCTGGTGTTGATCAGGGCAAAGGCGTTGATGCTGTTGTAGCTTGAGTTGGCGAAACTGTCCGAGGCTGTGTAGTCCTTGGCCCATTGGCGGAAGGCGGCGCTTTCCGGGTGGGCGGCGAAAAACGCCTGCAGGCGCGCTGGGTCCGGTTTGCCGGTGGCCGGGTCCGGGGTCACGGCCAGCACCTGCTGGTAGAAGGCTTCTGGGGTACCCACCGCCAGCACCGGCGGGGTGTTCATGCCCGTTCGCCACTCTTGTCCATCGTCGCTGCTCAGTTGCAGCGCCAGGCTGCGGGTCGGCACGCTGGCATCCGCGCTGTGAGGGTTGGCGCCGCCGATGGCAAAGCGGCCGATCACCGGCACCCTGGCCTGGCTGAACACCCGCGCCGTGGACAGGTTGGCCGCCGCGCCGCTGCTCTGGAAGTAGCCACTGACGCACAGGCCCTTGGCGTGATTCTTACGGTAGCCGGGGTAATGCCCGGCCTGGGCTTCGAAGGTGTCGATAAAGCGCTTGGGGGTCAGGCGCTCGGCGTCGATCCAGCCGGCGGCATAGGCAAAGCCAGCGGCCAGGGTTGCCAGCCCGAGGCCAATGGCAGCCAGGCGCAGGGCGCGGGGGCGACCGTGTAACGGAGTGCTCATGGCGGTGATCCGGGTCAGTGAATGAGCCGGTACGACGTCGGGTGCAGAAATTTATTCCAACGCCTGGGAATAATTCTTCACTGCCAGCGTCTGCCTCGTACACTGATCGCCTACAGGCCAAGACTGCGGCAATGAACGAACTAGACGACGAGCAATTGCGCGAGATGCTTCAGCGCCTGCGCCGCTTCGCCCTGTGGCTGACGCGCGAGGCCAGCAGCGCCGACGACCTGGTCCAGGCCACCGTCGAGCGCGCGTTGAGCCGCCGCGGGCAACAGCGGCAAGAGGGCAGCTTGCGCGCCTGGCTGTTCTCGATCCTGTACCGGCAGTTTATCGACAGCAAACGCCGCGAACGCCGCCAGGCGCGATGGCTGGCCTGGTTCGGCCGTGGCGAGGAGGTGGGCAGCAACACCGAGGACATCGTTGTCGCCCAGTCGGGCCTGGCGGCGTTTGCGCAGTTGCCCACCGAACAGCGCGCCCTGTTGTTGCTGGTCAGCGTCGAAGGCCTGAGTTACAAGGAGGCCGCGCTGGCCCTGGGTGTGCCGATCGGCACGGTGATGTCACGTTTGTCGCGCGCCCGTGCGGCCATGCGCGAACTGGCCGAGGGCAATACCCCGCCCGCGGCGCTGCGGAGGTTGAAATGAGCTTGATCCCGTCTGACCACGAATTGCACGCCTACGTCGACGAGCGCCTGGACAGCGAGCGGCGCCGGGCGGTGGAACTGTACCTGGCGGCCAACCCCGAACAGGCGGCGCGGGTCGAAGCCTGGCGCAACGATGCCCGCCAGTTGCGTGCGGCGCTGTCCGGCTTTGCCGGGCAAGCACCCAACCCGCGGCTGGACCCGGCCAACGTACGTCGTGAGATGCGCCGTCGGCGCCAGCGGCGCTGGGCCAGTGCCGCGGTGCTGCTGGTTACCCTGGGCATCGGCGGCCTGGGCGGCTGGCAAGTGCGTGAGGCCAGCCTGTTGGCCAGTAACCCGCCGATGGCTGATGCCGTGCAGGCCCATCGGTTGTTTGCCGATGCCAAGGCCCTCGACCTCAGCGCCCAGGACCCGGCGCGCCTGCAGGCCTGGCTGGGCCAGCACTTTGCCCATGTCGGCAACCTGCCGGACCTCTCGGCCTACGGTTTCACCCCGGTGGGCGCGCGGCTGCTGAGCAACGAGCAGGGGCCGGCGGCGCTGTTGCTGTTCGAGGACGCTCAGGGCCAGCGGGTCAGCCTGTTCCTGCGCTCGCCGGGTGAGCACTACGCGCGCATGCCTAGCGGTGAGCGAACCGACGGCCAGCTGCAGGCCCGCTACTGGTCGCGCGGCGACTACAACTACGCCTTGGTCAGCGCCGCGTCCGACAGTCGGGGTGAGCAACTGCGTCAGGCCCTTGGTATCACTTTGTAGCTGGAATGCCATTAGCGGCGTAAGCTCGAAATCGTTGTTCCTTTCGTCATTTCACTTCATTCGAGGTATCCGCCAATGAAGCGCATGCAAGGTTTGGTAATGGCCGCAGTGGTTCTGCTGGCCGGCCAAAGCGCGCAGGCTTCGGCACCAGAGGTAAAGGATGCGCGTCTGGTTGCCCATGAGCAGGCAGTGCAGGCCTATGCAGCAAGAACCGGCAAGACCGTCCCGACCATCCAGGACTTTACCTACGGCAAGTCCGTGGATGTCGCCCGTCTGATCGAACAGACCCCCATGGCCCGCGGCTGCGAAGCGGCGCCGATGCTGATGACTTTCGAGGATTCCAGCGGCCAGCTGGTTACCCTGCGTTATCGGCTCGAAGGCCAATGTCCGCGTTTTCAGTCAACGCGATAAAGCGCCCTGGCAGCGGCGAGGGATCGTCGCTGCGCCACACCAGGTAAAGCCCCAGGCGCGGGCTGGCCTCGCGCAATCGGCAAAAGCGCACTCCCGGCTGGGCATTGGCCTGGGCGGCTGCGGCGGGCACCAGGGCGATGCCGAAGCCGCAACCGACCAGGTTGATCAGCGTTTGCAGTTGCGCCGCCTGCTGGCTGATGCGCGGGTAAAAGCCCGCGCTCTGGCACAGGTCGAGCAGTTGCTGGTGGTAGCCTGCGCCCAGGGCTTGTGGGGTGAAGACGAAATCTTCATCGGCAAAATCCGCCAGGCTGACAGCGGTTTCGCCAGCGCGGCAATGCTCACTTGGCAGCGCCAGTAAAATCTCTTCTTCCAGCAACAAGCGGCTGCTCAGGCGTTCGCTCATCAGTGGCAACTGGCGGACCACGGCGATATCCAGCTGGTCATTGAGCAGTTGCTCGACCAACTGTGCCGACGAGCCCTGTTGCAGCTCCAGCTGCACCTTGGGCCAGTCGCTGCGAAACTGCTTGAGCGCGTTGAGCAGCAGCGGATACCCCGCCAGCGCCAGGCTGCCGATACGCAGTTGGCCGGCGATGCCTTCAGCGACCTGGCGTGCCTGGACGATGCCTTGCTCCAGGGTTGCCAGGGTCGCCCGCGCTGTGTGCACAAACGTCGCCCCGGCGGCCGTTAGCGCGACGCCTCGGGAATGACGGGTAAACAGGGCAAAGCCCAGGCGCTGTTCAAGCCGGGCGATGGCCTGGCTCAGCGGCGGCTGGGCCATGTGCAGGCGCTCGGCGGCGCGATGAAAGTGCAGCTCTTCGGCCACGGCGATGAACTGGCGCAGCAGGCGGGTTTCGATCATGGGTGGCGTCCTTGATTGGCGCAAGCCTGGGAAATCCTAGTCTATTGGCTGGAACGTTCGATTGATGGCCTTTAAATGTCACTTTAGTATCAGCCGATTACTGCGTGTCAGAGAGAAGACCATGAAAGCAACGGGTAGGTCGTTATGCGATTTTTTTGAGCGGACGGCGGCTGAAGAGCGACTGCTGGATTGTGTCAAACAGGGGAAAATAGCGCAGTTGAGCCCCGTTCGCCCCAATCATTCGTCTATCGACAATCGAGTGAGCGCCGATTTTTTACGTTTTTTGTTGTTAGGTGGGGATGAGAGCGCGCCTGTTCATGAGCGTGGTGTTCAACTGCAGGGTGCCTACATTGAGGGCAAGTTGGACATGAACGGTACTACCCTGCAACAGGGTATCAACTTAAGCCATTGTACTTTCAGCGAGTCGCCAGACTTTACTGACACACAGGTTTCAGGGTCAATAAATCTACGTGATTCCACTAGCCCCGGATTTATAGCCAATCGCCTCACCACACGCGGAATGGTCGACATGACTCGGTTCTGGTGCCGAGGACGGATGAGTGTTGATGATGCGCGCTTTGGGGGTAGTTTGATAATGGCTGGCGCTCGCTTGCATGGGCATGGCGGAAGGTCTTTGTCTGCAGATAGAGTGGAAATTCGGGGAGCACTGAGCCTGTACGGCGGGACCGTTGCGGATGGTGAAGTTTCCTTGCAGGGTGCACAGATTCTTGGGGTGGTGGATTGTTCGGGTAGCTGTTTCTATGGTAGCGATGGGAATGCAATAAATTTAGATCATTCGCAGTTGGGCGAAGAACTTAATTTGGCCAAGGGTTTTTCTGCCGTCGGCGCAGTGCGCGTGGCAGGGGCCCAAGTAGAGGGTGCGCTGAATTGCTTTGATGCAACGCTGGATGGTCAGGGTGATACAGCGTTATGGTTTGATGCGGCTTGCATCAAGGGGAATGTATATCTGAATGGTGGTTTTAAAGCGCGCGGACGTATAAGTTGCAAAGGCGCAATCATCGAGGGGCAACTTAATTGTATCGGTGCCAGTCTGGATGGCTGTGGGGGCGTCGCTTTTTCGGCTGATGGTGCTCATGTAAAGCAGGATGTGGTATTCCGCAGGGGTTTTTCTGCAGTCGGTGCAGTCCGATTACTGGGTGCAAAAATAGCGGGACAGTTGATTTGCAATGGTCGATTCGATGGTGACGGTGAAGAAGCACTTCATGCGGACGGTGTAGTGGTTGGCGGCGGTACGTTTCTGGGGACGGATTTTTCTTCGAATGGCCCTGTTCGCTTAATGTTCGCGGAGATTGCTGGGCAACTGGTTATTTCTGGAGGCCGTTTTGATGGCAGCGGCCAAGAAGCATTGGTTGCTGATGGCGTTATGATCAAGGGTGATTTCCACATTACCGGCAACACCCGTTTCACGGGTGAAGTTTGCTTGCTGGGGGCGCAGATTGATGATCAATTCGGTTGTAAGGATGTTGTGTTCGATGGCGCTGGCGGTGATGCAGTCTCTGCAGATGGGGGGGTGATAAAAGGAAATGTCATTCTATCTGAAGGATTCCAAGCGTATGGGACCGTTCGCATGGTGGGTGCACAAATTGGGGGTGACTTAAACTGTAATACTGCGAGATTAGATGGTTTTGGGCGGGTTGCTCTTGATGCGGATCGAGTATTAGTTGATGGTAGCGTGAGTTTGCAAAATGGCTTTCGGTCGGAGGGGGGCGTTAGGTTTCGAGGGGCGCAGATTGCGGGTGAATTGAATTGCAGTGCCGCAGGGCTAGGAGGGAAGAGCGGTACTTCTCCGTTTTTGCTGGACAACATGCGCCTGGGAGGAAAATTGGTGTTGCGCGCCCTTGAGTCTCCATTGAGCAATGCTTCCTTCACAGGCGCTGACATTAGTGTATTAGATGATGATGAGGGAACGTGGGGGAACAATATTGCCCTTAATGGTTTTGTCTACGCCGCTTTCTCGTCGGGGGCAGTGGTGAATGCGACTTTTCGGGCGAGTTGGTTGGACAAGCAAGTTGCCAATATGGCTGCCGTCAACGATCAATCCAATCCTGCAAATGATTTTCGCCCGCAACCGTGGCGACAATTACAGAAAGTGCTGGTTGAGATGGGGCACAGCGCCGAAGCGCGAGACGTGGGCATAGCGTTCGAACGCAGGCTACGCGATATCGGCCACGTGGGCCAATCCCCTGAAAACTGGTGGCCATGGGCGGGTCGAATCTACACCGCCACAAGTAGAGCCTTGCACTGCCTTTACGGTCTATTGACCGGGTTCGGTTACCGCCCGATGCAATTGTTGATCTGGTTTCTAGCAATGTGGTTAATCTGTGCTGGCATTTACTGGTATGCAGCTTTGCACAAACGGGTCTTCGCCCCCAGCAACCCGCTGGTGTTCCAGAATGAGGCCTACTTCGATTGTCGCCCCGACCGCGGCGACGCTTGGCGGGGAGCCAATCCTGGGCAGGAGATGCCGCCCACCTACTACGGTGAAGGCAACTGGTACCTGTGCCAAACCCTGCGTGAGGAGTACACCGGCTTCAGCCCCCTGGCATATTCTCTGGATGTACTGATGCCCCTGGTCGACCTGCAGCAGGAGTCGGACTGGGCGCCGCTGGTACCGACACCCAAGCAAGGCTATTGGGACGAGTTCACGTCATTTGGCTGGAAGCATTTCATACGCCTGCTGATCTGGTTCGAGATTCTGGTTGGCTGGGGTATCAGCTTGCTGATGGTAGCCATTGTCTCCGGCCTGGCGCGCCGCAGCGAGTAGTACTCTGGAGCTGCCGATATCCCACGGATATCGGCGGCCCTGTTCGATAGTATTCAACTTCTCAGCGCTCCATGGCTAGGCTGAACGGCCCATCAGGAGACTGCTTGTGACCCCATTCAGAACCGTACTCATCACCGGCGGCGCCCGTGGCCTGGGCCTGGCCTATGCCCGTGCCCTGGCACAAACCGGTGCGCAGGTGGTAATCAGCGACCTGGGCACCGACCGCGAGGGGCGTGGCAGCGATGCTTCGATTACCGAGAGCGCCGCCGAGCTGTTGCGCAATGAAGGCCATCAGGTTGTTGGCCACAGCGCTGACCTTGGTGATGAACAAGCCTGCCGGCAATTGATTGCCAAGGTACTCGACACTTTTGGTGGCCTCGACGCGCTGATCCACAATGCCGGCTGGGTCGGTTACCAGAACATCGAAGACTGCAGCAGCGACTTTATCGAGCGCGCCCTGGCCATTAACGTGCATGCGCCGTTGTGGCTGAGCAAGCACGCCTGGCCGGCACTCAAGGCCTCTGGCAGCGGGCGTATCGTGCTCACTACTTCGGACCGTGCGATGTACCTGCGCCATGCGCAAACCGGCCTTGGCGCTTATGCCGCCGGCAAGATGGCGCAACTGGGGATCATGAACGCCCTGGCCGCCGAGGGCGCCGAACACGGGATTGCGGTCAACGCGATTTCGCCGGTGGCGCGCACGCGCATGTGGGGCCAGCAGGGCGAGCCCGAAGACCTCAAGCCCGAGTGGGTCGTACCCGGCGTGTTGTACCTGGCCTCGGCAGATTGCCAGGACAGCGGCTACATCCTGCGTGCCAGCAACGGTCAGTTCTGCGCCACGCGCTTCGAGGAAAACCCGCAGGTGGACTATCCGCGTGAGCTGCGCGGGGTGTCGGCCAGTACCGTGCGGGAGGTGCGGCAACGCTGGCAGATGATCAAAGCCATGTAATAGCGCTTGGTTTGCGCCAGGGTATTAATTAGAATCAATCTCATTTGAGTCTAATCCATCCAGGTGCGTTGACATGAGCGAAGCGGCGGGCCCCACCGAGCAGACCCTGCATGGCCTCTATCGGCAACATCGCAGCTGGCTGGAACGCTGGCTGTACCAGCGCCTGGGCAACCGTTGGGATGCCGCCGACCTCAGCCAGGACACCTTCCTGCGGGTGCTGGCCAGCCCCCAGGTGCTGAGCGAACTGCGCGAGCCGCGGGCCTACCTGCTGACGGTCGGCAAGCGCTTGCTGGTCAACTTCCACAAACGGCGCAGCCTGGAGCGCGCCTACCTCGATGCCCTGGCCACACTGCCCGAAGCACTGGTGCCTTCGCCGGAGCAGCGCTGGCTGTTGCTGGAAACCCTGCAGGCCCTGGACGAACTGCTCGACGGTTTGCCGGCAGCGGTGCGTCGGGCGTTTCTCTGGTCGCAACTCGAAGGCTTGAATTACGCACAGATCGCCGAGCGCCTGGCGGTCAGTGAACGTACGGTCAAACGCTATATGGCCCAGGCCTATGAGCATTGCTTGCTGGTTGAACCATGAACCCCATTGTCACCCGCGAATCCCGGCAACTGGCCCGCACTGCTGCGCGCTGGCTGGCCCTGCTCGATTCCGGGCGGGCCAGTGCAGAGGATATGCAGCGCTTGCAGCACTGGCGCGCGGCCAGTCCGCAGCACGAGCAGATCTGGCAGCGCGCCGAAGGCTTGCGCCAGCGTTTTCAGGACTTGCCGCCGGCCGTCGCCATGGCCAGCCTCGACCGCCCCGAAAGCCAGCGGCGAACCCTGCTCAAGCGCGGCCTGGCCTTGGCCTTGCTGTTGCCCGCCGGCTGGCTGCTCAGCCAGCAGACGCCGCTACAGGCCTTGCGCGCCGACGTGCGTACCGCAGTGGGCGAACGCCGTGGCGTGCGCCTGGCCGAGGGCAGCCTGCTGCAGTTGAACACCGCCACGGCCGTCAACCTTGACCTGGCTCACCAGCGCCTGACCTTGGTCGAGGGCGAAATCGCCCTGAGCACCAGCCGCGCCCAGGCGCTTCAGGTTGAGCTCGGCATGGCCCGGGTCAGCGTCGGTCAGGCCCAGGTCTGCCTGCGCCGCGACGCCGAGCAGTGCCGCATCGCGGTGCTGCAGGGTGCAGTGCAGGTACAGCCGCGCCAGGGCCCGGCGCTGGCCTTGCAGATCGGTGATCAGTTGACCATTACCGCCGACGGCAGTGGCGCAATGGACCGTTTCGACCCGCATCAGCCGGATTGGCGTGACGGTGTACTGAGCGTCGACAACCAGCCACTGGGACAGTTCTTGCGTGAGCTGTCGCGTTATCGCCCGGGCTGGCTGCGCTGGGACCCGGCGCTGGAGTCGCTGAGGGTCACCGGCACGTTCCGCCTGGATGACACTGACCGGGTGCTGGCCCTGCTGGCGGCCAGCCTGCCGGTAGCGGTGCAGGCGCGCAGCCGCTACTGGGTGACCCTGGTGGCCCGTGAGAAAACCGTGTGAGCGGCGCTGAACTGTTCGTCGCCTGACATTTTTACCAGTAGCGTACTGAGGCGTTGTTGGTGATGATGCCGGTTCAAAGGCTGGAGCCATGCCGACATGGACGAGAACAACAAAGAGCGCCTTCGCCTGTATCAACCTGGAGACACCGTGGTGCTATACGGCTGTTTTGCCGCCGAATACGGAGTGATGGACACCCAGTCCGGCGAGGTGCGCAGCATCGACTGGTACGCCCACCAGTTGCGGCTGTATTTCGCCTGTGATGATGAATGCCGCTGCATTCCATTCGCCAGTATCACTGCGGTGCTGGCACCGGGTCGTTGTAGCGTCGCCGCAGGTGATCAGGGCTGAGCGTGCGGCAGATCCAGCAACTGCTCAAGGAGCGTGACGGGCAGGAGGTGTGAAGGCTTGTTATCCTGCCGGCTGCACTCGCAGGGATGCCATCATGGAAATACCGTCGTCGCACATCATCCACCAGACCGAGCACTGGATCCTCAACCATCACCTGGCCTCGGCCTTGCCCGGATACCTGATGCTTGGCGCCAGCGCTGGCGCCGGTTCGCTGGCCGACTTGCCGGCTGCGGCGCTGGCCGAGCTGGGTGGTTTGCTGGCGACCATCCAGCGGGTAATGGAAACCACCCTTGAACCGAAATGGCTGTACATCAGCCGCTACGGCCACATGCCCGGCTTGCCGCTGCATTTTCACTTCATTCCGGTGTACCCCTGGGTCGAGGCCTTGTTCTGGGAAGATGCGCGTTATCGACGGCTGCAGGATTTCGCCGGCCCTGGCTGCCCGGAAACCGCCACCGATGGCGCCGAGCTGACGTTGTACATCTGGCGCGAGTTTGCTGAAAACCCGACGCCGCCAGCGATTGAAGGGCCATCGATCGGGCAGGTGATCGAGCGGTTGAGGTTGGCTTTTTAGCGAGCGCCTTGCGCTCGATCGCTGGCAAGGCCAGCCCACAGGGCGCGTTACGATGGCTATTTCAGGGCCTTGGCCAGTTGCCAGACTGCGGTGTCGATTTCACTGGCTGTCAGCGATGAATAGCCCAGCAGCCAGCCCTGCTGCTTGTGTTCACCGGCATACAAACGGCTGAGCCCGGGCAGCTGCACGCCGGCGCGGGCGGCCAGATTAATGGTGTGTTGCTCTGACCAGCCTGGCTCGAGCAAGCAGGGAATCTGCAGGCCACCCGGTGGGCGCATGGCGGTGACGATGCCCGCCAGGTGCTTGCCAATGGCATCAAGCAGGCAGGCCCGGCGCCCGGCGTAGAGTTTGCGCATGGCACGCACATGGGCGTTGTAGTGGCCGTCGTCCATGAAACGCGCCAGGGTCAGTTGCAGCACCTGCGGCGTGTGCCCGTCGATGATGCTGCGCGCCGCGCTGAACGGCGCTACCAGTTCGGGCGGCAATACCATGTAGCCGATGCGCAGGCCAGGGTAGAGGGTCTTGCTGAAGGTGCCGATGTAAAGGGTGCGCTGATGGCTGTCCAGGCCCTGCACGCAGGCGGTCGGCAGGCCGTCGTAGTGGAACTCGCTGTCGTAGTCGTCCTCGATGATCCACTTGCTGTTTTGCGCCGCCCAGTTGACCAGCTCCAGGCGCCGCGCAAGGCTCAGGGTCGCGCCCGTGGGGTACTGGTGCGACGGCGTGACGTAAACGCAACTGGCACCGCTGCGGTCGGCAAGCAGCAGGTCGGTGCGGATGCCGTGGGCGTCGACGTCGATCGGTACGATCCGCGCTTGCGCCGCTTCAAAGGCTTTCTTCGCGCCAAAGTAGCCGGGGTTCTCCAGCAGGATCGGCTTGCCGGCGTCCACCAGCATCTGTGCGCACAGGAACAGCGCCTGGCGAGTACTGCTGAGCACCAGCACCTGCTCGGGCGCCACTTTGGCGCCGCGCTCCAGGTTCAGGTAGGTGGCGATGGCCTTGCGCAGGGCCTCGCTGCCCTGTGGGTCGCCGTGCAGCAGGACGTTGCCGCGGTGGTCTTTCACGGCCTGGCGCTGCAGGCGTTCCCAGACCTCAAGCGGGAACGAGCGGGTTTCCGGCAGGCCGGTGGCGAAGGCCTTGATCACCTGTTGGTCGCTGACGCCGCCGGTGTCGAACAAGGTGCGCCCGCGCTGGCTCAAGCCCTGGCCGGGTTCGAGGTCACTGCGTTTTTGCCCCTGTGTCCTGATGCGCCGTTGCGCGCTACCGCGCAATTGAGCGCCGAGGTTGTCCGACACATAACTGCCCGAGCCCGCGCGGCGGACGATGTAGCCATCGCGCTGCAGTTGCACGTAGGCGTTCTCGATGGTGTCGCGGGCGACGCCCAGCGAGGTGGCCAGGGCGCGGCTGGCCGGCAGCTTGACGCCGCCGGCCAGGGCGCCTTCAAGGATCAACGCGCGCAGCGCACGCTGGATGCGCTGGTGCAGGTCCAGCGCTGCGAACTCGGCGTCATTGACGCGAATCCTCAGGGTTTCAAGCTCGAACGTGGTTGCCATGCGGTCTGCCGTAACGGTGGAAACTGGCGAGATAGAGCGGGCCAGTCTATTCGTCCGGGCGTTGACCTGTCAGCATGGGCGGGTACTTGCCCTGACAACGAGGTCATCTGTGAAATACGCCATTGCCCTGCTACTGAGCCTGATGCCGCTGCTGGCCAGCGCCGCCGAAGTCGGCGAACGCCTGGCGCCTTTTACCTTGCTCGACCAGCACGACCAGGCCTACAGCCTCAACGAACAGACCCGCGTGCTGCTGGTGGCGCGCAACATGGACGGTGCCAAGCTGGTGCAGGTCGCGGTCGGTGAACAGCCCCAGGGCTACCTGGAAGCGCGCGATGTGGTGTTCGTCGCGGACATCCAGCGCATGCCGGCGCTGGTCAGCAAGCTCTTCGCGATCCCGGCCATGCGCGATTACAGCTACCGGGTGGTGCTGGACCGCGACGGCAAGGTGGTTGCACGCTATCCGGGCGCTGAAGGCCAGGTGCTGTGGATTCAACTGGAGCAGGGCAAGGTGGTAGCGCAGAAGGAATATGCCAGTGCCGAGGCGTTGGCCTCAGCGCTCGAGGCTGTGCCGCAGCAGTGAATATGGGGCTGCATTGCAGCCCATGGCTGGCAAGTTCAGCTCCCGGAACTGCCAGCAGGCACAAATCCTAGAGCGGCACCTGCAAGGTGGTCTTGACCCGCTCCAGCACCACGATGGTCCGAAACCACTTCACATTCGGATTGTCGTGAAACAGCCGCTGGGCGATGTCCTGGAACACGGTCATGCTCGCCACCGTCAGCACCAGCAAAAAATCGGCATCGCCGGTGACGTAGTAGCACTGCTGAATCTGTGGCCCCGAGAACGCGCGCTTCATGACTTCCAGGTCCGCCGACTGGGTGCGGTCGGCGTGCACCTCGACCATCAGGGTAATCACCTGGCCGACTTTGTCCGGGTTGATCACTGCGGCATTGGCCTGGATTACCCCGGCCTTTTTCAAACGCTGGATACGCCGCTGCACCGAGGCCGTAGACAGGTGCACCTGCTCGGCCAGTTCGCGCAGGGGCTGACTGTTGTCGCGCTGCAGGGCGGCGAGCAGGGCAAGGTCGAACTCATCCAGGTCCATGCAAAAATTTCTCATCTTGAGGGGTGAAAACGAGGGCACTTATCAGTGGCTGCGGAATAAATTATCACCCTCTGCTGGTCCTCATTAAGGAATTTGCAATGACCGCGCATAACTCCACGTTGGGCGTCGTGCTCAATGTCCTCGCCTCGATGCTGTTCGCGGTGATGTACGCCTACACCAGCCTGCTCGCGCCGCTGGACGGCGCCGAAATCTATGGCTGGCGGATCCTTCTGACCGTGCCGTGCCTGACCCTGATGGTGATCGCCAGCGGGCACTGGCCGCAGGTGCGGCGGATATTCCTGCGCCTGTTCGAAGAGCGCTGGTTCTGGGCGATTCGCCTGGTGTCGGCAGTCTTGCTCGGGGCACAGCTGTGGCTGTTCATGTGGGCACCGATCAATGGTTATGGCCTGGACGTATCGCTGGGCTACTTCCTGATGCCGCTGGTGATGGTGATCGTCGGTCGCCTGGCCTTCAAGGATTCGATCAGCCGCCTGCAATTGCTGGCCTGTGCCCTGGCGGCGCTGGGCATCATCAACCAGATCGCCATCGCCAAGGCGATCTCCTGGCCGGTGCTGGTGGTGTCGCTGGGCTACCCGCTGTACTTCTGGCTGCGCCGAGTGACCGACACCAACAACATGGGCGGGCTGTGGTTCGACATGAGCCTGAGCCTGCCGGTGAGCCTGTATTTCGTGCTCAAGGGCGGGGTAGTGCTCGGCCTTGCCGGAGCAGCTTCGAGCCTGCCCTGGCTGGTGCTCGGCCTGGGGGCGATCAGCGCTGCGGCCCTGGGCTTGCAGGCGTTGTCGGCGCCGCGGCTGAACCTGACCCTGTTCGGCCTGCTGATTTATGTCGAGCCGGTGCTGCTGGTGGTCGCCGCAGTGCTGCTGGGCGACAGCATCGCCCCGGCGCAATGGCCGACCTATATTGCCATCTGGCTGGCGGTGCTGGTGCTGGTGGTGGAGGGCGGTTTAAGCCTCAACGGCAATCGCCGCGGTTACTCGCCCAGCCGCTGCTCGCGCGAAGGCGGGTAGCCGAAGTAGGCGCAGTAGCACTTGCTGAAGTGCGAGACCGAGACAAAACCGCAGGCAATCGCCACGTCCATCAGCGGCAGGTCGGAATACTGCAGCAGGCGCCGGCTCTTGGTGATGCGCAGTTCCATGTAGTAGCGGCTCGGCGAGGTGCCCAACTGTGCCTGGAACAGGCGGTCGATCTGCCGCCGCGATCGGCCGCTGTAGGCTGCCAGCTGATCGAGGCTGAGGGTCTCTTCAAGGTTGCTTTCCATTAGCTCGACGATGGTGCGCAGCGGCGCGCTCATGGTTTTCTTCTGGCTGCTGTCGACCCGGCGAAAGCGCGCGCTGGAAAATGCCAGGATCTCTTCGACACCCTCGGCCAGCGCTTCGCCATGCTGCAGCTTGAGCAGCGCCAGCATCATTTCCAGCGCGCCATTGGGGCTGGCGGCAGTCAGGCGCTCGCGGTCGAGCACAAAGCTTGCCGGGGTGATGGTGCACTGCGGGCTGCGCTCGGCCAGGCTGGCCCGTTGTTCAGGGTGGATGGTGCAGTTGTAGCCCTCCAGCACCCCGGCGCGGCCGAGAAACCAGGCACCGTTCCACAGCCCGCCGAGGGCCAGTTGGTGGGCGGCAGCATCGTTCAGCAGCTTGTCCAGCTCCGGGTACTTGAGTGGGGTACGCAGGCCGCCGCAAACAATCAGCATGTCGAGGTTGTCCAGCGCTGCGCGGTCCAGGTGCGCGGCATAAATCTCCAGGCCCAGGTCACTGGTAACCCGCTCGCTACCCAGGGAAAACGGCGAACTCAAGAACAGGTTACTCTTGAGCAGGTTGGCCGTCACCAGCACATCCATGGCCACGGTAAAGCTGGCCATGGAGAAGTTCTCCAGCAGCACAAAACCCACCTGGTACACCGGGGTCGAGGCAGCCTCGGGGTGCTTGAGGTTGAGCATGTTGCTGGTGCTGGATTTCTTGCTGAACTGGCGTGGGGTGGGCAAGGCGCGGCTCCGCGAACTGGCAGGTTGAGGCGATGATGCCAGATATTGCCCGGCCCGCAATGGCAATCAGAATGAACCCTGATCTGCTTGGCACACCTAACCTTCAGAACCCCTCTGGAGGCTACCCATGGAAAACGGTCATATCTGGATCACCCTTGCCGTATTGCTCACCCTGGTCGAACTTTGGGCCATCAAACGCATCATCGGCAGCAAAAGCCGGGCGGATCGCAAGATGTTGTGGATCGTGTTTATCGTCTTCGTACCCGTGCTGGGCCTGATCGCCTGGGCCATGGCCGGGCCGAAAGCCAGCGCGGGGGTGCCGATTTCGCGGGAGGGTTGACCCGGCGGCTGGCGACAGGGATTGTAGGGGCTGCATCCGCACTGGAAGGCACCATGACCAGCAGACACCTCGACCCTTTGCGCCAGGCCATCCGCCAGCAACCGGTGGCGCCCGCGCCCGCGCCGTGGAAACTGACTGGCCAGTTCACCGTCGCCGGCCTGCTGGAGGTGGGCTTCGACCGCGACAGCGAGCGGCTGCTGGTGGCTTCGAGTTCAGGTCGCAGTGTCATCGACTGTCGCAGCGGCGAGAAAATCGCCCGCGACCGCACCGACAACCTGGGCAGCGACCACTACCTGGAAACCCGTGGCATCGGCCCGCTCAACGAGCGGGTGATCCGCATGTCCGGCATCCAGGGTGGCGGCCTGCCGATCAGCACCAGCGATGGCTGGGTGGTGGAGAACATCACCCTGGCCTGGCCCGAGCAGCACCTGCTGCTGGTCGAGCCGGGCTCCTGGCTGCATGGCGCGCGCTATAACCGGCCGTGGCAGTTTCACACCCTGGCGATCGAAACCGAAGTGCGTGCCTTCGGGTTTTCCTACACTGGCCTGAGCCTGGTGATCGCCACGGGTGGCGAGTTGCTGATCTATGGCCGTGCGGCGGCGCTTCGCGGATGAATCGTGTTGCCTGGATTACGACCGCGTTGCGCTCGATCGCTGGCATGCCGGCTCCCATGTTGGAACTGCGGGCGCCGGACCTGTGGGAGCGGGACTTGCCCGCGATCGAGCGCGCAGCGGTCGCAATCCGGGCGCCGCTGGCGTATTTTCGATCACCGATTTGAAGACGCCGCTGCTGATGCCAACCCAATCTTTCCATCCCTGCCAATCACTCGCCGACATGCTGTTGCCGCATCTGCCTGCAGACAGCAGCGACGGCTCCCATGACCTGGCCCACATCCACCGGGTCTGGAGCAATGCCCGGCGGATTCAGGCCCGGGAGGGTGGTGATCTGTCCATCCTGCTGGCCGCCACGCTGCTGCACGATTGCGTCGCGGTCGAAAAGAACTCGCCGCTGCGCGCCCAGGCCTCGACCCTGTCCGCTGAAAAAGCTGCCCGGATACTCGCCGATCTTGGCTGGCCCGGCGAGCGCATCAGCGCTGTCGCTCATGCCGTCGCTACGCACAGTTTTTCAGCCGGCCTGCCGCCCGAAACCCTCGAGGCAAAAATCCTTCAGGACAGTGACCGTCTGGACGCCATCGGTATGGTCGGTGTGGCCCGCTGCTTCTACGTCGGTGGGCGCATGGGCTCTGCCCTGTACGATTTCACTAATCCCAGCGCGGCAGGCCGCGACTACCTGGACCACCAGTTCAGCCTCGAGCACTTTCACACCAAATTGCTGAAACTGGCCTCGGGCTTTCAAACCGGGGAGGGCGCACGCCTGGCGGCCGAGCGGCATCGGCGCCTGGAGCTGTTCGTTGCAGGCTTCATGGACGAGATTGCCGGCCCTCAAGACTGATGCGGGCCGCGCTGGAATCGTGCATTCTCGGCTGCCGAGCAATTTCAGCGAGAACCCACCGATGATCACCTGCTACCTGCGCTACGTCCTCGACCCTTACAAACTCGCCGAGTTCGAACACTACGGCAAACTCTGGATCCCGCTGGTGGAGCGCTTCGGCGGCCAGCACCACGGCTACTTCCTGCCTTCGGAAGGTGCCAACAATATCGCCCTGGCGATGTTCAGCTTTCCAAGCCTTGCCGCGTACGAACGCTACCGCCAGGACTCGATGAACGACCCCGAGTGCCTGGCCGCCTTCCAGTACGCCCAGGATACCCGGTGCATCCTCAGCTATGAGCGTTCGTTCTTTCGGCCAGTATTCGGTCGGGACTGACAAACGGCGGCTCAGCCTCTATAAGTAGGACATTTCCCACTCAATGGGAATCGAGTTTCACCTATTGAGAAAGACTGTGCACCATGGCGGCAAGGAGCACATATGACCTACACCACGCCCACCGATCGCCTGCTGCAGATCCTCGTCGCCCTTGGCCAGGCCAACGAGGCCGTGTCGGCCAAGGAGCTGAGCCTGCAACTGGACCAGCCCCTGAGCAGCACCTATCGGCACCTGAAAACCCTGCTGCGTTGGGGCCTGGCCGAAGACAACGGCCATGGCCGCTACCTGCCGGGCCCGGCCTGCCTGCAACTGGCGAAGAAGTTCGACCGCGAGGCGCTGCTGGTGTCGCTGGCCAAGCCCGAGCTCAAGCGCCTGGCCGAACTCAGCCAGGAGAGCGTGGCGCTGATGGTGCCGAGCAACGGCCAGGCTATCTGTATCGAACTGCTCGACAGCCCGCAGCCGCTGCGTTGCTGCTACCAGAAGGGCCTGGCGCAACCGCTGCGGGTCGGTGCTTCGGCGCGGGTGTTGCTGGCGCACATGGAGCCGGCACGTAGCCTGGCCATTCTCGAAGAGCAGGGCGTGGACGACGAAGCACTGGACAGCTACCGCCAGAGCTTCGTGCAGATCCGTGACCAGGGCTATGCCATCAGCCTCGGTGAAATCGACGACGGCATCTGGGGCGTCAGTGCCCCGGTGCTCGACAGCCGCAACCGCCTGCATGGCGCAATCAGCCTGATGGCCCCGGCCATCCGCGCCCGGCAGAACAGCGAGCGCCTGACCCGCTGGACCTGCGACGTGGCCCTGCGCATCGGTGCGCGGCTGGACTGAATCTACTGGAGTACCCGCATGAACAGCACTACCGCACTGCCGCTCTGGCAGGGCCGCGTCGACGCCGCAGAAGGCGCGGCGGCCCTGCGCTGGCACCAATGGGTACAGCCCTGGGCTGACCACCAACCGGCTGGCAACGCCCTGGTGGGCCTGGCCTGTGACGAAGGGGTGATCCGCAACCAGGGCCGCAGCGGCGCCCGCCAGGGGCCGCCGGCCCTGCGCAAGGCACTGGCTAACCTGGCCTGGCGCGGCCAGCGCCCGGTGTATGACAGCGGCGATTTCGTCTGCCTCGGTACTGACCTGGAAGGTGCCCAGCAGGCCTATGCCAAGCGGGTGACGCAACTGCTGGGGCAAGGGCATCTGCCGCTGGGCCTGGGCGGCGGCCACGAAATTGCCTATGCCAGTTTTCTCGGCCTGGCCGGCCATTTACGCCAGCAAGAGGCGCAGCCGCGCATCGGCATTCTCAATTTCGATGCCCACTTCGACCTGCGCCACAGCGCCCAGAGCAGCTCCGGCACGCCGTTCCGGCAGATCGCCGAATACTGCCAGCAAGCCGGCATGGCCTTCGAGTACTGCTGCCTGGGCGTCAGCGAACTGAACAATACCCAGGCACTGTTCGACCAGGCCCAGCGCCTGAACGTGCGCTATCGCCTCGACCGGCAGATGCAGCCATGGAACATCGCCGCCCTCGAAGCCTTTGTCGATGAGTTTATCAGCGGCATCGACCACCTGTACCTGACCCTCTGCCTGGACGTCCTGCCGGCCAGCCAGGCGCCTGGCGTCAGTGCCCCTTCGGCCCACGGCGTCGAGCTGATGGTGGTCGAGCATCTGGCGCGGCGCGCCAAGGCCAGCGGCAAGTTGCGCATGGCCGACATCGCCGAACTCAACCCCGGTCTTGACCAGGACCAGCGCACCGCGCGCATTGCTGCGCGGCTGCTGGCCAGCCTGGTCGACTGAAATCCTCAACCCCTATCCAACTATAAAAAGAAGAGTGTTAACCATGCTGACCCTGCAACTCGATGCTCTGACCACCGTCGCCCTGGCGCTCCTGCTGCTGGCGATGGGTGCGCAACTGAAGAAGCACAGCTACTGGCTGCGCCAGCTCTGTGTCCCGGCGCCGGTCATCGGCGGCTTTGGCTTCGCCCTGGTGGTGTGGCTGCTACGTGACCAGCAGTGGCTGGACATCAAGCTCGACACCGCCATGCAAACGCCGTTGATGGTGGCGTTCTTCACCACCGTCGGCCTGGGTGGCAGCCTTGGACTGCTGCGTCAGGGCGGCAAGATCCTGTTCATCTACCTGGGTGCCTGCTGGGGCCTGGCGCTGCTGCAGAACCTGGTCGGCGTGGGCATGGCCAAGGCCCTGGGCATCGACCCGCTGCTGGGAATCATGGCCGGCGCCGTGTCGCTGGAGGGCGGTTTTGGTGCGGCCGCAGCCTTTGGCCCGATCGCCGAGAGCCTCGGCACGGTCGGCGCCACCACCGCCGCACTGGCCTCGGCAACTTTCGGCATGGTTGCCGGTGGCCTGCTCGGCAGCCCGGTGGCACGCTACCTGATCGAACGCAAGAAACTGGTGGTACAGGCAGACCAGGTCGACGCCCTGCAAGCCCTGGAAAAAGCCAATGAAACCCCCGCCGTCAGCATCGATACGCCGGTGCTATTGCGTCTGCTGACCTGCATGCTGGTGATCATGGTGCTCGGTTTCTGGATCGGCGATGCCTTGAAGGCGCACCTGGGCATCGTCCTGCCGGTGTACGTCGGCGCCATGTTCGTCGCCATCCTGGCGCGCAACTTCAACGACCGCGCACGGGTCATCGAGATTCCCGACAATGCCGTCAGCACCCTGGGCGACATCAGCCTGGGCATGTTCCTGACCATGGCGATGATGAGCCTGAAGTTCTGGGAACTGGAGCAACTGGGCCTGCCGCTGCTGGTGATCCTGGTGGTGCAGGTGCTGATCATGGTGCTGCTGTGCATCTTCGTCTTGTTCCGCCTGTTCGGCGGCAACTACGACGCGGCGGTGCTGTGTGCCGGCTACATGGGCCATGGCCTGGGCGCGACGCCGAACGCGGTGGCCAACATGGGCGCGATCTGCGACCACTACAAGGTGTTCTCCTACAAGGCCTTCATCATCGTGCCGCTGTGCGGGGCGGTGCTGATCGACATCGTCGCCTTGCCGCTGATTACCTGGTTCATCAACGCCTTCAGCTGAGGGTGCGAGGCGGGGCGCAAGGCCCCGCCTGGTTTAGCCCAGCGCCGCCAGCCAGGCCGAGGCAATCAGCAGCAACGCCAGCAACTGATTCAGCCGCCGCACCTGCTGCGGCGAGCGCAGCAAGCGCGCACTGCCGACGCCCATCAGTGCCCAGGTGGTCATGCAGGGCAGGGCGATGAGCAAAAACAGCAGCGACAGTTTCAGCATGTGCTGCAGCGGGTCGGCATCAGCGCTGTTGAACAAGCCGATCACCGCCATCGCCATCAACCACACCTTGGGGTTTATTGCCTGCAGCAGGGCGGCGCCCAACGGGCCCAGATCGCGTGGTTGCGCTGTACTGGTCAGCGGCGTTACGCCGGCGTGGAGCAATTGCCAGCCCAGCCAGGTCAACCAGGCCACCCCGAGCCAAGTCATCAGTTGCTGCACGCGCGGATAGGTCAGCAGCACTTCGCCCAGCCCCACACCCACCAACAACAGCACCAGTGTGGCCGACAGGCAAGCGCCAAGCACCAGCGGCAGGGTGGCGCGCAGGCCGAAGCGCGCGCCATGACCGAGGATCAGGATGTTGGTCGGGCCGGGGGTGATACTGGCGACAAAGGCGAACAGGGCAAAGGGCAGCAGGTTGGGCAGCATGATCGGGCTCCGGTGCAAGGGAGGCCCATGTTCAGTGCTGGCGGGGTTTCAGTCTGGAAGCTTTGCGCAGCGGCGGCGGTAATCGGCAGGTGTGAGCCGGTAGGCGCGGCGGAACCAGCGGCCCAGGTGGCTCTGGTCGGCAAAGCCGAGGGCGGCGGCGACCACTGCCGGGCTGTCACCACGGGCCAGCCAGCGGCGCGCCTTGGCCAGGCGCAGCTGGATCAGGTAAGCATGGGGCGCCAGGCCAAAGGCGCTCTTGAAGGCACGGTTGAGGCGAAAGCGATCGACCTGGCAGGCCTGGGCCAGCTCCACCAGGCCAATGTCCTCGAAGTAATGCGCATGCAGATACTCGCGGGCCCTGCGCGCCACCTGCGGCAGGCGCGGGTCGGGGTCGATGCGTTTGCGCCACAGGGTATGGCGGGTCATGCAGCCGAGCAGCTCGTCCATTGCCGTCTGCCGGAGCATTTTCAGCTCACCGCCATGCAGCGCCTGGAAGGCCCGGGCAATGGCCCCGGACAGCTGCACGTCACTGCTCAAGGTATCGGCAAAGCTGGGCTGGCTAGCCGCTGGCGCCTGCTCGAACAACGCTTGCAGCTCGCGCTCCAGCCACTGCGGGTCGAGGTAGAGCATCGAGTAGGTGAAGCCGTCTTCGGTCGGAGCATGGCCGTCGTGGATTTCCCCGGGTTCGAGCATGAACACCTTGCCCGGGGTGCTAAAGTGCTTTAGCTGGCGGCAATGGAACTGCTGTACACCTTGCTCGGTGACACCGATCAGGTAACTGTCGTGCCAGTGCGGGTCATAGGCGTGGCCCTTGAAATGCGCGCGCACCGACTCGATGCCGGTGTCGGCGTCCTGGGCGAGATCGATCCAGTTGGGGCTGGGCACGGCGTGGCTCCGGGCAGTGAGGCGTGGGCATGCACGACCATAGCGCGTTTGCGCGGTGGGTGTTTAGAACAATTGTGCGCACGGCTCACACCGGCAACGCGCTTCGATTGGTCAAAAACCGACCGCTGATCAAGGGAAAAGCGCTTTTGCTCTTTCGACTTGAGGCAAGGGAAGGCACAATGCGTGTCCTTTTTTTGGCCGGCCTGGCCGGGGGCCTCGAAATGATCAAAACGCCGTACTACCTCATCGACAAAACCAAGCTGCTGCGCAACATGGAGAAGATCGCCTACGTGCGCGAGCAGTCCGGGGCCAAGGCCCTGCTGGCACTCAAGTGCTTTGCTACCTGGTCGGTGTTCGACCTGATGCAGCAGTACATGGACGGCACCACCTCGTCGTCGCTGTACGAGCTCAAGCTTGGCCGCCAGAAGTTCGAGGGCGAGACCCACGCCTACAGCGTGGCCTGGGCCGACGATGAAATCGAAGAGATGCTCGACAACTGCGACAAGATCATCTTCAACTCCATTGGCCAGCTGCAGCGTTTTGCCGATGCCTCCGAAGGCAAGGTCCGTGGCCTGCGCGTCAACCCGCAGGTGAGCAGCTCTGACTACCTGCTGGCCGACCCGGCGCGCCCGTTCAGCCGCCTGGGCGAGTGGGACCCGGTGAAGGTCGAGGAAGTCATCGAGAAGATTTCCGGCTTCATGTTCCACAACAACTGCGAGAACGGCGACTTCGGCCTGTTCGACCAGATGCTGTACACCATCGAAGAGCGCTTCGGCCACCTGCTGCACAAGGTCGAGTGGGTCAGCCTCGGCGGCGGTATCCACTTCACCGGCGAAGGCTATGCCCTCGACGCCTTCTGCGCGCGCCTGAAAGCCTTTTCCGAGAAGTACGGCGTGCAGGTTTACCTGGAGCCGGGCGAAGCGGCTATCACCCAGAGCGCCTCGCTGGAAGTTACCGTGCTCGACACCCTCTACAACGGCAAGCACCTGGCCGTGGTCGACAGCTCGATCGAAGCGCACATGCTCGACCTGCTGATCTACCGCCTGAACGCCAAGCTGGCACCCAGCGAGGGCGAACACACCTACATGGTATGCGGCAAATCCTGCCTCGCCGGCGACATTTTCGGCGAATACCAATTCGATCGTCCGCTGGCCATCGGCGATCGGCTGTCGTTTGTTGACGCAGCGGGTTACACCATGGTCAAGAAAAACTGGTTCAACGGCCTGAAAATGCCGTCCATCGTAGTGAAACAACTCGACGGTAGTGTCGAGCTGGTTCGTGAGTTTGGTTTCGAAGACTACTTGTCCAGCCTGTCGTAAGCTGGCAGTAAAGGAGAGCAAGAGAAATTGAAGAAGAACGTTCTTATCATTGGTGCAGGAGGTGTCGCCAAGGTGGTGGCCCACAAGTGCGCGCAGCACAACGACGAACTCGGTCGTATTGCTATCGCGTCGCGCAACATCTCCAAATGCCAGGCCATCATCGACAGCGTCAAGGCCAAGGGTAGCCTCAAGCAGCCCGCAGAGATCAAAGCCTTCTCGCTGAATGCGCTGGACGTCGAAGCGACCAAAGCGCTGATCCGCGAAACCGAATCGCAAATCGTCATCAACGTCGGTTCCGCTTTCCTCAACATGTCGGTGCTGCGTGCCTGCATCGATACCGGCGTGGCCTACCTGGACACCGCCATTCACGAAGAACCGGGCAAGATCTGCGAGACGCCGCCCTGGTATGGCAACTACGAGTGGAAACACCTCGAAGAGTGCCAACAAAAGAACGTTACCGCCATTCTTGGCGTGGGCTTCGATCCGGGCGTGGTAAACGCCTATGCGGCCCTGGCCAAGCAACAGTATTTCGACAGCATTGATTCGATCGACATTCTCGACGTCAATGCTGGATCCCATGGCAAGTACTTTGCCACCAACTTCGACCCGGAAATCAACTTCCGCGAGTTCACCGGGCAGGTGTGGAGCTGGCAGAACAGCCAGTGGACCAGCAATACCATGTTCGAAGTCAAGCGTACCGACGACCTGCCGGTAGTCGGCTCGCAGAACCTGTACCTGACCGGCCACGACGAAGTGCACTCGCTGTCGAAGAACCTCGACGTGCCGAACGTGCGTTTCTGGATGAGCTTTGGCGAGCACTACATCAACGTCTTCACCGTGCTGAAAAACCTTGGCCTGCTCAGCGAGCAACCGGTCAAGACCGCCGAAGGCCTTGAAGTAGTCCCGCTCAAAGTGGTCAAGGCCGTTCTGCCGGATCCTGCCTCGCTGGCTCCGGGTTACACCGGCAAGACCTGCATCGGCGACCTGGTCAAAGGCACCAAGGACGGCCAGCCACGCGAAGTGTTCATCTACAACGTAGCGGACCACGAAGAGGCTTACGCCGAAACCGACAGCCAGGGCATTTCCTACACCGCAGGCGTACCACCCGTAGCGGCAGCGCTGCTGGTTGCCCGTGGCGAGTGGGATGTGCAGCGCATGGTCAACGTCGAGGAGCTGCCAGCCGAGCCGTTCCTCAAGGCGCTGGACGTGATGGGCCTGCCGACTCGGGTCAAAGACGAGAACGGCGACCGTCCGTGGAACTAAGCTGCGCACGGTAAAAAAGCCGGGTGCGCCCTGTCGGGCGTAGCCGGTGAACGGTCGAGGCGCCGACCTGGCGCCTCGATTCAGAGTAAGTGGCTGTTTTAACAACAATTTGTTTGCCCGGGGGCTTCCCAGATGCAATCAAGTTTGTTAAATTGCCAACCATTCTTGCAACGGCCCTCACGGGGCTGGCAGCGAAGGCCCGCAACTTCCCAGGTTGCACCGCGCTGCATCATCGCAAGCGAGTGCCAGGCACTCATCGCTACAGCTACAGGGGCGTCGCCAAGCGGTAAGGCAGCAGGTTTTGATCCTGCCATGCGTTGGTTCGAATCCAGCCGCCCCTGCCATTTTCTCGTTGCACATTCCCAATACTTACGCACTTCCTGGCACAAACAGCACGACCACGCACAGCGCGTAGATAGAAAGCAGCGTATTCATCTTCAAACCTTGAAAACCGGGAGCGCGTTCATCGCCCGGAGTGCCCGGGCGTGTATAGACCAACGGCGCTCGCCGGTGTCTACAAGGCTTAGAACGTGGCTTTCACCTGCAGGCCGAGCACCAATGCGTTGTCGATGTTGTCTCCCGAAAACGCCCCCGGCTCGATGATGTACTGCACATCCGGGCGCAGGGTCAGCCAAGGGGTGGCCTGGTAGCCGTAGCTCAGTTCGATCAACTGCTCGGCGCTGTCCAGGTTGGGGTAGGCAACCCCTGCGGCCACGGCAGCGTCTTGCTGCACATCACGGCTGCGCGGGTTGGGCACGGCGCGGCCATAGCCCAGGGCAAGCGTGTCACGCGGGCGACCTTCGAACGGCTTGTACAACACCACGCCTGCGCCATACCACTTGCTGAACGGCGAGGCGGCAGCGCTGGCGGCCGAGTACTGGCCAAAGGCATGCAGACTGCGGCCCTCGGTGCCTTGCGAGGCCCAGACGGCCTGATCCACCAGCAGGTAATGGCCGCCACGGCCGGACACCTCTTTATCGCTGCCGATGCGTTTTACATCGGAGCTGTCATAGTAGTAACCGAGCTTGTACTCACCCGGCAGTTCGCCGGCAAGCTTATACACCAGCTCCACCGGGACCACGGTGCCGGTGGTGTGCTTGGGACCCAGGTGCCAGGCGCGGCTGGAGTTGCCGTTGCTTTCGGGGTCGACGTTGAACGCCGCCACGCGCAGTTGCCAGGCCGGCGACAGGTCGTATTTGACCCGCACGCCCAGATGCGCGTTGGGGTAGTTGGTCCAGCCGCTGCCGCCGGACATGTTCAGCGGATGGCCGCAGAAGCCGGCGTTCATGAAGTTGCAGAGGATGCCGCTGTCGAGGCCGCCGAGGTCGTTGCCCATGGCCATGTAGCCGAGCTTGACGTTCAGCGCCGGGGTCAACAGGCTGCGCTCGTAGCTCAGTTCAGTCAGGCGGGTGTAGAGGCCGCCGTAGTTTTCCTGAATCGGCAGGCGGTTGCCCACCAGGTCTTCGGAGGCGCTGTTGCCGCGGCGGTCGTTGACCGTCAGCTGGACTTTGCCGCCGTTGTCCAGGCCGTACAGCTTGCCCAGGTCGAACTGCACGCCTAGCTTGAGGTTCTGCGAGTAACGCGCCGAGCGGTGCAGGCCGCCATCGGCGTTGTAGGCGGTTTCGCCGCTGTAGTCGCCAGTGAACTTGATGCCCTGTTCGTCGAGCTGATGGCGCAGGCCGCCCCAGTCGCCGGTCAGGGTGTTGCGGGTCATCAGGTCGTCGGCCAGGGTTGTGGAGCTGGCCAGGGCCAGGGCCAGGAGCAGGGCAGGGGTGATGCGAGAAGCGCGGGGCATTGCGGGGTATTCCTGGGAGGTCGGTAAAAGTCCCATCGCGGGGGAAGCCCCCCCCCCCCCGGGGCGGGGGTGTACCCCCCGGGGGGGCTGCGGGTTTATGGCCCGCCGAGGGCAAAAAAAAGTAG
>NZ_JBNDLE010000022.1:0-89683 GCF_050435905.1 Pseudomonas sp. 2835 | reverse complement strand
AATACGACCGGTCAGCCAACAAGGTTGCAGCCCTGCGCCCCCGGCTGGCCGAGGCTCTTGACCTGCTGCGTGATATCAAGGACGCCCCAGGCGGCGGCAGGTTCAGGAAGCACATTGAGGCCGCCTTATCCGCCAGCGCAGAGCCGAGCGCACCGATTGAGCGGGACCAGGGCATCCCTGGCACCTCCTTCCAGCGCCTGAACATGCTCGCCAATCAGGGCGAATGACCAAGGAGTACATTTGTACTCCACGCAATGAATCAGGCCTTCCGAGCGCGCATCGGCGCCTGTGCCACACCCTCCTCGGCGATGTGCCGAGCCTTGCCTACACCCCAGGCTAGGGCGCGTGTCATTGACTCATTCGAGCGGCAGTCGAGGCCTTCTTCATAGAGCGCCTCGCCGGTTGCCGCGTACACCCCGATGAACAACTGGGTAACACCTGCCCGGGACAGCCTGACCTGAACATCGATAGTTGCCCCACCACTGAGTTCCTCTTCATGAGTTCTGCAGTGAAGCGTTGAGTCTGCCCATTCCCAATAGGCGTTACCTCTGGTGCGCATCTCGTTCCTCCTTGCTGACCATTAAGTAAGGCACATAGGGGGACGAACGGCTAGATCGCTATTCCGGTTCTTTGAACCAATTCGAAATTACAACACGCAATTATTGATAGCCGCGGCAGCGGCAAGGACGGAGTCATGCCTGAAGAAATGAAGTTGATTCAACGTGTCGCAGTTGAGCGCGATGAAAACGGGTGGTGGTACCACCCGGGAATCCCCGACTTTGGCGGGACCGAAGACCCGGCGCCATACAAAGCCTGGATTGCCGAGCAAGGCTTGGAGCTGAGGACCTGGGGCATGGAAGTAGAGCTGGACTTCCATCCCTACTGGGATGGCGAGGCCCACTGCAACGGCTGGGAGCCCGAGTCACCTGGTCCTGAGTGGTTCATGATGGGCATCTTCGATACCGACGACGGCCCGCATGTACAGTGGGCGCGCCGCAATGAGCAGTGCGGGGCCTGCGGTGGCTGCATCAATGGCTGCCAGCTCAACAAGGACAGCCCGGAGGTATCGCCATGATTCCTACCCATTGCCGCACGGCTCCGCATGACCTGGCTGATCTAGAAGGCTTACTTGATGACAACAGGCTCGGCTTCAGCAAGTTCCTTTGTGAAGTGGCTCCATGCTTCGAAGCAAACTCGATGCCGTTTGCGCATAGCGTGCCACTCCGGCCCGGTCATTGTGTTCATCGAGACAAGCCTCATAGCCAGGGATGTTTCCGCGTCGAGCAGCATCAGTAGCTTGTGGGCTTCTATCTGAGATTCATCCGCTCTGGTCATGGCTGAAGCACTCGCTCTTGTGGAGGGGCTTGATCCAAGACCCTGCCTATACAGGTTTGACATTTCGCATTACGAATTTGGTCAATTGACTTAACCCCTCCCCACCCTCTGCCGCCATGCGCGGCGTGGAGACACTTATGACCACCGAAACAGACGGTGACTTCGACAAGGTCACCGAGCAGCGCATGGCCGATCTACTGGGATGCACAAAGCGAACCCTGGAGGGTCGGCGCCTGCGCGGAGTATTCCCCGAAGGCGTCTGGATGAAGCACCAGGGCCGAATCATCTATAGCAAGAAGAGGTATGACGAATGGCTGGAAAACCAATGGATTTACCCCGAGGGGTCGAAGTCTTCCGCAACTCCCTCCGGATTCGTTTCACATGGGACGGTATCCGTCGATGCGAAACGCTCCCTTACCCCCCGACACAAAAAGGCATCAAGGCTGCATCCCAGCTTCGCGATCAGGTAGTTAGCTTTAATAAGCTTGGCCTTCTGGACCAGGACAAGTACGCCGAGCTTTTCCCGGGCTCGCAAACTGTCGCGGGCAGCAAGCCGACATTTGGTGAGTACGCCCAGCTCTGGCTCGACAGCCGGGAGATTACGCCCGGCACTTACAACAACTACAAAAGTGCGCTGAACAATTACTGGATGCTCCACTTCGCGATGGTTCGTGTGGACCTGATCACCACCACCCAGGTTCGCAAGGTGGTGAGTTCAATCACTTGGAGATCGCAGGGGGTAAAGCGCAACGCCTTGGTGAAGCTGTCAACGATTCTGCGCTCAGCGGTGATCGACGGATTGATCAACAGAAACCCTGCCGAGGCTCTGCAACTGCCCAAGCGCACCAAGAAAGAGATCGACCCGTTCACTTTAGAGGAGGCGAACCAGATCACCACCAGGCTCTACGAGCACCCGCACTGGCCAAGCCAGATCTACGCGGCGTTCTTCGAGTTCGTGTTCTTCAGCGGCGTACGCCTGTCGGAGGGCCTGGCGCTGCGCTGGGATGCTGTCGACTTGGAGAAGAAGGTTGCCCATGTGAAGCGCACTGTAGCGCTGGGCGAGGTAGTCGAGCGCACCAAAACCGGCAAAGATCGGTTCGTGCTACTCAACGAGAGGGCCTTGCATGCGCTCGAGTTCGCCAGGGAGTACGCCGAGCGACGCAGGAAAGGAAAGGGGCGGGTCACGGAGTCACCGTTCATTTTCCCGCCATCGAAGAACGCAGAGTACGTCCGGCAGACCTCTGATCTGCATCATCAGTGGCGGCCGGTACTTAAAGAACTAGGGATTCGTTACCGTCCGCCATACAACTGTCGTCACACCTATGCGACAATATGCTTAATGTCTGGCCTCAACCCCGCATTTATCTCCCAACAGCTCGGCCACAGCGTGCAAATGCTGCTGTCGACGTATGCGCGTTGGATTAACTCAAGCTCCGACTGGAGCGAGCTGGAAAAGCTGCAAATTGGTATCAAATCGGTATCAGCCGCAATGCCAGCGACGTAAGCTATTGATAGGTAAGCCCTTTGATCTCCACCGCTAACATCACCATGCAGTTCGGCGCCAAGCCCTTGTTCGAGAACGTCTCGGTCAAGTTCAACAACGGCAACCGCTACGGCCTGATCGGCGCCAACGGCTGCGGCAAGTCGACCTTCATGAAGATCCTCGGCAACGATCTGGAGCCGTCCGCCGGCCAGGTCATGCTCGAGCCGAACGTACGCCTGGGTAAATTGCGCCAGGATCAGTTCGCCTACGAAGAATTCACCGTGATCGACACCGTGATCATGGGCCACGAAGAGCTGTGGAAGGTCAAGGCCGAGCGCGATCGCATCTACTCGCTGCCGGAAATGACCGAAGAAGACGGCATGGCCGTTGCCGAGCTGGAAACCGAGTTCGCCGAGATGGACGGCTACACCGCCGAATCCCGCGCCGGTGAGCTGCTACTGGGCCTGGGTATCCCGCTGGAACAGCATTTCGGCCCGATGACCGAAGTCGCACCCGGCTGGAAGCTGCGTGTATTGCTGGCCCAGGCGCTGTTCTCGGATCCGGAAGTGTTGCTGCTCGACGAGCCAACCAACCACCTGGACATCAACACCATCCGCTGGCTGGAAAACATTCTCACGGCGCGTAACAGCACCATGATCATCATTTCCCACGACCGCCACTTCCTCAACAGCGTCTGCACCCACATGGCCGACCTGGACTACGGCGAACTGCGCCTGTTCCCGGGCAACTACGACGAGTACATGACCGCCGCGACCCAGTCGCGCGAGCAGCTGCTGTCGGACAACGCCAAGAAGAAAGCCCAGATCGCCGAGCTGCAGACCTTCGTCAGCCGCTTCTCGGCCAACGCCTCGAAAGCCAAGCAGGCCACTTCGCGCGCCAAGCAGATCGACAAGATCCAGCTGGCCGAGGTCAAGCCATCGAGCCGGGTCAGCCCGTTCATCCGCTTCGAGCAGACCAAAAAGCTGCACCGCCAGGCCGTGACCATCGAGAAGATGTCCAAGGGCTTCGACGGCAAGACCCTGTTCGAAAACTTCAGCTTCACCGTCGAAGCCGGCGAGCGCGTAGCGATCATCGGCCCCAACGGTATCGGCAAGACCACCCTGCTGCGTACCCTGGTCGGTGAACTGAGCCCGGATGCCGGTGCGGTGAAATGGACCGAAAGCGCTGAACTGGGCTACTACGCCCAGGACCACGCCCACGACTTCGAAGAGGACCTGAGCCTGTTCGACTGGATGGGCCAGTGGACTCAAGGCGAGCAGGTAATCCGTGGCACCCTGGGGCGCATGCTGTTCTCCAACGACGAGATCCTCAAGTCGGTCAAGGTGATCTCCGGTGGTGAGCAAGGCCGTATGCTGTTCGGCAAGCTGATCCTGCAAAAGCCCAACGTACTGGTGATGGACGAACCGACCAACCACCTGGACATGGAATCGATCGAGGCGCTCAACCTGGCGCTGGAGAACTACCCGGGCACGCTGATCTTCGTCAGCCACGACCGTGAGTTCGTATCGTCGCTGGCCACCCGCATCATCGAGCTGAGCCCGAGCGGTGTGGTGGACTTCAGCGGCACCTACGATGACTACCTGCGCAGCCAAGGTGTGGTGATCTGATCCAGATCTGATCGCGGGGCAAGCCCGCTCCTACAATCCTGTAGGAGCGGGTTTGCCAGGCGATGCTGGAAAATCCGTTAGCCTGCTTCCTTTTCTCTTCGCACCCGGCGATCATGGGCCCTCTCCTAACGCCCGCCAGCGAACGAACCCATGTCCGCGCAACAACCCGCCCCCGTCGATACCGGGTCGATCACCCGGCAAATCCTTTCGATCGTCTTCTATACCTTCATCGCCTTCCTCTGCATCGGCCTGCCGATCGCGGTGCTGCCCAGCTATGTGCATGACCAGTTGGGCTTCAGTGCGGTGATCGCCGGTATCACCATCGGCCTGCAATACCTGGCCACCCTGCTCAGCCGGCCGTTGGCCGGACGCGCGGCAGACAGCCTGGGCACCAAGCGGGCAATCATTTACGGCCTGATCGGCATTGCCGCCAGTGGCGTGCTGACCTTTGCTTCAGCGTTGACAGTCGATGTGCCGTTGCTGAGCCTGCTGGCGCTGCTGGGCGGGCGCGTGCTGCTGGGCATTGCCCAAGGGCTGATCGGCGTCGGCACCTTGAGCTGGGGCATCGGTGCGGTGGGCGCCGAGCACACCGCGCGGGTGATTTCCTGGAACGGCATTGCTTCCTACGGCGCCATCGCCATCGGCGCGCCGCTGGGCGTGGCACTGGTTGATCAGATCAATTTCGCCACCCTGGGCCTGGCCTTGAGTGCGCTGGCGGGGCTGGCATTGCTGGTGATCCGCAACAAGCCGTCGACGCCGGTGGTGCGTGGCGAGCGCCTGCCGTTCTGGGCCGCATTCGGCCGGGTTGCGCCGTGCGGGGTCAGCCTGACCCTGGCGTCGATCGGCTACGGCACCCTGACCACTTTCGTCACCCTGTTCTACCTCGAACAGGGCTGGAGCGGCGCGGCCTGGTGCCTGAGCGCGTTCGGCGTGTGTTTCATCCTGTCGCGCTTGCTGTTCGTTAACGCGGTCAACCGCTTTGGCGGCTACCCCGTGGCGATGGCCTGCATGGCCACCGAGGCCCTGGGCCTGGCCTTGTTGTGGCTGGCCCCCAGCCCGCTGCTGGCGTTAATTGGCGCAGGCTTTGCCGGTTTCGGCCTGTCGCTGGTGTATCCGGCGCTGGGCGTCGAGGCGATCAAGCAGGTACCCAGCTCCAGTCGCGGTGCAGGCCTTGGCGCCTACGCGGTGTTCTTCGACCTGGCCCTGGCGATTGCCGGGCCGCTGATGGGCGCGGTGGCCCTGCACCTGGGCTATGCCTGGATTTTTTGCGTGGCAGCCTTGCTGTCGTTGCTGGGAGTCGGCTTGACCTTGCTGCTGTCGCGCCGTGCACGCGCCTACTGATCAGCCATATGCAGCCCGCCCTGGTGACGCTCAGTCAGGGTGTGGTTGAAAAACCGCGCGGCCTCGGCCTGCAGCGTCAGGTGAATATCCTCACGGTCGACGCCGTCGGGGTCGTTGCACAAGGCGGCCATCTTCTGGCGCTGCTCGTCGTCGCACGGCGCCATGAACACGAAGTGCCCGGCACCGGCCAGCAGCTTGTAGTTGGGCGTGACCGGCAGCTTGCGCGCCAGGGCCTGGGCGTTCTTGTCGATGGCCAGCAACTGGTCCTTGTCGCCGCTGTAGATCAACGCCGGCACCTTGACCTCGGCCAGGGCGTGACGGCCGAACATCAGGCTCAACGGTGCCATCAGCAACAGCGCCTTGACTCGTGGATCGGGCGCGGCACGCAGGTCGGCGCGGTCGGCGATCAGCACGCCTTTGGTCTTGCAGGCGTCGGCATCCAGCGGCCGCTCCAGGCAGTAGCGCTGCAAGCGCTCCAGGTCCGGTTGCGCCCCAGACAGGATCAAGGCGGTCTCGCCGCCAGCCGAATAGCCGATCACGCCCACCTGCGGGCCATTGATGTACGGGGCCAGAAAGCTATCGCCGAGGCTGGCGGTGATCGCTGCGCTGATCTGCAACGGCCGCCCATAGAGGTTGCTCAAGGTACCCAGACGGCTGTGGTCGCGGGCATTGTCGCCCGGGTGGGTGACAGCGACGACGATAAAGCCGCGACGGGCCAGGGCCGTGGCCAGGTCGTGCAGGGCCAGCGGTGTACCGGTGTTGCCGTGGGACAGCATCAATAGCGGATAACGGCCAATGACCATCGGCGCGCCTTCCCAGGCCTGGACCCGATAGCCGTCGATGCGGCTGCTGCGCTCAGGTGCGCTGGAAGGATAGAACGCCAGGGCCTGCACCGGTTGGGCATCGAGCGGGTCGGCGAAACTCAGGCGGTGCACGCCGACACTCCAGTGTGCAGCCGGCTCGGCCTGCACCATCAGCGGGCTGCCTAACAGAACAAGCAGGAGTAATGCGCCAAAACGCCGCATCGTTACGCCCCTTAAGCAACGCTATCGATCAACGCTGATAGTGCGCAGCATAGAACGGGCCAGCCTGGCGCAGATGAAACCTCAATGAAAAAACCGACTGCAGGCGGTGCCGGCAGTCGGTCTGTCTATCGCAACAAGGATCAGGCAGCGGCGAACAGGTCGGTGCTGATCTGTACCTGGGCGGCGTTCATGGCCTTGACCCGGTGCTCATCGCCGTAAGCCAGGCCATGGGCGCGGACGATTTCCAGGTCGGTGATGCCGATGAAGCCAAGGAACACTTTGAGGAACTCTTCATGGCCGACTGCGGTAGGCTGACCGGCATGCAGGCCGCCTGCGGTCGATACCAGGATCACCTTCTTGTTGCCGCACAGGCCTTCAGGGCCGGCTTCGGTGTAGCGGAAGGTCTTGCCAGCCACCGCGACGCGGTCGATCCAGGCCTTGAGCTGGGTCGGCACGGTGAAGTTGTACATCGGTGCAGCCAGTACCACGGCGTCGGCGTCAAGGAACTCCTGCAGGGTTTCGGCGCTGAGTTTGGCTTCATGCTGCTGGGCGGCATCGCGCAGTTCTTCCGGGGTGCCGGCGGCTACCAGGGTCGCGGCCGAGAAGTGGCTGATGGCGTCGCCGGCCAGGTCACGGTAGGTCACTTGCAGCGACGGGTCGGCGGCTTTCCAGGCTTCAACCACGCTGCGGCTCAGCTGGCGGGAGGCGGAATTGTCGCCCAGGATGCTCGAATCGATATGCAACAGTTTCATGGGACTCTCCTGAATGAAGATCGCGAGTGGGCGATCACGATGGGGAGAATCCTACTTGGATGGCGAATAACTGATAAGTCGGCAAAAATGCGTTAGATTGTCCCACTGACAGGACAATGGTGACGCCCATGCAAGACCTCAATGATCTGTTCTACTTCGCCCGGGTGGTCGAAGCCGGTGGTTTTGCCGCCGCTGGCCGTGTACTCGGAATTCCCAAATCACGCCTGTCACGGCGCATTGCCGAGCTTGAAGAGCGCCTGGGCACGCGCCTGCTGCAACGCACCACACGCCAGTTGAAGCTGACGGCCGTGGGCGAACGCTACCTGCGCCATTGCCAGGCAATGCTGCTGGAGGCGGAGATGGCCGAAGAAGCCGTCGCCAGCATGACCAGCGAACCGCGCGGGCGCTTGCGGGTGTCGTGCCCGGTGGGCCTGGCCCATGAATTTTTACCGAACGTGATCAGCCGCTTCCTGCAGCAATACCCGCAGGTGCAACTGGACATGATCCTGCTCAACCGCCGCGTCGATCTGATCACCGAGGGCGTCGATGTAGCCCTGCGGGTGCGCGACCTGGGCGATGAAGACCCGGCGCTGGTCACCCGCCGCCTGCGTCAGGCACAGATGCTGCTGGTGGCCGCTCCGCAATTTGCCGCCGCGCAGGTGCTCAAGCAGCCGCAAGACCTGGCCAGCCTGCCGGTGCTCGGCGCGGTGGATGCCGACCGCCTGGTGCATCTGCGTCTGCTCGATGGCCAGGGGCACAAGCATGAACTGGCCCTGGAAGCACGCCTGGCGATCGACGACTTTGTCGTGCGCAAGGCCGCCGCCGTCGCCGGCCTTGGCTTTACCGCGCTGCCGATCATGCACTGCGAAGAAGAACTCGAACGTGGCGAGCTGGTACGCCTGCTGCCAGACTGGTCGCTGCCCGGCGGTTATCTGCAGGCGGTCTACCCCCATCGGCGCGGGCTGCTGCCAGCAGTGCGGGTATGGATCGATCACCTGGTGGCGGAATTTGCCCAATGCGGGGAGCGTTATGTCTGACAAGAAAATCAACGAAGAGCAGGTCGCGGCGTTCTGCCTGAGCCTGCCGGGTGCGCGGGAGGACTACAAATGGGGTGGCATCCGGGTGTTCTCGGTGGCGGGCAACAAGATGTTTGCCGTGCTTGACCTGGCCGGCGCCGGGCTGTCGTTCAAGGTCGACAGCGAGCTGTTCCTCGGCTACGTCGACCGCCCCGGCGTGCGCCCGGCGCCGTATCTGGCGCGCGCGCACTGGATCAGCATGGCGCCGCCCTACCCCATGGGCCGCGCCGAACTGACCGAACTGCTGCAACGCTCCCACCAACTGGTGGTCAGGCGCCTGCCCAAGCGCCTGCAGCCAGGGTTGCTTATCTGAGAATTGGCGCCAGCGCGGCGCCAAGCCAGCGGCCACCGAGCAGCAGGTGGTCGATCCAGAACAGCTGGTGCAAAGCAACAATGGCCCAGAAGCTCAGCTGGAATGACAGCTTGCGGGTCTTGTGCCGGAACCGTTGCTGGGCCAGCAAGGCGCCCGGCCAGCCGCCACACAGTTCGCTGGCGTGGAGGACTTTTTCCGGCGTGCGCCAGGCCTGGTTGCGGGCCTGCTGCTTGTCACGCCAATACAGCACGAAGCTCACCAGGCTGGCCAATGGGTACGCCAGCGCCGGCAGCCAGGACTGCCCGCTGAGCAACATCTGCAAGGCGCCGCCCAGCGGCAGCAGGCACAAGCCGACAAAGGCCAGCAACTTGCTGCGGGGGTTTTGCACGGCGCCGCTGGCAGGGGCGGCGCGGCGCTGCTGGCTTGGGCTACGGCTCATCTCAACCGTGCGCCGTGGTCCAGTCGACCCAGCCGAACAGCCAGGTGCCGAGGATGATCAAACCGAACACGATGCGGTACCAGGCAAAGGCCGCATAGCTATGGTTGGCGATGAACTTGAGCAGGCCGCGTACCGCGATCATGGCAAAAATGAACGAGACCACAAAACCGATGGCGAACACCGGGAAGTCGTCCGGCTGGAACAGATCGCGGTACTTGTAGCCCGAATACACCGCCGCACCGACCATGGTCGGCATGGCCAGGAAGAACGAGAACTCGGTAGCTGCTTTACGCGAAAGGCCGAACAGCAGGCCGCCAATGATGGTCGAGCCGGAGCGCGAAGTACCCGGGATCATCGCCAGGCACTGGGCGCAGCCGATTTTCAAGGCGTCGGACCAGCGCATGTCGTCGACCTGGTCAACGCGGATCACATGCTCGCGGCGCTCGGCCCAGAGCATGATCACGCCACCAACCACCAGCGCTGCGGCAACCGTAATGGGGTTGAACAGGTATTCATGGATCAGGTCGGCAAACAGCACCCCCAGCACCACCGCCGGCATGAAGGCAATCAGCAGGTTGACCGTAAAGCGCTGGGCCTCACGTTGACGCGGCAGCCCCACCACCACGTCGAAGATCTTGCGACGAAATTCCCAGACCACCGCCAGGATCGCGCCCAGCTGGATGATGATGTTGAAGGCCATGGCCCGCTCACCACCGAAGTTGATCAGGTCGGCCACGACAATCTGGTGGCCGGTACTGGAAATCGGCAAGAACTCCGTCAAGCCTTCGACAATACCTAGAATGACAGCCTGCAGGCCGGTCCAAAGATCCATGCTTCCCCCGTGGGGCAATGCCTGCGGCATGCCCCTTTATAGTCTTTTAGTTGCCAATGGCTGTTCAGCGCCTGGCCGTTTTACAGCGACAGTTGGTCGCAAAGCCAGCAGAAAAGTTCACGCGGCCTTCAGGTTTATCCCGTCGAGGCCGAAATCCTATCAGACCTCTCGGATAAACGCTGCTGGGACGACGCAACAGACCTCAACGAATCAAGCACTTAGTCCTTGGTCGAGTAGGTGCCGGGGGGCAAAGCATGCTTGGATGTGGGCAACAATAAAAAGAACTCGAGGTAAGCATTCCATGAAGACTCTTCGCAGTATGTCGATCAGCCAGCGCTTGTGGCTGATCCTGGTGGTGGCAGTGGTGATGCTGGTAACTCTCGGTTTGCTGATGCTGCGCCAGATCCATGGCGACCTGTACCAGGCTAAAGCAGAAAAAACCCGCCATGTAGTAGAAACCGCCGCCGGCGTGCTGGCCTATTACCAGGGGCTGGAAGCGGCCGGTACTTTGAGCCGCGACGCGGCCCAGCAGCAGGCCCTGAGCACCGTGCGCGGCCTGCGCTATGACCAGAATGACTATTTCTGGATCAACGACCTGGGGCCGAAGATGATCATGCATCCGACCAACCCCAAGCTCGACGGCCAGGACCTTTCGGCGATCCGCGACCCGGACGGCTTTGCCCTGTTCAACGAAATGGCCGCCCTGGCCAAGGCCAGCGGTGCCGGCAGCATCGACTACCGCTGGCCCAAGCCCGGCGCCAGCGAGCCGGTGAAAAAAACCTCCTACGTGCAGCTGTTCAAACCCTGGGGCTGGGTAATCGGCTCGGGCGTTTATATCGATGACATGCAAGAGGAGTTTTTGCGCCAGGTGCGCGATGCTTCAATCCTCGGCCTGGGCATCGCCCTGGTCATGACCCTGCTGGTGGTATTGATTGCCCGAAGCATCGCCCGGCCGCTGCAGGAAGCGGTCGATGCCATGGCCACCATTGCCAGTGGCGAGAGCGACCTGACCCGGCGCCTGGATACCCACGGCAACGACGAAGTCACCCAGTTGGGCATTCACTTCAACAGTTTTACCGGCAAGTTGCAGGGCGTGATCAGCCAGTTGCAGGGCGCGGTACATGCCCTGGCGCAATCGGCCAGCGATGTGGGCAACAACGCCGGCCAGGCCCAGCAGCGCAGCGAACAGCAGTCCCAGCAAATGGAGCAAGTCGCCACGGCCATCAACGAAGTGACCTATGCGGTGCAGGATGTGGCGAAGAATGCCGAACAGGCGTCCAGCGAAATGCATGACGCCCAGTTGCGCGCCGAGCAAGGCCAGCACAGTATCCATGGCAGCCTGCAACGCATCGACCAGTTGTCGGCGACCATCGACGAAGCCGTGCAGGTGATCCGCGCCCTGGCCGGCCAGAGCACGCGCATCGGCAGCGTGCTGGAGGTGATCCGCTCGATTGCCGAACAGACCAACCTGCTGGCCCTCAATGCCGCGATCGAAGCGGCCCGCGCCGGCGAACAGGGCCGCGGCTTTGCCGTGGTGGCCGACGAAGTGCGCCTGCTGGCCCAGCGCACCCAGCAGTCCACCGCTGAAATCCAGAGCATGATCGAGCACCTGCAAGGCCAGTCCGAGGCGGCGGTCAAGGCCATCGACGCCAGCAGCGAAGCCTCGCGCCAGACCGTCGAACAAGCCAGCGAAGCCGGGGTCAGCCTGGACGCCATCAGCCAGGCGCTGCACAACCTGACCGCGCTCAACGCCTCGATTGCCAGCGCTACCCTGCAACAGTCCCATGTGGTCGAGGAGATCAACCGCAACGTCACTGAGACGGCCGACCTGTCGCGCCAGACGGCGACGGCTGCACAGCAGTCGAGCAGTGCCGGCGTGGCCTTGAACCGTCTGAGTGAACAGCTGGATCGAACCCTCAGTCAGTTCCGGGTTTGACGGTTGGGCCCCGGGGAGCGTACCTGCGGCTACTTCGCCAGCGCACTAGTGGCGCTTGGCGTGTCACAAGGTACAATCCCCGCCCTACCCTCGAACCCGCCAAGGAACGCCGATGTCCGGCCTCGAACTGTTCGCCGCCGTGCTCGGCGTTATCGCCGTGTGGCTCACGACCAAGCAGAACCCCTGGTGCTGGCCGATCGGCCTGGTGATGGTGTTGCTCTACACCTGGGTCTTCTATGACGTGAAGCTGTATTCGGACATGCTCCTGCAGCTGGTTTACGCCGTGCTGCAGCTGTATGGCTGGTGGCAATGGACACGTCCAGGCAGCACCCGCGCAGCTCGCCAGGTCAGCCTGCTGCCGGCGCATTCGGTTGCCTTTGGCCTGGGCATAGGCTTGCTTGGCAGCCTGGGCCTGGGTGCGGCCATGGCCAGCTGGACTGATGCCGCTCACCCCTGGCTGGACGCCGCGCTGACCGGTTTCAGCCTGGTCGCGCAATGGTGGATGGCACAAAAGCGCCTGCAGTGCTGGGCGCTATGGGTGGTGCTGGATGTGATTTTCGTTGGCCTGTTCCTGTCCAAGGCCATGTACCTGACCGCCGCACTCTACGCCCTGTTTACCCTGATCGCAGTGCAGGGCTGGCGCGATTGGCGGCGCGATCCGGCGCTGGCCTACGCATGAAGGTACTGGTACTCACAGGCCCTGAATCCAGCGGCAAAAGCTGGCTCAGCAGCGAGATCCAGGCGCACTTCGGTGGCGAACGGGTGGGCGAGTACGTGCGCCACTTCATTGACGAGCAGGCGCGTGACACCTGCTATGCCGATATCCCGAGCATTGCCCGCGGGCAGTTGGCCTGGGAAGACGCCGCACGCGCGCGGCAACCGGCGCTGTTGATCCTCGACACCCATCTGTTGAGCAACATGCTCTGGAGCCGCACGCTGTTTGGCGATTGCCCGGCGTGGCTGGAACAGGCGCTGCTGGCCCGCCACTACGACCTGCACTTGCTGCTCAGCCCAGAGGCGGTTGCCTGGCATGACGATGGCCAGCGTTGCCAGCCGTTGCTGGCCGAGCGCCTGGCGTTTTTCAATGCCACCGGCGAGTGGCTGGCACAACACCAGCAGCCTTTCCAGGTCGTGCAAGGCGACTGGGAGCAACGCCGGCGCGCAACCTTTGCAGCGGTCAAGACATTGCTCAAGAATTGAACAGTCATAGCGGCAAGTGTCCATTCCTGAAACACCCCTCCCGAGACAAACCCGCGAGCTAAAGCGCCCAGCCTCGGCAGGCGCAAAAGTGTTAAGCGCCTGAAACAGCTTGCATGCGCGCCTGGCGCCGAGCCGTGGCGCCCGCAGTCTCAGTCGGCGTACACCGCCAGTGTCTCAGCAGCGTTACAACATTTTCTTGGCCCTGGCTCACAACCAAACCAAGCCATTGTTTTCGCTTGATAAATAAAAACCGGCACACCTTCTGCTCTCTTCTTCGCAACGCTGAACAGGGCCAGCGCACCTAAGAAGGAATTGCCATCGTGGGAAAGATTGATAAAGGCATCTATCGCCTCCTGCTGCTCGGATGTGCAGTGAGTTCAAGCCTGAGCTTGAGCCTGCCGGTCCAGGCCGAAAACGGGATCGTCGTCATCACCCGCGATGTGCAACCGCGCAACGCCATGCGCCCGCCGCTGGCGCCTGACCCCTACCCGACCACCGTCAATACCAACCCGTCCGCACAGATCCTCAAGCAAACCAACGAGCTGAGCGACGGCGACTTCGCCTCGATCACCAGCGGTTCAGGTATCGGTGCCCTGGTCACCCAACAGACCAACAACATGGGCGCCAACATCAGTAACCAGACGCAACTGCCGAACCTGGCCGGTGGACGTTCCGGCAACTCCGGCAACGGCATCTCCAACATGGTCAATTCAAGTGTGCAGAAAGGCCTCGCGCCCCTGCAGATCCTGACCGGAGGCAAGTGAGATGAAGCACTCGCTGCTGATTCTGGCCATGTTTTGCAGTGTCCCGGCCTTCGCCCAACCTCCAGTGATCAACAACGCCAACATCGACAATTCGGGTGCGCAATACCAGGGCAACCTTACGGTCAACCAGGCCGCTGGCGATCAACAGCAACAAGCCAACGCCCGTGCTATTGCCGTCGGCCACGGCGCCAGTGCCAGTACCCAGATCCGTCAGCGCCTGCGCACCTCGGTGGACCCGAGCATCGATGCCCAGTCGAACATCCAGGGCAACTCCTTCAGCCACGGCAGCGGCGCACTGGGTGTCAACCAGAGCGCCGGGGCCAGCAACCAGCAAGCCAATGCCATGCGGATCAGCATCAGTTCGCATCCGCAAAGCATCGACGACAGCGTCCTCATGCAACAGAACGTGGCGCTGATCAACAACTCCGACTCAGCTGACTCCGCACCCGGCTTTCGCCAGGTCACTACCAGTGACCAGGCCTTCACCGGTAGCCGTGGGGTGATTCAGGTGAATCAGAGTGCCGGGGTGGGAAACCGAACGGCCAACACCCTGAGCATCCGGGTCGCGAATTGACCCAAATCGTTAGGAACAACACTTAACCTAAAATAAAGTACGGAGAATCACCATGAAACCTTCGATGGCACTCAAGCCTCTGGTTTTCGCAATTGCTGCGGTCATGGCTGTTGCTGTACAAGCTGGGAATGATCCACGTGGTGGCCATAATAACAATGGTCATCACAACAACCACGGTCATCAGCCCCCTCCTCCGACAAAAATCTCGGTCACCGCCACTGCCAATGCCTGGGACAGCCAGCGCAGTACCGGCAACCGTATCCGCAACGAAGGCACGGTGAACGAAGCCGAAATGAGCAGCTCGGCCACCGGCACCAGCGGTAACGTCGGCGTCAACGTGGCTGCCGGTGCCGGCAACCAACAAGACAACGCCGCCGCCATCGCCAACGCCGGCTCCGTTTCGGAAATCGACAACACCTTCGTGTTTGGCAGTGCCTCTGCTACCGCCAACGTCACGCAATACAGCAACAACAACCACGTCACCAACTACGGCAGCACCAACTCTGCAGTCATGGGCGGTTCGGGCAACAACGGCAGCGGCAACATGGGTATCAACATTGCCGGTGGCGACCTGAACCAACAGAAAAACACCATGGCGATTGCCAATACCAACGCTGCACTCGGTAACGCAACCGCGACCGCCACTGCCGATCAAAACGGCCCTGGCCTGACCGTCAACAACAACGCCGATCGTACCTATCGCGTCGATACCCTGACCGTTACCACCTCGGCCAGCGGCAGCGCCTCGCGCGATAAGTCCTTTGAAGCCAGCGGCAGCAAGAGCAACTCTTCGAGCTTCGAGATCGCCGGGGCGAAAAGCTTCGATGCCAGCGGCTCGCGCAGCTCTGAAGCAAGTGGCTCTAGAAACCACGAAGCCAGCGGCTCATCCAGTGCTTCTCTGAGCGCTTCGCTGGATGCATCGGTTGAAGCCAGCAGAAACTCCTCGTGGGACTTTGGCCGTCGTCACAACGGCAGCACTTCGCAATCCTCCGATGCTTCGCTGACTGCCTCGCTGGATGTTGATGTCGACAAGTCGTGGAACAAAGAGTCCAGCTCTTCGTACGATAAAGCCAACAGCTCTTCGTTCGAAAAAGCCTTCGATTCTTCGTTCGAAAAATCGGGCAGCAAATCGTCCGAGTCCGAGTACAACAAAGCGAAAAGCTACAGTGAAAGCAGCTCTTATGATTTGAGCAATACTTTCTCTTATCAAGTGCTGACTCCAACCGGCTGGGCCAACCCTGTAACCAACACTGCAACCCTGAGCGGTTCGGTGAATGGCGGCAGCGGCAACCTGGGCGTCAACGTAGCAGCCGGTGTGGGCAACCAGCAAAGCAACTCGCTGGCCATCTCCAACACCTCGATGTAAATGCTGTGATCTGGAGGCCCCCTTCGGGGGGCCTTTTTTCACGACCAGCAGGGGGCCTCGAACATGCGCATTATCGCCTTGGCATTTTTGCTGAGCCTGGCAAACCTCAGCGTAGCGGCGCCCATCCCGCTTGCCGTGCTGCCCGGTGGTGCAGTGGTGTTCAAGCCCATCCAGAGCGTTCGCGAACGCAAATTCGCCGACCTGGTGCAACAGAAAACCGATTTCAGTTGTGGCGCCGCAGCGCTGGCGACCATCTTGCGCCAGGCCTATTGGCTGGACGTCAACGAAGAACAGATCATCGAGGGCATGCTCGCCCACTCCGACCATGACGTGGTTCGGGTCCAGGGCTTTTCCATGCTCGACATGAAGCGCTACGTCGAAAGCCTAGGCATGCGCGCCCGCGGTTACCGGGTACAGCTCGATGCCTTGCAGAGCGTGCGCATTCCGGTGGTGGTGCTGATGGATATCCGTGGCTACAAGCACTTTGTAGTCATGCAGAAAGTCCACAACGGCTGGGTGTACATCGGCGATCCGGTGCTCGGCCATAAACGCTACAAAGTCGAAGATTTCGTCAAAGGCTGGAACGGCATTCTCTTCGCCGTGATCGGCCGGGGCTACGACAAGACCAATGCCTTGCTCGACCCACCGCTGCCGCTTACTGCCAAGAACCGCATCAACACCTTTACCCCGGTGCAAGACGCAGAGTTGATGGACTTCGGATTCATCCAAAGCGACTTCTTCTAATGACAAGGGAGCATGAGGCTCCGGGAGCATCCCATGAAGACTTCAATCTGGCTCGCCGTGCTTTGCCTGGCCGCCAGCCTGCCAACCCAGGCGCAGACGCTCAAACCCATCGAGCTGAAGGATCAGGAACTGGCTAACCTGCGCGGCCGCTTTGTCATGCCCGGGCGGATCATCAGCTTCGGCATCGTCATGAGCAGCACCTGGCAAAACGCCAACGGTGAAGTGATCGGTGCAACATCGTCAATGCAGATTCAGCAATCGACCATCACGCCACAGTTCTACGTGTCGATGATCGACGAAAAAGGCAGCGCCTCGGCGCGCGCGCAAAACGTCGGCAGCGGTACCGTCACCGGTGGCAGCGGCCTGAACAGCACCGAGGGCGTGACCCAGGTGGTACGCGCCGCCGGTGACAACAACAGCGCCTACAACAACGTCGACATCAACGTCAGCAAGGCCAACCAGGCTCCCGCAGCGGCCATGCAGCCACAGGGCCAAGCCCTGGCCGCAGGCACGACCCTGGTCGGCGCCAACGGCGCAGGCTCCCTGAGCGTGTCCTCGACCGGCAGCGGCGTGCAGTTCAACATCATCGCCAACAACAACCAGGGCAGCACCGTGCAGCGCCTGGCCCAAGGTGGGCTGATGCAGAACACCACCTTGCTCGGTGCTGGCAACAAGGTCAGCAACCTCACCTCCCTGAACGTCGTGCTGCGTGACAACGTGCCGACCGCCGGGGCGCTGAACGGCAACCTGGACCAACTCAAAGGCCTTCGCACTCTCGGTTTCTGATCTACGCTCAGTCTCATCACTTGTAGTCAGAAGGGACGGCTAACCCATGCACCGATCGTTAACCTTCAGAGCTATCGTCTGTTTGAGTAGCCTGACCCCGGCCACATTGCTCTACGCGGCAGCCGACCCCCAGGTCGAAGCACTAAAACAAGAACTCATGGAGTTGAAACAGCGTTACGAAGCCCAGCAGAACGCGTTGATGGTCCTTGAACAACGCGTTCGCCAGGTCGAAGAAGCACCCGCCACACCTGCACCCAGACGCCTGACCAAGTCCCCCGCCGAAACCGTCAAGGGCGGCCAGACCGTGGCCGCCGGTGCGCCGGGAACCACGGGCAGCTCGTACGGGCAATCGCTCAAGGACGATTCGGAGCCTGCGCAAAGCGTTTCCAACCTGTACGACGAAGCCAGCGGCTTCTTCGGCGGCGGCAAGTTCAGCGTCGAAACCGGCCTGACCTACACCCATTACGATACCCGCGCCCTGGTGCTCAACGGTTTTCTGGCGCTGGACTCGATCTTCCTCGGCAACATCAACCTCGACCGCATCAAGGCCGATAACTGGACCCTGGACCTGACCGCCCGCTATAACCTCGATCAGCGTTGGCAGTTCGACATCAACGTCCCGGTGATCTACCGCGAGTCCACTTATTCCTCCGGCGGCGCCGGTGGTGCCGGGCCGGTTACCTCCGATGCAACCGTCAGGCGCGATCCCACCATCGGCGATGTCAACGTCGGCATTGCCTACAAGTTCCTCGATGAATCGGAAAACTGGCCCGACGCGGTCGCCACCCTGCGGGTCAAGGCCCCGACCGGCAAGGACCCCTACGGCATCAAGCTGGTCAACGACCCGACCAACGACAACCTCTCGGTGCCTGAAAGCCTGCCCACCGGCAACGGCGTCTGGGCGATTACACCAGGTATCTCGCTGGTCAAGACCTTCGACCCGGCGGTGCTGTTCGGCAGCCTGTCCTACACCTACAACATGCAGGACTCGTTCAGCGACATCAGCCCGACGATCAACACCAAGATCCCGGGTGACGTGAAACTGGGCGACTCCTGGCAGATTGGTGCCGGTATCGCCTTTGCCCTGAACGAGAAGATGAGTATGTCGTTTTCGTTCTCTGACCAGTTTGCCAGCAAGAGCAAGATCAAGCCTGACGGCGGCGACTGGCAGTCGGTGCCCAGCAGCGACTACAACGCGGCCAACTTCAACATCGGCATGACCCTTGCCGCCACCGACAACCTGACCATCGTCCCCAACCTGTCCATTGGCCTGACCGACGACGCGCCGGACTTCTCCTTCAGCCTGAAATTCCCTTACTACTTTTAAAGCTCGCCGCTATGAAAAAGCCCGCTTCGGCGGGCTTTTTGCTGCACCTTGTCCAGGTCTCAGCGAATCTGGTGCTTGTGCAGCAACCGGTAGAAAGTCGGCCGGGACACCCCCAACACTTTGGCCGCGATGCTCAGGTTGTCGCTATGGCGGTTGAGCACATCACACAAGGCCTGGCGCTCGGCCCGGTGCTTGTAGTCTTCAAGGGTGCCCATGCTTGGCGCGAATGCGTGCTGGCCTAGCAAGCCCAGGTCCTGCGCCTCGATCTGCCGGCCTTCGGCCAGAACCAGGCCGCGGCGCACGCGGTTGGCCAGCTCACGGACATTGCCCGGCCAGTCGTGCTTGCCCATCGCCACCAGCGCGTCCTCACTGAAGGAACGGGGCCGGCGGCCGGTTTCGAGGCTGTAGAAATGCGAGAAATGACTGGCCAGCATCGACAGATCGCCATGGCGGTCGCGCAGCGGCGCAGTGACCACCTGCAGCACATTCAGGCGGTAATACAGGTCTTCGCGAAAGCGCCCGCTGTCGATGGCTTTTTCCAGGTCGACGTGGGTGGCCGCCAGCACCCGAACGTCGACGGCAATCGGCTGGCTGCCGCCGACCCGCTCGATGTGCTTCTCCTGAAGAAAGCGCAGCAGATTGGCCTGCAGCTCCAGCGGCAGGTCGCCAATTTCGTCGAGAAACAGCGTGCCGCCGTGGGCGGCTTCGATACGGCCGATCTTGCGTTGATGAGCGCCGGTGAAGGCGCCTTTTTCATGGCCGAACAGCTCGGACTGGATCAGGTGCTCGGGGATGGCGCCGCAGTTGATCGGCACAAAAGGTTTGTCGCGGCGCTGGGACTGACGGTGCAAGGTGCGCGCCACCAGCTCCTTGCCGGTGCCGCTCTCGCCGCGAATCAGCACCGGAGACTCGGTGGGCGCCAGCTTGCTCAGCAGCTTGCGCAGTTCGCGAATCGGCCGGCTGTCACCGAGCAGTTCGTGCTCCGGTTCATCGACATGCACATAGCCCTTGCCGCGCAGGCGCGCCATGCCGAACGCGCGGCCAAGGGTGACCTGTACCCGCGAGACATCAAAGGGCAAGGTATGAAAGTCAAAAAACCATTCGCAGACAAAATCGCCGACATTCTGCGCCCGCAGCTCTTGCGGGCTCAACACCGCGATCCACTCGGTATTGCTGCGGCTGATCAGGTCCTTGACTGCATCCGGGTGCTCCAGGTGCGAAGCCTGCAAGCGCAGCAGGCCGACGTCGCAAGGGTGTTCCAGGGCCGAGGTCAAGGTACAGCTGTGCACATCCCAGCCAACACTGCGCAAGCCGGGCAATAGACGATGGCAGTCATCGCAAGGATCGACGATAAGCAGGCGGCGGTTGGATGCAGGCTCTAGCATGACCTATTCCTTGGCGCCAATAGTTGGAATTTTAAATAGAAACAGTGTGTTGGCAGGCCCGTTTTAACAGTAGCAACGATGCGTCAAACGCCCACGACCGTCTGTCTGCTGGCCCGGAGTATTTGTCAAGGATTTGGAGTCAAAAGCGGCGCCGCAACGAACTGGATACCGGGTTGGTATCACTGCGGCTACCCATAAATTTTGCTGACGCTAGAACGCCTGGACCCTCAGTATTCAGCGTACCAGCTGGCGGCGTTCGGGCAAGCCCTGATCGAGCTGGCCGGTGGCGGGTTGAGCGGCACTCGGGCAACTGCTGGCCGCCACGCATCGCTGGGCTGACGGGGAATAGAAGTTGCCGGCCGGGCAACTGTAGTCAAAGCGATGCCACCGCCCACCTGTTAGTACACACCTGAAATAGCGCGTGCAATCGCTGGGGTCTGGATGATAACCCGCCCCGACCGCCGCACAATTCACCTGAACCTCTTCGTTGCTGACGCCTCCGGATGAGTTGCAGCCTGCTAGCAAGATGAACGCTGATGCTACTCCCAGACGCCCCAAGGTACGACGTGAACGGTATGACATGATGCACCTCTTTGCTTGGTGGAGAATCGTTTTAATGCCCCATACCAGAGTCAGTTGGCGGGCCTTGTGTTTGTCAGAAACCAACCGCCCGCATTGGTAGTGCGGGAATTACAGCGAAACGTGTTAGCCGAGCCCACTTCATAGACGCGCTCGGCTCCGGGGCATTGACCGTTGGTAAACATGAAGAAGTAGCGCCGCATCAGCGATGGGAATGGCTGCGCATAGTGAGCCAGCAGCAGCGCTTCATCGGCCGCCTGCACCGGGCTTCCCCCGCGGCTCTGCATCAGCTGAAAGCCGGTAGCATAAGACGTTGAGTGCTCGTCGACGTTGAGCCAGCGTATGTTCGATACCTGTACCGAGTATTGGACACTGCGCTGGTTAGTATCGCGAACCGTGATGGTGGTTGTACCGTTGCCCATACCGGTAACCTTGCCCTGCTGACTTACGGTAGCGATCGCCGGATTAGCAACGGCATAGGTATACGGCGGTTGGCCGCCAGTAGCCTGGCGCTGCGCTGTATTGGCAGGAAAGTCCCTGATCTGCTGCCAGTTTTTTGTCACGCGGATCGCCGGCCCGTCCAGCACGAGGGCCCCCGGGGCGATGCTAAGGCCCGTACGCAGGGTCAGGCGAAGCAAGGGGAAGGTAACCGCGTCGGTTTCTTGCCGCGTGCGCGCGAAGCTGACTTTGAATTCCACCCGTAGTTCGGAGTTATCCCGCAGAAGCTGCAGACGGTCGCGCGCGATCGCCCTGCTCAGGCCATTTGCGGCTTCGGCTTCATTCACCTCGGCGGCGCTGCCCAACTCGATGATATCGGCATCACCGTTGAGCTTGGTGCCATGACAACGCAGCCACACGCGTTGCCCTGCGCGGGCGAAATTCCACCGCACTATCGATACCAGGGGATTGCCGGTTACTCGATCAAGGTCCAGTGTCGTTCCAATCACACCGGCGACGGTGGGCTGCGCCAGCCCTGCCAGGGGCCGTATGCCCAGACTCAACAGCGGCGACCGCTGTGCCCCGCCGCCCACGCGCTCGACGTCATAGCGGACCTGTACCGTGCGCAAGCCGGGCCCTATGTTTGCGCCCACAAGCTCAGGGGCAAGGGTAAATTCGACTTCACCGCGAGGATCTCCCCTGAGCGGTTCACTAACGGTCGATCCCGTGGCCGAGCCGGTCCAGTGCAAGAGAATGTTTTCCTGCACGGTCATGTGCGGGTAACCAACCTTGATGTTTACCCCGGATAACGCTTGCAAAGGATCAAGCTGTCCCGCAGCGGCCTGAGAAACGCAGGGCAGCTGTAGTTCCAGGGTCTGGAGCCTGATCCATAACGACAGCAACCGCGAGTGCCGGGTTCGTACACCTGGCTCCACCACCCAGTATTGGAAGAGGATATTCTGGCTGATGGCCGGAATAATGAATTCGACCGGCAGTTCAAAGGTCAGGTCCGTCAAGGCAGTCACCTCGATTTCCCCGAGATAGCTGCCCCCGCCACCTGTTCGAAGGCACTCCAGATAAACCTTTTGCCCAACCAGCATGCCATCGTAGATTGCCACGCGCACGGTAGCGGTTGTCAGACCGACTGGATCAAGCCTGCCCTCCTTGGCTTCGTCTACCAAAGGAGGAGGCAGCACCGGGTCTGTGCGCCCGACTTCCAGAACCAGCTGGTCAGATTCGTGCCAGTCGGTTTCAAAATCAAATACACGATACCGCACCATCAATAGGCCCTTGTTGAGCGGGGCGATATGTTCGGCCAGCACGACGAAATCGATAGGCTGACCTACCCCATCGGCGTCAACGATCCGATCCTCGGTATGCAAATAGTGCTGATTGTTTTCCCGCCGCCCATCCCAGATCATTCGCACCAGCTGGTTGGCGGCCATTTGCGTGTACGCCGGGATTTGTACCGTCGCACGCTCAAGGGTATCGACGAGGTTGTTGCCAACGGCTTCGAGTACGACCGGCGCCGGCAAAAGTTGCTGGGTTAATACACGTTGGCGCATCCCATCCTCCCGTCATTGGCGCATAAGCGCTGTGGCTGGCCCTATACAACGCCCCTCCTGACCTGGCCGCTACTGACAAAAATGCCAGGTACCCCGGCATCAACCGATGAACGGTATTAAAATATTTTTAAAAGAAGTGTGACTTGTCCCCCGGTCGGGGGCATCAGTACAAGTAACTTACCGCTATGCAAACAAGCGCGCGGTTATATTCGATGTTTGGGCCCACAGAGAGACCGAACCCATGAACGCCCCGCTCCGTGTCAACGAAGCACTGCTGATTGCCGACCACGCCTTCGAACCTTTCCAGTGTGTTGCCTGGGATGCACCCAATGGCACCGGTGAACTAAGCCTGGCAGTCATCGACCGGACCAGTACCCGCATTGGCAGCAAGCAAGTGCCAAGCAGCACCTACTCCGACCCTGCACAGTGGGCTGATCTGATTGAGCAAGTACGCGCCGAATTGTGCGAAAAAGGTTATGACCTGCAGCCTTGGTCGATGCCCAAGTAACGACCGGTTAATTACCAAAGGCGCGGCCCAGGTGCCCGTCTTTGGTAACGTTGCTATAACTCGCCGGATAAACTGCGACACGTGGCCGCAGTTATATTTATTGATGCCTGGTTATTTACCGAGTACTGCCAGCGCTTCCAGATGCTGATATTCGGCGTGCAGTTGTTGCGCAAGTAACTGCGCCCTGCCGAGTTTCACTGGCGAACTTTCGATATCCACCAGCAACGCTTGGCACGGCAACGGCTGCAGCGCCTCCCAGGCCTTGAGCCGGCCATCGGTCACAATCAGGCAACGTTGCAGTTCTGCCGGGTAGCGCCGTTGACGCTCCTGCAGCCACTCCCGTGCCTGCTCCAGTGCCGCCAGCAATGGCGTCCCGCCCCCCGCCCCCAACGCCTCAAGCCACGGCTGCAAACTTGCCGAAGCCTTGAGCCCGTGACGCTGCCAGCGCGGTGTATTGCCGCTGGCGGTGAGCAGGGTCAAGCGCGCGCGGTTGCGGTAGGCCTGGTCGAAGAAACTCGCCAGCATGCCCTTGGCCCGGCTCAGGGCCTGGTGTCGGCGCGTTGACGCCGACGCATCGACAATCACCAGCCACAGCTCATGGGCGCTGGCCGTGCGCTGTTGCCAGCACAGCTCTTTGCGCGTACGCGGCCGCCCCTTGAGCAAGGTCGCCGGCCAGGCCACCGCGCCGGATGCCGCCTGTTTGCCGCGCCCACGCGGGCCTGCGGCAAGTGCTCCGGGCCGGGGTCTGGCATCCGCGCTGCTGTGGCGGCGGATGCTCAGGGCTTTTTTGCCCAGCTCGGTACCTCGCGCCGGGCGCCGCTCGGCGTGGCTTGCGGCGGCAACTCGCCCCATTGGCCCTGGCCCTGCTGGCCGGCCGAGGGAGGCATGGCGGCGCCGTTGTCTGGCGCTGGCGGCTGTGGCGACGGCGCTTCGCGGCGCCGATGACGCAAGGCAAACTCGGCCACGGCATCGATATCCTCGGCCTCGATTTGCCCGGCCCCACGCCAGGCTGCATGAGCCCGGGCGGCACGCAGCCAGACCAGGTCAGCGCGCAAGCCATCAACGCCGGCAGCAAAACAGCGCTGGGTAATCTGCGCCAGGGCCTGGTCGTCCAGGGCAATCTGCACCAAGCGCTCGCGGGCACCCTGGCAGCGCTCGCGCAGGGCCGCCTGGGCTGGCGCCCATTGGCTGCAAAATGCCTCGGGGTCGCTGTCGAAATCCAGCCGGCGGCGAATGATCTGGCCTCGGGCTTCAGGCAACGGCTGGCCTTCGAGCACGACATTGAGGCCGAAGCGGTCGAGCAATTGCGGGCGCAACTCGCCCTCTTCCGGGTTCATGGTGCCAATCAGCACGAAACGGGCGCTGTGGCGGTGGGAAATTCCGTCGCGCTCGACCCGGTTGGTGCCACTGGCAGCGACGTCCAGCAACAGGTCGACCAGATGATCCGCCAGAAGATTGACCTCATCCACATAGAGCACGCCACCGTCGGCCTTGGCCAGCACCCCGGGGGAAAACTGCGCCTTGCCCTGGCCCAGCGCCGCATCCAGGTCGAGGGTGCCGACCAGGCGCTCTTCACTGGCACCCAGCGGCAAGGTCACGAACGGCCCTTCGCCAAGCAGATCAGCCAGGCCCCGCGCCAGGGTGCTCTTGGCCATGCCGCGCGGGCCTTCGATCAGCACGCCGCCGATCTTCGGGTCGATGGCGGTCAGGCACAGCGCCAGTTTCAGCTCGTCGGCGCCGACCACGGCGGCCAGGGGAAAATGTGCAGGTTCGCTCATCTCAATTCTCTTCCTCGCCGTCCAGCAGCTGTTCTTCCAGCGCTTCACGGTAGTCGCCCGGTTCCTGCCAGAGCCCGCGCTGCTGGGCTTCGAGCAGGCGCTCGGTGATGTCGCGCAAGGCCTCGGGGTTGTGCTGGCGGATAAAATCCCGGGTCGCCTCGTCGAGCACATAGGCGTCGGCCAGCGACTGGTAATGATGGTCGTCGATCAGGTGCGTGGTGGCATCGAAAGCGAACAGGTTGTCGACGGTGGCCGCCAGCTCAAAGGCACCTTTATAGCCGTGACGCTTGACCCCGTCGATCCACTTGGGGTTCAGCGCCCGAGCGCGGATCACCCGGTTAAGCTCTTCCTTGAGGGTGCGGATACGCGGCCGGTCCGGCTGGCTGTGATCACCGTGGTAACTGGCCACCCTGCTGCCGCCCAGGCTCTCCACGGCGGCGAGCATGCCGCCCTGGAACTGGTAGTAGTCATTGGAATCGAGCAGGTCGTGCTCGTGGTTGTCCTGATTTTGCAGCACCGCCTGCACCTGGCTCAGGCGCCGGGCAAAGTGGGCACGCGCCGGCGTGCCTTCATCGGCGCCGCCATAGGCGTAGCCACCATGGTTAAGGTAGACCTCGGCCAGGTCCTGGCGGTCATTCCACAGTCGTCCGTCAATGGCATTCTGCACGCCAGCGCCATAAGCGCCCGGCTTGGCCCCGAACACCCGCCAGCCGGCCTGACGGCCTGCCTGCTCGGCATCCAGGCCCAGGGCCTGCAACTCAGCGCGCTCGCTACGGACTTTGGCCGCCAGCGGGTTGAGCTCATCCGGCTCATCCAGCGCCGCCACCGCTTGCACCGCCGCATCGAACAGCTTGATCAGGTTGCCGAAGGCATCGCGGAAGAACCCTGAGACGCGCAAGGTGACGTCCACCCGTGGCCGGTCGAGCAGGCTCAAGGGCAGGATTTCAAAATCGTCGACGCGCTGGCTGCCGCTGGCCCACACCGGCCGCACGCCAAGCAGGGCCATGGCCTGGGCGATATCGTCGCCACCGGTGCGCATGGTCGCCGTGCCCCACACCGACAAGCCGAGCTGACGCAGGTGATCGCCATGGTCCTGCAAATGGCGCTCGAGGATCAGGTTGGCCGAGGCAAAGCCGATGCGCCAGGCGGTGGTGGTCGGCAGGTTGCGCACATCGACGGTATAGAAGTTGCGCCCGGTCGGCAGCACGTCCAGGCGCCCGCGGCTTGGCGCGCCGCTGGGGCCGGCGGGGACGAAACGGCCTTCGAGGGCGGCAAGCAGGCCGTGCATTTCTGCCGGGCCGCAGCTGTCCAGTTGCGGCGCGACCTGTTGCGCCAGCGCGTCGAGAATCGCCTGCACCTGCGCCCATTCGGGGCCGCCGGCAAGCTGCACGCTGCCCTCGAGGGTCTGCTCGATAAGCTGGCTGGCATACAGCTCAAGGCGTTCGCGGGTGTCGCCGGCGGTGCGCCAGGCTTCGTCCATTGTCGCCAGGAGTGTGGGCCGAGGGCCGTGCCAGGGCTGGCCGAGGTCGCAATCGAGCGGGTCGAAGCCCAGGTTCAGCGCCTTCGCCAGGGCCCGCAACACACTGCCATTGGCCCCGCGCCCATCGCCGCGTTCCACCCGCAACAAGGCGAGCAAGGTGTCGATGCGCAGGCGCCCGCTCGGCGACTCGCCGAACACGTGCAGGCCGTCGCGGATCTGCGACTCCTTGAGGTCGCACAGGTAGGTGTCCAGGCGCGGCAGCCAGATCGCGGCATCGTCCAGGGCGCCTTCGATTTGCAGTTCGCGGTCGATATGGTTGTCACGCACCAGCGCCAGGATGTCGCGCTGCAGCTCCCGGGCCCGGCGCGGGTCAAGCAGTTGCGCCTCGTAGTACTCGTCGGCCAGCAGCTCCAGGTGGCGCAACGGCCCATAGGTTTCGGCGCGGGTCAGCGGCGGCATCAGATGGTCGATGATCACCGCCTGGGTGCGGCGCTTGGCCTGAGCGCCCTCGCCCGGGTCATTGACGATAAACGGATAAATGTTCGGCAGCGGGCCGAGCAAGGCGTCCGGCCAGCAGCTATCGGACAGCCCGACGCCCTTGCCCGGCAGCCACTCCAGGTTGCCGTGCTTGCCGACATGGATCAGCGCGTCGGCGGCAAAGCCGTGACGCAGCCAGAAGTAGAACGCCAGGTAAGCGTGCGGCGGCACCAGGTCGGGGTCGTGGTAGACCGCGCTCTGGTCCAGCTGGTAACCACGGGCCGGCTGGATGCCGACGAAGGTCAGGCCGTAGCGCAGGCCGGCGATCATCATCCGCCCGCTGCGGAACATCGGGTCCTGGCTCGGCTCGCCCCAGCGTTCGCGCACGGCAATCTGGTTGGCCTCGGGCAAGGTGGCAAAGGCCGCCAGGTAGTCCTCCAGGGCCATGCTTTGCATGCACGGGCGCAGGTCGAGGCTGTCGAGGTCGTTGCTGACGCCACCGAGCAAAGCCTGGATCAGCGCCGTGCCGTTGTCGGGCAAGGGTGCCAGCGGATAGCCCTGGGCCTGCAACGCGCGCAGGATGTTCAGCGCCGCTGCTGGAGTGTCGAGGCCCACGCCATTGCCGATGCGCCCGTCGCGGGTCGGGTAGTTGGCGAGGATCAGCGCCACGCGCTTCTGCCCGTTGGGCAGCTGCGCCAGGGCGCACCAACGCCGCGCCAGCTCGGCGACAAAGTCCATGCGCTCGGGCTGGGCGCGGTAGCAGACTACGTCGGACTGGCTGCGCTCGCTGCGCCAGGCCAGGTCCTTGAAACTGACCGGGCGGGTGATGATGCGCCCGTCCAGCTCCGGCAAGGCGATGTGCATGGCCAGGTCGCGGGCCCCCAGGCCCTGCTCGCTGGCTTGCCAGGCCGGTTCGTTGTCCTGGGCGCAGATCGCCTGCAACACCGGGATGTCGCGGCGAAACGGGCGCAGGTGCGGCTGCTCGGGGCTGGACTGGGCAAAGCCTGTGGTGTTGATGATCAGGGCAGCGTCGACCTGGTCCAGCCAGTCTTCGACCTGCTGCAGGCAACCGGCCTCCTTGAGGCTGGCCACGGCAATCGGCAAGGGGTTGAGCCCGGCCAGTTGCAACCGCTCGCAAAAGGTGTCGATAAAGGCCGTGTTGGCCGCCTGCAGGTGCGAGCGGTAGAACAGGATCGGCACCACCGGCTGCTCGACCTGCCACTCGCCGAACCAGTCCTCCAGCGCCGCAGCCGCCTTGCGCGGGTGGTACACCGCGGTGCGCGGCAGTTGCTGCGGCGCGCTCCAGGGGTAGTCGCGCTGCAAAAACTCGCTGGCCAGGCAGTTGAACAAGTTCAGGGCATTGGCTTTGCCGCCCTGGCGCAAAAAGTGCCAGAGCCGTTCGGCCTGCTCGGCCGGCACCGTGCTCAGGCTGCTCAGTTCCGGGTCGGGGCGGTCGTCGCCGGGCACCAGGATCAACTGCACGCCACGGGCGGCCAGCTCCAGCAGTTGCTCCACACCATAGCGCCAGTAGCCGACGCCGCCGTGCAGCGACACCAGGATGACCTTGGCATGGCGCAACACCTGGTCGACATAGAGGTCGACCGAGGCATGATTCTGTACCTGCATGGGGTTGGCCAGACGCAGGCTGGGGAAATCCTCGGGCAGCTGCTGGGCGGTTTCGGCCAGCAGCGCCAGGTGCGAGTCACCGCTGCAGAGGATTACCAGCTCGGCCGGGGTCTGGCCGAGGTCGGCAATGCTGTCGTCCGGTACAAAACCACCGGGCTGGGTCCGCAGCAAGTGCATGGGTCAAGCGCCCAGGGCGGCGCGCAGGCTCGCTTCCAGTTGTACCGCATCCAGTTCCTGGCCGATCAGCACCAGGCGCGTAGTGCGCGGCTCTTCACTGCGCCAGGCGCGGTCGAAGTGCTTGTCGAAACGGGTACCCACGCCCTGGATCAGCAGGCGCATCGGCTTGCCCGGGATCGCTGCAAAACCTTTGACCCGCAAAATGCCGTGCTGCACCACCAGTTGGGTCAGGGCGTCAAGCAGCAGGCTTTCGTCGGCTTGCGGCAGCTCGATGGAAATCGAGTCGAAGGCGTCGTGGTCATGGTCGTCGTGATCATCACCGTCGTGGTGCGAGTCGTGGTGGGTACGGCGGCCATCGATATGCGCCTCGGATTCGGCGCCCAGGCCCAGCAACACTTCCAGCGGCAGGCGGCCGCTGCTGGCTTCGATCACCTTGACCGCCGGCGGCAGCTCTTCTTCGACTTCGGCGCGCACCTTGGCCAGGTCGTCGGCGGCAATCAGGTCGGCCTTGTTCAGTACCACCAGGTCGGCGCTGGCCAGCTGGTCGGCGAACAGCTCGTGCAGTGGCGACTCGTGGTCAAGGTTGGGGTCGAGCTTGCGCTGCGCATCGACCTGCTCCGGGTAGGCGGCAAAGGTGCCTGCGGCGACGGCCGGGCTATCGACCACGGTGATCACCGCGTCAACGGTGCAGGCGTTGCGAATCTCTGGCCACTGGAAGGCTTGCACCAGGGGCTTGGGCAGGGCCAGGCCGCTGGTTTCGATGAGGATATGGTCGAGGTCGCCGCGACGAGCGACCAGTTCGCGCATCACCGGGAAGAACTCTTCCTGCACGGTGCAGCACAGGCAGCCGTTGGCCAGTTCATAAACGCGGCCGCTGGCCTCTTCTTCAGTACAGCCGATGCTGCACTGCTTGAGGATTTCGCCGTCGATGCCCAGCTCGCCAAACTCGTTGACGATCACCGCGATGCGCCGCCCCTGGGCGTTGTCGAGCATGTGCCGCAGCAGCGTGGTCTTGCCCGAGCCGAGGAAGCCGGTAACGATGGTGACGGGGAGTTTGGCCAGTGTTTTCATAGCGATGCCCTTGGCAGGATGGCGGGCATGCGGGACGAGCGCCAAAGGTGTTGCGCACCTGGCCTGTTCGCCACCGGATCACCCCGCCCGGTTGAATGTCGGAAACTGTTCGAGGCAGGTCTCCTGGCTTGCATTGCACCGGCACCTGGCCAGTCGAACGACGCCTTCCCGCACACGCTGCAGTGGCTGTGTCGAACCCTTCAATGCTTACAGTTGCGGGGGCAGCCGCGGCTTGAACCGCGTTCCCGTCTTAGCTTCGGCCAGCGCCGAAGAACCTCGAAGCGGCTAGGCTACGCAGTGCCCGGTGAGCGGTCAACTGCTGTCACGATTGACGCCTGCCCGCGCCCGTGATTTGCTAACGCCATTCGTTTGGGTGCCCCTTGAGGGTGAAACTGGGAAACCGGTGCGTCATGCGCTTCTTTATAAGGTGTATGGCAAGTCCGGTGCTGCCCCCGCAACGGTAAGTGAGAAAAGCGTCAGAACCACTGTGCCCGCTGTCTGGCATGGGAAGGTGACGCCTGTGGTGTGGCCAGCGGCCTACCCTCACCAGCCCGGAGACCGGCCCAACGCTTGACCGAACAAACCCGCGGTGGGCGGGCGCTGTTACAACCCCTGGGCGAACGCTGCGCAGGGGTTCGCTGCGCTTGCCTGTTGCCGACAACACCAAGAGGAAAGCGCCATGCGTACCAGTACCGCCATTAACCAAGCCGTTACCCCGTCAAGCCTCAGCCAGCGCCTGCTGGTTGCTGTCGGCGCCTCGCTGCTGGGCCTGTGCCTGGTGTACTTCGCCGGTTTCTCGCACATCGAAGCGGTGCACAACGCTGCCCACGATACCCGCCACAGCGCCGCCTTCCCTTGCCACTGAGTGCTGCCCCGATGATCAAGCGTATTGCCAGTACCGCAGGCTTTACCGGCCTGCTGGCCGCCCTGCTGCTGACCCTGCTGCAAAGCTTCTGGGTCGCGCCGCTGATTCTCCAGGCGGAAACCTACGAAAGCGCCGCCCCTGCGCTCGAAGCGCCCCATGAACATGCCGCCGGCACCGCCGAGCATCATCACGACAGCGAAGCCTGGTCGCCGCAAGACGGCTGGCAGCGTGTACTGTCGACCACCGGCGGCAACCTGGTGGTGGCGGTCGGATTCGCCCTGATCCTTGCCGCGCTCTACACCCTGCGCGCACCGAAGACCGTGATCAGCGGCGCGCTCTGGGGCCTGGGCGGCTTTGCCGTGTTCTGCCTGGCGCCAACCCTGGGCCTGCCACCGGAACTGCCGGGCACCGCGGCCGCCGACCTGGCCCAGCGCCAGGCCTGGTGGGTCGGTACTGCTGCTGCCACCGCCGTGGGCCTGGCCTTGATCGTGTTTGCCCGCAACTGGCTGCTGAAGGTTGTCGGCGCAGTGTTGCTGGTAGTGCCGCATGTGATTGGCGCGCCACAGCCGGAAGTGCACCAGATGCTCGCCCCAGAAGCCCTGGAAGCCGAGTTCAAGGTCGCCTCGCTGCTGACCAACGCCGCGTTCTGGCTGGCCCTGGGGCTGATCAGCGCCTGGCTGTATCGCCGTTCGAGCCAGGCCTGAGGATGCAGCTGTACCTCGGCCTGGGTTGCCGTCGCGGCTGCCCGGCCGACGCCCTGAGCAATCTGCTCACGCGCACCCTGCTCGCCCATGACCTGACGCCCGGCGCGGTCATGGGCCTGGCCAGCATCGACCTCAAGCACGACGAGCCCGGCCTGTACGAACTGGCCCGGCGCCTGGGCGTGCCGCTGCTGTTCTACAGTGCGGCGCAGCTGGCCGCTTTCGAACCACGGCTGAGCCATCGCTCTGCGGTAGCCTTCCAGCACAGCGGCTGTTATGGCGTGGCCGAAAGCGCCGCCCTGGCCCTGGCCGAGCAGCTCGGCGGCCCGGCCCGCCTGCTGGTCCCCCGCACCCTGCAGGCCGACGCCAGCCTGGCATTGGCCTGCACCAGCGGTTTTCACTGATAATCAGCACTTTCCCCGCAAGGACTTCCCATGACCGTCTATTTCATCGGCGCCGGCCCCGGCGATCCGGAGCTGATCACCGTCAAGGGCCAGCGCCTGATCCAGCGCTGCCCGGTGATCATCTACGCCGGCTCGCTGGTGCCGGCTGCAGTGCTGGAGGGTCACCGCGCCGAAACCCTGATCAACAGCGCCGAACTGCACCTGGCGCAGATCATCGAAGCCATCAAACGCGCTCACGACAACGGCCAGGACGTGGCCCGGGTGCACAGTGGCGACCCCAGCCTGTATGGCGCCATCGGCGAGCAGATCCGCTACCTGCGCGAGCTGGGCATCCCCTACGAGATCGTGCCCGGCGTCACCGCCGTGGCCGCCAGTGCCGCCCTGCTCGGCTGCGAACTGACCCTGCCGGACATCGCCCAGAGCGTGATCCTCACCCGCTACGCCGACACATCACCGATGCCGGCCGGCGAGCAACTGGCCGACCTTGCCCGCCATCGCAGCACCCTGGCGATTCATCTTGGGGTCAAGCACCTGGCCAGAATCGTCGACGAGCTGCGCCCGCACTATGGCGGCGACTGCCCGATTGCCGTGGTACACCGCGCAACCTGGCCGGACCAGGACTGGGTACTGGGCACCCTGGAGACGATTGTCGAGCTGGCGGCGGCCAAGGATTTTCGCCGTACCGCGCTGATCCTGGTGGGCCGCGTGCTGGGCAGCGACACCTTCAGCGAGTCGGCGCTGTACCGCGCCGGCCACGCCCACCTGTATCGGCCTTGAGCGTATACACTGACGATTTCGACCTGCCTGCGAGGACCTGACCATGCTCGAACTGCGCCCCAACTGTGAATGCTGCGGCAGCGACCTGCCCGGCGATAGCGCGGATGCGTTGATCTGCTCGTTCGAATGCACCTTCTGCCGCGACTGCAACGAGCGTCAGCTCAAGGGCCAGTGCCCCAATTGCGGTGGTGAGCTGGTCAAACGCCCGGCGCGCTCGGCAGCCAAGCTGGTCAACAACCCGGCCTCGACCCAGCGCATCGTCAAGGAACAGGGCTGCCCGAGCCATTGAGGTAAACCTGATTGGCAAGGTGTTGCCTTGCATCGCCGGCAAGGCTCCACACAATGGATCTGCATGCGCCGGACCTGTGGGCTGGCTTTGCCAGCGCTCGTAATCCAGATGCCACCTGATGTGCTGGCTGTACCGGCCCCATCTCCGGCAAGGCCGGCACACAATGGATCTGCATGCGCCGGACCTGTGGGAGCTGGCTTTGCCAGCGATCGAGTGCGCAGCGCTCGTAATCCAGACGCCACCTGATGTGCTGGCTGTACCGGCCTCATCGCCGGCAAGGCCGGCTCCCACAATTTTGGGAGCTGGCTTGCCAGCGATGGGTTTCACGGGCTCTGGTACTGGCTCAGGTATTTATCCAGTACCGCCTTGTCGCCGGTGCCATCCCCCGCCACCTGCCACAGGCGCCGTTCAATGCCCTGGGCCAGCAAGTGCCCCACCGCCGCCTCGATCGCCGACAGCACACACAGCTGCGCCGGTTCGTTGGTGGTGTAGCCGACCTCGGCTTCGAGCAGTTTCTTGAATTCGATGAACTTGAACACCCCGGCGCTGCGCCCGACCGAGTAAATGGTCTTGCTGGTCATGACATTGGCCAGCACCTGTCCGCTGCGCACGTCCACCGCCCGCAGGTTGACCGAGACCTGGTCGACCCGGTACTCGCGCGACAGGTCGATGCCCAGGTAACGCGCACCCTCGCCACCGCTGCGCACGTTGGTGTCGTAGGCGATGATGCCGCCTTCGAGCATCAGGTTGGCCGCCTGCAGCGGTGGCAGTTCACCCTGGATGTTCACCGGGGTGTCGGGCTTTTTCTGCGAGGCGCGGATGATCTTGCGTTCGGTCAGCAGGTTCTGCAACCCTTCGCGCTCGAGCACCACGAACCAGCCGCTGGCCTGCAGGGCGTCCATCAGCATGCTCGCCGCCCCCTGGGTGACACTGGTGGAAAACGAGCTGGCCGGAGTCGGCTTGTATTGCCCGGTCTGGTCGCGAAAACCATACACCACCGCCATCAGCCGGCCCTTGGGTCGCGGCATGTTGAGAAGGTCGTAGTAGGTCGAGGCGCGCGGCGTGAGGGTCGGGCTTTCGCTGTCCTGTTCGGCCGGCATCGGTTCGCGCAGGCTGCAGCCTTGCAAGGCGGCCAGGATCAGCAGTGTGCTCAGAATTCGTTTCATGGCTGGTTCTCCCCGTTGTCCTGGCCCTTCAAGGGTTCAGGCCGTTGACCTGAATTTCCGAGATTTCCCCGGTCACCCGGTCGGTCACCTGAATGCTCAGGGCCCCCGAGTCGTCGATGACGTTGATGATGAAGGCGTCGGTCTGCAGGCTGCCGGTGTTGCCGTTGTTGATGTTGGTCAGCAGTTGCGAGAGCAGGCGCGACTCCAGCTGGCTGGTGAAGCGCTCCAGTGCCGAGGTGCTGGCAAAGGCCGAGGCGCGGTCCTTGATGGCCGGGTCTTCATGATCGTTCTGCGCCTGGGCGTTGTTGAGCAGCCAGGTGCCGTTCAGCGGGTTGCCGCCGAACGCCGGGTTGACCGGGGTGTAGACCAGTTCCGTGGCGCTGGCTGCACTGGCGAGGCTCGCCAGCAATACCAGGGAGGCCAGGCTGCAGGTTTTGTTGTTGTTCATAGCTCGTCCCTCTCCAGATCAGTGGTGTCCTGCAGCAGCATCTGCAGCTTGCGCTGGATGATCTGCGCCTTGACCAGGTCCGCTGCCTCGTAGGCGGCGTCCTTAAGCTCGGTGGTGTTGGGTGGCAGAAAACGCCGGTACAGCACGCGTTGCTCGTACTCGACCGTTACCAGGCTGCCCCAGCGCGGGTCGGGTCGTTCGCGTACCACCAGGTTGAAATCCAGGCGGCTGGTGGCACGCAGCCGCTCGGCGAAGCTGTAATAGAAGTCGTGACCGATGTGCGAGATGGTGTTGTCGACGATAAAGCCCATCATCTCGTCCTCGGCGCCGCCCCGGGCAGTACCGGCCAGCAGCACCAGGGCCAGGGCCAGGGCACTCAGGCGGCGGTTCATTGCCCGGCTCCCTGGGCCAGGCCCTTGCGTGCGCCGGCGGCGCTCTCGTTGAAGGCCTTTTCGGCGACGAACTGCCAGTCGCTGTAGTGTTCCAGGCCTTCGAACTCCGACCATTGCCCGGCAAAACCGGTGCGCTTGAGCGGCATGGCCTCGGAGCGGCTGTAGACGCCAGTGATGCGCCCGTCGATCGAGCGCATCAGGCCCCAGTCGTCACTGCCGGTGATCGGGTCGGGGTACAGCTTGCGCAGGTGCCGCTTGGGGTTGGGGTAACGGCTATCCTCCAGCAGTTCCTCAAGGCTCTGCGGGTACTGGGCCAGCCCCGGCGAGCTACGAAAGTAGCTGCGCAGGGCCTGGGCGTACTGGCCGCCGACCCACAGCAGCTCGCGTTCGCGCTCGCGCTGGGCGAGGGTCGACCACAGCGTGCCGGTGGCCGCCAGGGCCATGCCGGTGACGGCGATCAGCAGCAGCACGCCCAGGTAGGTGAAGCCTGCCTGCCCGGCATTACCACTCGGCATAAAGGCTGCCATCACGGGCCCTCCCGGTTGAACCGCTCTTGATGTCGGCAACGGCGCCGGCGACGCCTTCGGGCGGCGCCACCACCTGCCAGCCGTCACGACGTTCGGTGATCGGGTCCAGCGGCGCGCCGCGCAGGTAGCGCTGCTCGACCAACTGCTCCAGCGACTCGGGGTAGCGGCCGGTGTCGCCGTAGTAGTGGTCCAGCGCCTCGCGCATCACCGCCAGGCTCTGGCGCAGGGTGGTCTCGCGCGAGGTCTCGAGGCTGTTGAAGTAGCGCGGCATGGCGATGGTCATCAGCGTGGCGATGATCGCCATCACCACCAGCAATTCGATCAAGGTAAAGCCCTGGTTGCGTTTCATGCTGCTCACCATTGCCCGTAGGCGATGCCGTTGAGGCCCTTGCCACGGGCCCGGGAATACACATCGAAAACGTCTTCACCGTCGCGCGGGTTCTGCGCCGGACTGTCGTAGGCACGCAGGCCCCAGCCGCCCTGCTCGTCGTCCTTGCGCGCGGCCAGCAGCGGGTCTTGGGGAATGCGCCGCAGAAAGTAGAACTTGGCGCCCTTGGCACTGCGCACATCGCGCACGCCATCGACCAGCACCTGCAGGTTCGGCGGGTAGCCGCTGGCATCGAGGGACTTCTCGATATAGCCGGCGTCGAAGGCGCGCTTGTAGGCGTCGATGGCATCGCGCAGTTGGTACAGCGCGGTGCGCAGCTCCTGCTCCTTGTTGCGCCGCACCAGGGTTTCGGTCAGCGGCGCGGCAATCGAGGCCAGCAACCCGAGCAGCGCCAGGGTCAGCATCACTTCGATCAGGCTGAAACCTGCCATCGGTCGTTTCATGACTTACGGCCTCACTGCGGTCGGTACCGCGGCAATGGGTTGCTCGTCGTCCACCTCGATGCTGCGGTTGAGGTTGCGGATCTGCATGCTGGTTTCGGTACCGGTGGCAAATTCCATGTCCGACGGGCTCTGGTACGGCAGGTTGCGGATGATCCGCGGGGTGATCGACAGCACCAGCTCCGACTGGCTGTTGTCGCTGCGGTTGCTGCCGAACAGCCGGCCCAGGCCGGGAATGTCGCCAAGCCCCGGGATCTTGTTGCCGCTGCCGCCCTGGTCGTTGCGCATCAGCCCGGCCAGCACCTGGGTTTCGCCGTCGTGCAGACGCAGGCTGGTCTGGGCGTTGCGGGTGTCGACCTGGACCGGGATGGTGCCCTGGCGGGTCGGCTCCAGCGGCTTGGCGTTGCTGACTTCCAGGGCCACCTTGATCGCCACTTCGTTGTTCAGGTGCACCACCGGGGTCACTTCGAGCTTGAGGCCGACATCCAGGTAGGTGACGCTTTCGGTAATCACCGGGCCCTGGGTCGAGGGCACCGAGGTGGCGCTGATGATCGGCACCCGCTGGCCAATGTGGATGCGCGCCTGTTCACGGTTGCTGACACGGATCACCGGGCTTGCCAGGGTGTTGATGTCGTTGTCCTGGGCGTTGATCTTGGCTTGCGGCGCCGGGGCGATGCTGATGCGCGAAGAGTTGATGCCGCGCAACTGGTCGAGGGTGCCCACCGGGTTGCCGTCGGCGTTGAGGATGCCAAAGGTGTTGGGCCACTGCAGGCCGAGCTCGAGGATCCGCGAACGGGCGACCTCCATCACTTCCACCTCCAGCACCACTTCCGGGTTGGACTGGTCCTGGGACTGCAGCAGTTTCTCGGCCATGCGCACGGCGTCGGGAGTGTCGCGCATGGTCAGGGTGTTAAGGCGCTCGTCGACGAACACGTCGCGGGTCTTGAGCATGGTCTTGACCATGTTCAGCGCAGTGTTGGCGTCGATGCTGGTCAGGTAGAAGGTGCGCATTACCAGCTCCTGGTAATCCTTGATCTTCTGCGGCGAGTCCGGGTAGATCAGCAGGGTGTTGTCGTTCACCACCTTCTGGTGCAGCTGGTTCTGTTCCAGCAGCAGGGCCACGGCGTCTTCGATGCGCACATCGCGTACGAAGATGGTCGCCTTCATGTCCGGGCGCAGGTCCTTGTCGAAGATGAAGTTCAGCCCCGCCACCTGCGACAGCACCTCGAAGATGGTCTTCAGGTTGGCATCGCGAAACTCCAGGGTCACCGGCCGTTCGAGCTTGCTGCGCAGTTGCGGGTTGGGCTGGGCGGTGCGGCTTTGCACCAGCTCGATGTCCTTGCGCAGGGCCAGGCCACCTTCGTTCTGCGGGTCGAGCAGCAGCACTTCACGCATGTGCCGCTCGGCGCCGAACAGGTCGCCGCTGCGCAACGCCGCCTGGCCCAGGGCAATGCGCTCGCCAAGGTTGCGCATCTGCTCGATCTGGCGCACCGCATCCAGGGCCCGGCGGTTGTTCGGCTCCAGGGTCAGCACCCGCCCGTAACCTGTGCGCGCACCGCCGAAGTCATGGCGGCTGCGGTCGCTGTCGGCCTGGGTCAGCAGCGCCTCCACCGCCTGGCGCCGGCCCTGGATCAAGGCGATGTTCAGTTCGGTGTCGCGCGGGTGTTCCTTGAGCGCGTCTTCAAGCTGGGCGATCCCGGCCTCGTACTGGCCTTCACCGATCAGGGCCTGGGCGTCCTTGCGTACACCCGAGGTGCCGCAACCGGCCAGGGCCACACACAGGGCAAGCATCAGGTACGGCGCTTTGTAGCTGAGCCTTGGCGAATTCATGGTGCGCTCCCTACAGACAAGGTCTGCGACAGGTGCAATGGCAGGTAGACCAGGCTCAGCTCCGTTGCGGAGATCTGCTCGATCCGGTAGGTGTCATCGATCACGTCGCCACGGCGCACGACGTAGAGTTTTTCGCCGCTTTGCAGGAACACCTGCTTATCGTCGCGATCATCAAGGCGGCCGACGAACTGAAATGGCAGTGCGGGGGCGACAGGCGCCATGGCCACCGGGGCCATCACCACCGGCTGTTCGGTGACAGTGGTGACCTGCACCGCCGGCTTCCAGCTCTTGCTCGGGAACAGGTCGCGGGGCTGCAAGGCGGCGGGTTTGGCGGCTTTGTGCACTTGCGCAGTGACGCTTGCAGAAGCCTTGTTGGCGCGCACAACAGCCGCCTCGCCGTCTTCAGCCGCCTCGTCGAAGAAATACCCCGGCGCCCAGGCCAGCACCGCGGCGGCGCCGAGAAAAGCCAGCCAGGCCAGGCTGCGTTGAGTGTTCATCATGACCTCGACAGGTAAAGGGTCATACGGATGCGCCCGGTCAGCTCGCGGTCGCCGATCTTCTTGCGCTGCAGGTCGATGTCTTCGAGCACCAGCGCCGGCAGCTCGCCAAGCAAGGCATGCACGTAACGGCGGATCTGCGGGTAGCTGCCACGCACCGGCAGGAGGATCTGGTAACGCGCAAGCTGAGTCTTGGGATCGACCCCCAGGGCGTACTCGCCACGGGCCAGGGTGATCTGCTCGGCCTTGGCCAGGGCGTAGATGCGGTCGATGGCTACGGTGGCCTGAGGCTGGGCCGGCAGCTGTTTGTGAAAGTCTTCCAGCTCGTGCCTGGGCACCTGCGGCAACTTCAGCGTGCCTTGCTTGAACTGCACGAGCTGGGCCAGGGCCTGGTCGCGCTGCTGCTCCAGCTGTTGCAACTGCTGCCATTGGCCGAGCAAGGCAGTAACGCCATACAGCAGGGCCAGGGTCAGCAGCCCGGCACCGGCCAGCCCCACTACGCCGAGCTGGCGGGCACGTTCATGGAGGATCAGGCTAGGGATGCGCATTGCCGTTCTCCCAGGTGGCCGACAGGTTGAACTGCACCGGATGCTCGGCCTGCTTGGCGATGATTTCGTGGTTGAGCAGCGACACATCGTGCAGCTCGTCACTGGCTTCCAGGCGCTTGTGGAAGGCCAGCATGGCCTCCAGGTCGCGGGCCTCGGCGCTGATGCGCAGCTGGCCCTTGCGTGCGTCGGGGGTCAGGGTGAGCAAGGCGACGTCGTCTTGCGGCAGCCCTTCGAGCATGTTGAACAGGCGCTCCCAGGGCCGTTGCAGCTGCTGCGAGACGCTGCGCATCTGCGCCAGTTTCTCGGCCTGCTCGCGGCTTTGTGCGGCATTGAGCGGTTGCTCGGCCTGAGGCCGTTTGCCCAGTTGCCGGTCGAGCTGTTCAAGTTGCTGTTCAAGCCCGGCCTGTTGTTGATCAAAACCCTGCTGCAGCAGCGCAGTGCCGAGCAGCAGGCTCAGCGCGCATGCCAGCAGCGCCCAGGCGGGCCAACCTGTGCGGGCGGGCTGCAGTTCCAGCATCAGGCGGCGCATTTCAAGCCACCGCCCGTGACATGCTGCACAGCACGTCGCGTACCGCCAGCGGCGCTGGCGCCAGCTCGCACAGTTGCACGCCCGCCAGCGCCGGTACTGGCTCAAGGCGCCCGGGCGTATGCAGGTACACCGGCAGTTGCCCGTCGCCCTGGTGCAGCTCGCTGTGGCGGGCGATCAAGGCCTGCAGGGCCTGGTCAGTGTCGCTGCAGCCCTGGGCGCTGACGTGCTGCCAGGCGCCGTTCTGCGCCAGCAGGCAGACGCTGCGCTGCGGCTCGGCCAGGACGAAGAGAAAGTCGCCCTGCCCCAACTGCTCGGCAAAGTGGTTGTAGGCCGCCATCAGGTAAGGCCGCGCCGAGCGCAGGCGCATCCCCAGGCTGCGGCACAGGGCATCGAGCTGGTCGAGCAAGGCCTGCGGCGTGGCGCTGGCGATGCGCGGGCAACCGGCCGCTTCCGGCGAGACGACGATGCGCCAGCCTTCCAGGCTCTGCCCGTAATGCGCCTCGAAGCAGGCCCGGGCATAGTGCTGCAGCTCGTCCGGGCGGCTGATGGCAACGCTCCAGGGCACCAGGCAGAAGCGGCTGTACTGGGCCGAAAGCAGCACCTGCAACTGCGCGCCTTGGCACGGCTGTTCAGCCAGCAGGTGCTGCAGCGACTCCAGGGCCACCGCCCAGGCCTGGCTGCGCTCGGCGATAAAGTCCAGGCTGCCGAGCCACTGTTGATGGGTTCCCTGGCGTTGGCTCAAACCCACGCCCTGGGCGCCGAGCACGGCGATAAAGCGATCAGGCGATAAAAGTGACACGATTGATCTCCTCCAGGGTGGTCCGGCCATCGCGCACCAGTTCCAGCGCCGAACTGCGCAGCAGGCGCAGGCCGCGTTGGCAGGCCAGGGTCTTGATTTGCGCCAGGGGCTTGCGCTCGACGATCATCTGGCGCAGGTCGTCATCCAGGTGCAGCAGCTCGGCAATCGCCGTGCGCCCGCGGTAGCCGCTGCCCCGGCACTGACCGCAACCACTGCCGTGAACGAAGCGGTAATGACCAACCTGGCCAGGCTCCAGGCCCGAGGCGACGAGCTCTTCCTCGCTGGGTTGCCGGGCGGCGGCGCAATGCGGGCAGACCAGGCGAATCAGGCGCTGGGCCAACACCGCGTTGAGCGCCGAGACGAAGCTGTAGGGGTCGACCTGCATCTGGCTGAAGCGGCCGATCACATCGAAGACGTTGTTGGCGTGGATGGTGGTGAACACCAGGTGGCCGGTTAGCGCCGACTGCACGGCGATCTGCGCGGTGTCCGGGTCGCGGATCTCGCCAACCATGATCTTGTCCGGGTCGTGGCGCAGGATCGAGCGCAGGCCGCGGGCGAAGGTCAGGCCTTTCTTTTCATTGACCGGGATCTGCAGCACCCCTGGCAACTGGTACTCGACCGGGTCTTCGATGGTGATGATCTTGTCCACGCCGTGGTTGATCTCGCTGATCATGGCGTAGAGGGTGGTGGTCTTGCCACTGCCGGTGGGGCCGGTGACCAGGATCATCCCGTAGGGTTCATTGGCCAGGCGGCGCAGGCTGCGCAGGGTTTGCTGTTCAAAACCCAGGGCCTGCAGTTGCACGCCGCTGACGCGATCGGCCAGGTCCTGTTTGTCGAGCACCCGCAGCACCGCGTCTTCGCCGAAGATGCTTGGCATGATCGAGACCCTGAAGTCGATCTGGCGGGCGCTGATGCCGATTTTGAAGCGACCGTCCTGGGGCACGCGTTTCTCGCCGATGTCCAGCTCGGCCATGACCTTGATCCGCGAGATCACCTGGTCGGCGAACTCGCTGCCGCTGACCTTGCTGATGCTGTTGAGCACGCCATCGATGCGGTACTTGATCACCAGGCCGCTGCCGGTCACGCCCAGGTGGATGTCGCTGGCGTGCATCTTCAGGGCATCGTAGAGGGTCGAGTTGACCAGCTTGACCACCCGGCTCTGGTCTTCGCTGATGCTGGCCAGCGACAGGCTCTGCAGGCCGTCGAGCTCGTTGACCGTTTCGTTTTCGGTGTCCAGCGAATCGACGGCGTGAAAGCTCTCTTCATGACGGGCCAGAAAACCCTTGAGCTCGGCGGCTTGCACCAGGTACAGCGGCGCGCCCTGCAGGCACTCGTCGATCCAGGCCAGGCGGGCGTAATCGAAGGGGTCGGCAAACACCCCGAGGGTCTGGCCGGCACACTGGAGGAGGATGAATTCGCGTTTCAGGCACAGGGCCAGGCTGACCCGCTCGAACACTGGCGTGGCGGCGAACAGCGCCGGGCCATCGAGCACCGGGTAATGCAGGGTGGCGCCCAGGCACTGGACAAAGTCGGCAGGCTCAAGGCCGCTGAGCGATTGCAGGGTGTCGAGCAGGCGCTCGCCGCTGAGTTCGGCACTGGCCCTGGCCTGGGCCAGCAGCGCGCGGCCAAGGGGCGCCGGGGTGCTGGCTACAACGGGAGGAACGAGCGACAACGGTTCCATGGCATGCTCTCCGACGCGGGGCGCGGAGAGCCTGGTTCAGCCCTGCTCGCGCGTTATTCCCCGGTGAGCAGTTGGTCGTCGTCGGGCCCCGGAGGCCGTGCGCCATTGCGTCGGCGATCGGCCAGGACCCAGCTACCGTCGAACAACTGCAGGGGGAAACTCTCACTCCTGCTCTGGCGTCGTTCGACGAACCCTGTGTCCTTGTCGGCAGCGCGCCGGTTTTCTCGCTTGATACCCATCAGGTCGAGGACGGCGCGGGCCAGTTCCGCCAGCGGAAAAGGCTTGAACAGGATATGGCTGACACCCAGTTGGCTGGCCCGCTCACGGACCTCGGCGGTCGGGTGGGCGGTGATCAGCACGAAATGACAGCGCATACCTTGTTGGCGCACAGTCTCCAGAACCTGAAACCCCTCCATATCGGGCAAGCGATAATCCAGCACGATCACGTCAGGGTTGGTGCGCTCGGCCAGGCCGATGGCACTTGCTCCGTCGTGGGCAACATGGACGTTCAGGCCTTGGGCTTCCAGGTACGCCTGGATATTGCCGGCAAGGGTCTGTTCGTCATCGACTACCAATACTCTGTTCACCAAGGTCCACTCCCTGAAGCATCGCTGGCCCGGTTTCCCGGCCCGGCACGAGTGCGGCCTTGTAGAGGCTTACGCATGCTTCGTGCCAGGCGTGATACGGCGCAAATCACTGTGCTATGTCGTTGATTCTGTAAGCATAGACGCAAACGGGGGCTAGCCCCTTCCCCAATCCCGGGGATAGATGGCGTTTTGCCCCTAGCCCTGCCCCCAATAGTGGGGGCGGTACTGCGCTCAGTCGATACGCTGCAGTTGACCGCTGTCGCGCAAGCGTTGCAACAACGCCTGACGCGCCTGCGTCTGCAGTTGATCGAGAAGAAGGGTTTTAGCCATTGCAAGTCCCTGCTCCCGTTGGACAGGGTCGCTCGGGCTTTGGTTCTGCCCACGCGCAAAGGTTTTCGCGTGGGCTTCATAGAACGCCAACACCTGCGCCGCGCTTGGCTCGGGCACACGGCTGGCAGCCACGAATACCTGCTGCGCGGCCATCTCCTGACGGGTGTAGGCGGCAAAGCTCTGGGGGTCAAAGCCGGCATCGGCCAGGCGCCGCTCGAACACGTCATTGCTGCCGAACGCCTGGCGCAGGTGGCCGATGCGCGCCTGGACCTCGGCATCACTGACCGTCACGCCCTGGCGCTGGGCTTCCTGCCACAGCAGCTCGCGGTCGATCAGGTCGTTCAGCGCCTGTTCGCGCAAGCGCTTGTACACGCTGGGGTTGCGGATGCTGGTCAGCGCCCTGCCCTGGTCCTCCAGGTACTCGGCAAAATAGCGCTCCAGGCGCATCTGGCTGATCTCCACGCCATTGACCCGCGCCGCCGGCGGCCCGTCCGCGGCGTGCAGCGATACAGCCAACAGGCACAGCAGCAACGGCATCAGGCGGTTCATGGCGACCTCGTCTCAAGGACACTCTGGTAGGCGGCGACCGGATAGAACATCGGGCCGGGCATTTCAACGGTGACCACATGTGCACCGTTCAGGCCGTGACGCCGTCCGGGGCCAAAGCCCAGGGCCGGGGTCAGGCCGGTGTGCACGTCGTGCAGGCCTTCCAGGGCCTGGGTGAGCTTCTCGCGGCTGGCATCGCGTCCGGCACGCTTGAGCGCTTCTTCGAGCAGCTGCATGGCGCACCAGGTACTGACCTGCAACAAGCCCTGGCGGCCATCCAGGCCCTGGCGCTGGCGCATGGCAGTCAATGCCTCGCGGCCCTGGGCCGTCCAGTCGCCGGGGATGAACGGATAGGCCAGGAACACTCGCCGCGACCACGCCTGCGGCACCAGCAGCAGCTCGCTGGCGACCTGGCTTGAGGCGGCGAACAGGTAAGGCGTGCGCCCGGCCTGTTGCAAGGCTTCGGTCAGGCGGCTGAAAGCCGACGCCTTGCCGAGATAGAACAGCGCCTGCCCGGTCGGCGCCTGCTGCTCGAAGGCCTCGACCTTGACCTGGCTCCAGCCGCGCGCCAGCAAGGCCTCGCGCAAACTGGCCGCCAGCGCGGCCTGGTTGGCCTCGGCATAGACGATAGTCACCTGGGCCTGCTGCAACGACAGGCTGCCCTGGGCAAAGTCAGCCAGGCTCAGCAACTGCTCGCGCAACCCGGGCAAGGGGTCGAACACCTGGCGGCTGCCGGCCAGCTGCGGGGCGGCGCCGATCAACGGCAGGCGCGCCTGCTCCAGGCGCGCGGCCAGCGTGGCATCAAGGGCCGGCGCCATCGGCGTGACCAGGGCAAATACCCGCTGCTGCTCGAGCAGTTGCCCCAGCGCCTGTTCGGCACTGGCCTGATCGGGGCCGGGATCGAGATTGACCAGTTGCAAACTGCGGCCATGGATACCCCCCTGGCGGTTGATCTGCTCGATGCGGTCGGTCAATACCGCCGCCACCACTCGCGCAGGCTCGGCCAGGGGGCCCTGGGCCGGCAGCAAGGTGCCCAGGCGCAGGGTCTGTTCCTCCAGCCCCGGGTCGCGGTCATCGGCCAGGCGCTTGAGGTAGGCACTGAGGTTGCGCTGGTCGGCCATGCTCAGGACAAAGCGCGGCATCGCCGGGTCCAGGCGGTTGCCGGCCGGGTCGCGGCCCTCCTGGATCGCACGGGCCAGGCTGGCCTCGGAATAGGCCGGATAACGGCGGCCATTGGCCTGACGCGCGCCCTGCCCGCCGGCCAGGCGTTGCCAGTTCAGCGACGGCGGACGCACCCCGCCCTCGGCCCGGCCCAGGCCATCGTTGCCATGACAACTGGCACAGGGCACGACGCTGGCGGGCACCAGCAGCTCGGCGGCGCCAACCCGCGCCGCCACCTGGGCATCTCTGCTCGACAGGCCTTCGCGGTACAGGCGCTTGCCGGCCTGTTCCTGCGGGCTGAGCTCAAGGGCGCAGGCCAACGGGCTGACCAGCAGCACGCTCAACAGCAGGCCGATGCCCAGGCGCGCGCCCATGGCTCAGCGCCCCGCCAAGGGTTGCGACAGCAGTTGCAGGCGCTGGGCGATGGCTTGCGCCGGCGCGTCCGGGCGGATCTTGCTCCAGCGCTTGTTGGCCACGTCGCCGGCGATCAACTGGGTCGAATGCTGCTCGGGGCTGGGAATCAAGTGGCCCAGGCGCGCCAGCACCCGGTCCATCTGCGCCTTGTCGCCGGTGAGGAACAGCCAGTTGGCGCTGTCCACCCCCTGTTTTTCGGCAAAGGACTTGAGCACCGCCGGGGTGTCGTTCTGCGGGTCGCTACTCAGGGAAATGAAGGTGACCTTGCTGGCCGCCTCCTCGCCCAGGGCCTCGCGCACCTCGCGCAGTTTGCGGGTAATCAGCGGGCAGGCGTCGTTGCAGTGGGTGAAAATCACATTCAGCAGCACCACCCGGTCTTTCAGGACATCTTCGTAGAAGCGCAAGTTGCGACCGTTCTGGTCCTGCAGCACGGTGTCGGTGAAGTACGTGCGGGCGTCACGGGTCCCGCCCTCGGCCGTCGCCGGGGTGGCGTTGGGCGGTGGTGAGCCATGGCCTTCATGGGCCAGGGCCACTGAGCTCAAGATCCACAGGCACAGCGCCAGGGCCATCCAGTCGGTGCTGCGCATGCCACGGCTGACGGCGCTCATGGTTGCACCTCCTGGGCAATGGCGGTGTGCTTGGCGTGCACCCGGCGGGCGCTGAGGCGATCGATCTCGCTGATCAGCAGCTGCGGATCGGTAAAGCCGTAGTAACGCGTCCAGTGACCGCTGTGACCGTCACCGACGAGGATAAGCGGCGGATGCTGGCCAAGGTCGGCGCTGAAACTGCCCAGGCCCTTGAGGGTTTCGTTGATCGCATAAGGGGTGCCGGTCAGCCAGCTCCAGCCCGGACCGTTCTGGAAGGTCTGGGCGTAGCCGAGCAAGCGCTTGGGATCGTCGCGTTGCGGGTCGACGCTGATCGACACCAGTTGTACCTCGGTGCCCACCCGCCCGCCCAGCTGCTTCTGCACCTTGGCCATGATCGAGGAAACCACCGGGCACACCGTGGTGCAGCTGGTGTAGATAAAGCCCATGACCACCAGGTGATCGGCTACCAGGTCCTTTTCCAGGCGCACCGGCATGCCGTTCTGATCGAGCAGCGAGACGTCGGCAAAGCGCACCGAGGTCTTTTCCTGGTGGGCGGCGGGCGCGCCATGGGCGCTGTGGTCGACACCGTTGTGGGCCTGGGCGAAGCCGCAGCTGGCGGCAAGCAGGCAGAGGCTGAACAGTCTGCAGCGATCGAGCAGTTTCATTGCACACTCCTTGGTCCGGCGTCGGATGCTTGCTGTGCGCCGGCAGGCATTACCCGCAGGCTGGTGTAGTTGTTCTCGGCAAAGCGCTTGCCCAGCGACGGCGCCTGTACGTGCAGGTACCAGGCGCCGACTTCAAGTTGCTCCAGCGGCGCCTCGTAGATGCCCTCGCCCACTTCGCGGACCACGCTGGTACGGGCTCGCGAGGTGGGCGCGAGGAAGTAGCGCAGGCTGAGGTCCTTGATTCCGGTGCGCGGCGTACCGTTGCCCTCGCTGATGCGAAAGCGCGCGACAACGGGCCGGCCCTGGTCCACCACCGAGGGGCCAATGAGAAACTCCACCCGCGGCGTCTGCCGGTGCGGGGCGCTGCTCGAAGCCGCCACTTCGGTGCTGAAGCAGTGGATGATCTGCGGCTGGTTGAGCAAAAAGGCGACGTCGAAGGTACCGGCGGCCGGCAGCTTGATGGTCGAGCTGTACACCCCCGGCGCCACCTCGCGCAGGCTGCGGTCGATGACCAGCGCGGCGCGGGCGCTGTGGCCACGGTTGGCGTAGCCGGACATCGGCGCGTTCATGCCTTCGGCGTAGAAGTAGGTGGTGTTGTCCACCGGGTTGACCACAAACACCGAGTTCTCGTCGCGGGCCACGGTCAGGCCCTGGGCCAGCGGCAGGTCACCGGCCTGGCGCGGCGCGGCGGGGCCGGCTTCGAAGCCCTGGACGATCGGCTGGCGGCCTTCGCCGAGGCTTGCCAGGTTGATCATGCTGACCTTGGGCGAGGCCAGGCCGCGGACATAGGCATAGGCCTGGGTGAAGGTCAGCTGGTAGGGTTCGGCGGCCACCGGCAGGCTGTGGATCAGCCGGTCGCTGCTGGCATCGATGACCATGGCCTGGCTTTGCAGGGTGTTGAGGACGATGCCGAAGCGCCCGTCATTGCTGAAGCGCATCGGCCCCAGGCCCTGCTTGCCTTCGATCAGGTGGCGCTGGGTGTGGCTGCGGGCATCGATGACGCTGATGCTGCCGTCGCGGCCATCGGCCACGTACACCGCCTGGGACAGCGGCGAATAGGCCACCGACAAGGGGTGCGAGCCGACCTTGAGGGTTTTCACCAGGCGCATCTCGCTGGCGTCGATCACGCTCAGGGTGCCGCTGTCGCGGTTGCTGACAAAGGCGTAGCGCGAATCGCTGCTGAAGGCGATTTCGTGGTGGCCGGCACCGGTGGCGAAAAACTTCAGGGTCTTGCGGCTGGGCACGTCGATCACTGTCACCCCGCTGCTCTCGGCGTCGCGGGCATTGTTGCCGACCCACAGCAGGCGCTGGTCGGGCTGCATGGCCAGGCGCAGCGGCTGCTTGCCGGCCGGCAGGTTGGCAACGCGCTGGAAGGTCTCGGTGTCGATCAGCGCCACCTCGCCGCGCTCCGGCATCGACACGTAGACCTGCTTGTCATCCTTGCTCGCCACCCAGTCCATCGGCGTGCCCGGCAGTTCGATGCGTGCCAGGGTGCTGGTGACGCCGCCCACCGACACCGACGGATCGATCACGGTGAGGCTGGCGTCCTTGTTCAGCACCAGCAGGAAGTAGCTGTTCAGGTCCAGCAAGGGCCGTGCGCCGATGCTGCTTTTGAGAAACAGCGCCACCCGCGCCTTGCAACTGGTGCTACGGTCCTTGGCGGCCTCGCCACTCAGCGCCGGGTCCAGCCAGGCGCCGGGGGACACCCCCGACAATGGCTGGCCGCTGTTCTGGTCGGTGATCTTGAAGCGCACATTGGCGAAGCTGCCTTCGGTCAATGTCCCACCAGTGCCCAGCGGCCGGGCCTCGAACTCGACGTTAACGCCGTCGCGGCTGAGGCTATGCAGGCCCTGCGGATCACGCTCGGCCAGCTCGCTGCGCGGGTCGCACCACAGGCTTTCGTAACTCACCCCCAGGCCGATCAGTGTCAGGCCCGCCAGCAGGCCCAGGTACAGCGGTCGATTCTTGTTGTTCATGACCTTCCCCTCACTCACTGTGCTGGCGGCGTGGCCGGTGGTGTTTCGTTGGTGACCCGCAGGATCCCCCACAACCCGGAAGCGTTGCCGTAGGCGGCGTAGTCGCGGAACAGGTAGTCACCCGGCACCGCGTTGCTGCCACCGGCGCTGGGCAGCATGAAACTGAAGTGCGCGGCCGGCAGCACGCTCTCCTGGGCACCGATGTACATGGCCTGCGGGTTGTAGCCAAAGCGCACCGAACCGATACCGGGCTGGTACATCGGGTAGCCGCCCGGGTCGGCCTTCTCAGGCTGGTAGGCATGCAGCGGCCACAAGTGCCCGTCGAGCTGGTAGGTGATGCCGCGGCTGCCGCCGGTGGGCATCAGCACGTGGTTGCGCAGCGGCTGGCCGGGTTTGGCCCAGAGCACCGGGGTTTGCGGATCGCCGCCGACCAGGGCGTTGCTGTAGGCCATATGGGCGTTCGGCACGTCGGCCCAGCCACTGCCATCGGCATGGCCGAACGGCGCATCCGGGGCCAGGCCGAAACGGAACCACAACGGCTCGGTCTTGTAGTTGATGGCCATGTTCGAGTTGTCCTTCGGATCGCCCGGCACGCCGTTGCCTTCAGTGGCGATGCCTTCCACCGGACGGCCATCGGCCCAGCGCATGTTCAGCGAGCGCTGCCACAAAGTGGCGAAGTCGCGGTAGGCGGCTTGCCCCGGCACCTGCACCGTGGCCGAGGCGCGGCTTGCACTGTCTTCGCTCCAGGTAGCGCCCAGCGGCAGGATGCTCATGGCGCCGATCAGGCCCTTTTGCCCCTGCTTGATGACATCGGCCGGGGTGATGTTCAGACCGCCGAACTCGATGGCGGTGGTGTTGATGTTGTCCACCGCACGGCCCATCTGCAGCACCGGCTTGCCTTCGCGCTCCAGGTGCCCGGCGTAGTACTGGTAGACCTTGCTCGGGTAGGCGCCGCTGTTGCCGGCGCGTGGCGGCACGGTCTGCACCGGGTTCTGACCGACGTTGGCACCGTCCGACTTGGTGATGTCGTAGGCCAGCAACTGGGCATGCAGGCCGACATGGCTGGAGGGGCGCATCAGGTTGTTGTTGAACGCAGTGGAGCCTTCGCTGCCATTGCGGTCGCGCTTGACCACGTTCTGCATCACCGCGGTGCTGGGCAGGTCGGGCATGACCAGCGGCAGGCGGTTTTCCAGGGTGACCTTCAGGCACTCGCCGGCAGCGGCGCGCAGCACCAGCGGCTCGATCGGCACGCCGGGCTTGAGCTTGCCGGTGCCGGGGTCGAGGTCGGCCTTGCGCACATAGAGGATCGCCGTCGGGTCGTGCAGTGGCCCGCTGTGGCCGCCGATGGTGAAGGTCTCGCCATCCTCGGGGTCGGTCACCGTCACCTGCGGGATGCTGGTGCGCCGGCTGTTGTATACCAGGGTGCCGCCATTGGCCTTGAGCGGGCCGCCGACATGCTGGCCGGCACCGGCCGGGTCGGTGATGCTTACGCCCAGCGAATTGCCAAGGATGTCGTTGGCCAGGGCGGCGACGACTTCATAGCTGCGCTGCACCGTTGGCCGGGTGCCGATGCCGTTGGTGTTGGCGGTAAAGCGCGGGCAGATGCCGTCGAACGCCACGGTGTTGCGCGCCGCCATCGGCAACGGGTTGTTGGGCAGGGCAAACAGGTCGTTGCGGCTGTTGCTGTAGTTGCGCATGACGCCCCAGATACCGTTCCAGTAGCCTTCGTGGGCGGCGTCCAGCGAGTACAGGTAGTCGCCGTTGGGCGCCGACGCGCTGGAGATCATCGACACTGGCGCCATGAAGCCCAGTTGCTCGGATATGCCCACCATCTGCGAGGCCTTCCAGCCGGAGTTCGAGCTGTTGCCAAAGCCCGAGCCGTTCTGCAGCCATTTGACGCCATGCAAGGTCACGTTGTGTTCCTCTTCATGGCCACCGGCGTGCATGCGCAGGCGCACGTTGTCACCGGAGTAGGTGCGCAGCATCGGCGTGAACGGGTCACCCGGCTCGGCCCCGGCGGCGTTGATGTGCGGCGGGAACAGCGTGGTGCCACCGGTTGGACCCACGGCTGAGCTAATCGCTGCCGGCGACAGGTTCATGGCCGGGATGGCGCGGTCGGTGCGGCTTTGCATGGCATAGGCGAGATCGCCGGCCAGGCCGTCGGCCTGCATGCCACGCTTGCCGTCGGGGGCAACCTTGTTGGGGTCGTAGACGCGCAAGGCCAAGGGCTCGTTGCGGTAGTTGACGACGAACATGCCCGGGTCATCCACCGAGATCGCCTGCGGGCACGGCCGGCTCGGGCAGCCCGGGTTGAGCCCGCCGCGCGACTCGACCACCGACTCCAGCAGGTTCGAGGCCTTCTGCCGTACGGGCGGGTTGATCGCGTAGCGGAAGCTGTCGGCACTGGCCGGGTAAGCCTGGGCATTGGGGATGCCGTCCGGGCCTGCGCCGACGTAGACGCCCGCCTCATAGGCGTGCTGGAAGTCGCTGTACTCGAGGAAGAACTCGCGGTAGCTGTCGTTGCGCCCGTCACCGTCGAGGTCACCGGTTTTCACCACCGCCTGCCACGAGGTCGGCCCGCCGTCTTCGCGCAGGGCGCTGTTGTACAGCAGCTCGCCGGTTTCGGCGTGGTACCAGGTAGAGCCGGCAGGTTCGGCCAGCACCGTGGCGTACAGGCCCAGTTGCTGGTGGGTCGATGGGCCGAGGTGGTCGTGGGTGAAGATGGTGCCCAGGCCACGGTCGACGTTATGCACGTTGACCACCGGGTCGACGAACCAGCGCTGCATGGCCGTGCGCGCGCCCAGCCAGTCGGCGCGCCCGTAGCGGCCGAAGAACGGGTGCGCCTTGGCCACCGGGCACTCGGCCGTGCCTTCGCGCGGGTCGCCGGCGCGGCATTCATTGAACTCGCGAATCGCATGGATACGCTCGACCACGGTGCCAGGGGAAAGAATACCGTCCTCGTAGTTCCAGCCGTTGGCCGAGCCGTCAGCGGCGGTCAGGTCCCATTTTGGCAGGTGGATATGCTGGCCGATAACGTCGGTTGGCGTACGCACCTGGTAGTCGTCCATCTCGTAGTACGAGGGGATCAGGTTGGTGTGCTGGTACATCACGCAGTCGAAGGTGTTCATGCGCATCACCAGCGGCTCCGGTGGGCGCTGCTTGTTGATCACCGCCCAGGCGTCTTCCCAGAGGCTGATGATCCGCGCCTGCGGGAAGTGATAGCCGACCTTGTTGTACACCGCGTCGAACTGGATGTTGGCGCCCTTGTAGATGCGCGGGCGGTCGGCAGTGAAGGTCGAGCTGCCGGTAAAGCTCATACCGTCCAGGCGCTCGCCGCTGTTGAACTCACCAGCGCCGGACAACTGGGTCAGGCGCTTGGCGCGGTCGTCCATGCACGGCTCGTAATACGGCGCGCCAGCGGTGGGCGCGGCGCCGTTGGTGCGAAAGTTGCGCGCTACGGTCTGCTTGCCGGGCAGCACGGCGTAGCTTGGGTGTTCCAGCTTGGCATGGAAGCTCATGGCCGCCTGTTCGACGTCGGTGCCCTCCTCGGGCAAAAACACCGCCTTGGCCTTGGTGATCGCCTTGGTGAAGTCCAGCGCGGTGGTGGTCACCAGCGCCTCGCCGCCGGCCGACAGGCCGTCCAGGGCATGGCGTGGCAGGCCACCGTCCCAGCCACCGACCTGGGCCGGGTCGAGGTTGGCCCACAGGGCGTTGCCGGTGTTTTTCAGCTGTTGTGCCTTGGCCGGGTCAAGCATGTCCAGCGGCGGGGTTGGCGGGCGCTGGCCGACGGTGTTTTCCATGCCGCCGATCCAGAACGGAAAGCCCGGGTTCTTCAGGCTGCCGTCGGCGTTGCGGTTGGCCTCGCTGCGATCGACCAGGGCCAGGGAGCCGACGGCGCGCGGTGCGGCGTCGTCATGGCCGGCGTCGTCATCGCCCTCTTCTTGCTCATCGTCGTCATGGTTTTCGGCAACCAGGGTTTGTGCCAGCTTGGGAATCACTGCGACCTTGCCGGGCATCGGCGCCATGGCCTTGCCGGGCAACGGCACGATGGCCGGGATCGGTGTACCGGCGATGATCTCGCCGTCCGGCAAGGCCCGGGCGCCGGCAGCAGGCTTGCCGCTGCGCAGGGCGAACGGCACGCTGTGAAAACCGTTCTCGCTCTGGCCCGACACTTCCAGGCGGGTGCCTTCTTCGAACACATCGTGGACCCGCCACATGCTCCACATGCCCTGGGCAAAGTGCGGGTAGAAGTGGCAGTGGTAGATCGCATCGCCGGCCACGCGATTGCGGTTGCCCGAGCCGCCGTTGGCGATTTCGTAGGTGTAGCCGACACCCGGGCCAATGCCCTGGGCGTCAACATAGTCGGAGTTGTCGTCATTGGGGTTGAACAGCCACTGATGACCGTGCAGGTGGAAGATGTGCTGCTCGTGGCCGTTGTGGGTGTTGCGAAACTTGACCATGTCGCCGATGTAGCTGTGGTTGACGTTGGCCGGCTCCGCGGGGTACAGGGCCATGGTCGCCTTGACCCCGACCTGCTCGGCGCTCGGGGTCTGGCCCGGGCGGATGTTCTCCAGGCCAACGTTGGCCGGTACGTCCACCAGCATCGCCACGTCGCCGACGGTGTGCGAACTCAAGAAGAACTCTTCATAGGCGCACGACAGGCAGTCATGCATCGGCCCCACACCCAGGCGGTTGGCCACAACCTCCGCGCCCATGCCGCCGGAGCCGTAGTTGATCATGAACGAGTCGCGGGTCGGTTCCAGTACATGGCCCATTACCGGGTCCGCCCAGTACCCGGGGAAGGCCTGGGTGGAGGCAGCTTCATCGGTGAACTGCGCGGCGAAATCGCGGAACGGCTCCAGGCGGTTGGGGATCGCCGGGTTGCGTTTGCCGATGCTTTCCAGCGGGTAGGTCGAGGCCGGGAAACTGCCATCGGCGTTGGGGCCCATGACGATCGCATCGGATTCACTGGAGATGATCTCGTTGCCATCGGTCATGGCAATGATCGGCGAACCGGCCTTGCCTTCGCGGATCCAGGGTTCCTGCTGCGGGTAGCGCGCCTGGTAGTCGACGATCGGCTGGCCGGTGGGGGTGCGGCCGCTGCTGCTCAGGCGCATCTCTTCTTCGGTCAGGGTATTGCGAAAGGTGCGCCCGCCTTTGGGCACCACTACCACCTGGCCAAACAGGCCGTTGGCGACGTTGCCGGCAGCGCCTTCACCGCCGAAGGTGGCGCCCTGGCTGGTGGCGGCAAACGCGCCTTCGCGCTCGGCGTAAAGGGTGTAGGAGCGGCTGGCGCCGGGGGCGATCAAGAAGTTGCCATTGCGCCCAGTATTGGCGGCGATATCGCCGATGCTGTTGACCGCCTGCATGCCATTGACCTGGAAACCGACGTGGCGGTCGCTGACCTGCTCATCGGCGATAAAGTGCTCGCCGCCCTGCTCGTTGCCTTCACCGGCTTCGTTCTCTTCAGCTTCGTTTTCCTCGCCTTCGACCTCGTTCTCTTCTTCGTGGTCGATGCCGTGCTTGTTCGGGTTGGCCTGGTAGGCCAACAGGTTTTGCAGGTTGATGGTCAGGCAGTCGCCTGCCGCCACCCGCAGCACGATCGGCCGCGGGCGTTTGTCCGGGCGCAGGCTGACCTTGCCCGGCACTGCGGCGCCACCGATGGCCAGCGACACCTGGTGCTCGTCGACCACGTCGCGGCGCAGGGCGAACATCATGCCGTTGGCATTCTGCGCACCGAGGCGGTTGAACATCAGTGGCTGGTCAAGCGCCACCACGTTGGCCACCAGGTTGCGCTCACAGCGCACGGCGGCTTCGCTGAGCGGCTGCCAGGCCAGGCTGGCGGCAGCGATCAGCAGTGAAGTCAGGACTGAGCCTTTGATTGGAGTCATCATGGCGTGCCTCGGTGGTGCAAGGGGACTCTGGAAGGGCTTGAGCAAGGCCCATGCCAGATTTTTTATTGTTGTTTTTTAAACACTTACACAGCTGAATGAATCTCGATTGGGGGGGATTCCCCGGTATTCCCCACTAATCGGGGGGGCCTGCGCGCAGCGGTCGTAATCCAGTCAACACCTGAGGTGCTGGCTGCACCGGCCTCATCGCCGGCAACGCCGGCTCCCACAATGGACCTGCATGCACCGGACCTGTAGGAGCAGCCGCCGGCGATCGAGCGCGCAGCGGTCGTAATCCAGGCGACACCTCTTGTGCTGACTGCACCGGCCTCATCGCCGGTCAAGTCGAGTCGTCGCACCGCCGCTCCCACATTGGATCTGCATTCAACGGACCGGTGGGAGCTGGCCTTGCCGACGATCGAGCGCGCAGCGGTCGTAACCCAGTCAACACCTCTTGTGCTGACTGCACCGGCCTCATCGCCGGCAACGCCGGCTCCCACAATGGACCTGCATGCACCGGACCTGTAGGAGCTGGCCTTGCCAGCGATCGAGCGCGCAGCGGTCGCAATCCAGTCAACACCTCTTGTGCTGGCTGCACTGGCCTCATCGCCGGCAAGGCCGGCTCCCACAATGGACCTGCATGCACCGGACCTGTAGGAGCTGGCCTTGCCAGCGATCGAGCGCGCAGCGGTCGCAATTCAGCCACATCTAATGCTGACTGCACCGGCCTCATCGCGGGTCAAGCCCGCTCCCACAGTGGATCTGCATTCAACGGACCGGTGGGAGCTGGCCTTGCCGGCGATCGAGCGCGCAGCGGTCGCAATTCAGTCAACACCTCTTGTGCTGACTGCACCGGCCTCATCGCCGGCAACGCCGACTCCCACAATGGATCGGCGTACACGGAGCCCGGTGGGAGCTGGCCTTGCCGGCGATCGAGCGCGCAGCGGTCGCAATCCAGGCGACACCTCTTGTGCGGACTGCACCGGCCTCATCGCCGGCAACGCCGACTCCCACAATGGATCGGCATACACGGAGCCCGGTGGGAGCTAGCCTTGCCAGCGATCGAGCGCGCAGCGGTCGCAATCCAGTCAACACCTCTTGTGCTGACTGCACCGGCCTCATCGCCGGCAAGGCCGGCTCCTTCAATGGCTCGGCGTACACCGAGCCCGGTGGGAGCTGGCCTTGCCGGCGATCGAGCGCGCAGCGGTCGCAATCCAGGCGACACCTCTTGTGCTGGCTGCACCGGCCTCATCGCCGGCAACGCCGACTCCCACAATGGATCGGCGTACACGGAGCCCGGTGGGAGCTGGCCTTGCCTGCGATCGAGCGCGCAGCGGTCGCAATCCAGTCAACACCTCTTGTGCTGACTGCACCGGCCTCATCGCCGGCAACGCCGACTCCCACAATGGATCGGCGTACACGGAGCCCGGTGGGAGCTGGCCTTGCCAGCGATCGAGCGCGCAGCGGTCGCAATCCAGTCAACGCCTCTTGTGCTGACTGCACCGGCCTTGCCGTTCACAGCGGCGCATCCACCGCCAGGCCCTGCAGTCGCCGGTACTGGCGCAGCACCTTGGGCACATAGCGCTGGGTTTCGGCGAACGGCGGCACCACCCGGCCACGGCGCAGCACCGCATCTGGGCCGGCGTTATAGGCAGCCACCGCCAGGGTGATGTCGTTGTCGAACAGGGTCAGCATGCGCTTGAGGTAGCGCGCTCCGCCCTGCACGTTCGCAGCCGGGTCGAGGACATTTTTCACGCCCATTTCCTTGGCGGTGTCGGGCATCAGCTGCATCAACCCCGCTGCGCCACTGCTCGAGCGGGCATTGGGGTCGTAGCGCGATTCGGCCTGGATCACCGCGTGCAGCAAGGCGGCCGGCAGGTCGTGGGCTTTGGCGGCAGCCGCAACCACTTCGGCGTAAGGCATGCCGGTGATCAGTTGCGGGCCATTGCTGGCCAGGTTCACGGCTTCGCTGATGACCCGCTGGTACGTTCGCCCCGGCCGGTGGACGTTGCTCAACACATAACTGCCATCGGCCTTGACCGAGATGTACACATCGGCCTGAGCCGGATTGCTTGTGGCCAGCCAGGCCAGGATTGCCGCAGTGAGCCAGCGCATCGTGCCACCCTCCCCGTTGCGTCCCCCAGAAAGTGGGGCATATGCCCCGATTGCCAGGGCTTTAGCCTCCTGACGCAAGCACTGTGCCGCCTTGCCAGGGCCGTACGGCAAAGGCCCGCCGCAGACGCGCACGGCATTTGCATAAGCCCTGGCAGCGCACCTGTGGAGGGCCTGGCTATGAACAACAACCATCGCGCGCAACGCGGCTTCACCCTGCTGGAACTGCTGGTAGTCCTGGTAGTGCTGGGCCTTTTGGCCGGCATCGTTGCCCCCAAGTACTTCAGCCAGCTGGGGCGCTCGGAAGCCAAGGTGGCCCGGGCGCAAATCGAAGGCCTGAGCAAGGCGCTGGACCTGTACCGGCTGGAAGTGGGGCATTACCCCAATTCCGAGCAAGGCCTGCAGGCCCTGGTGGTGGCGCCCAGCGACGAAACGCGCTGGTCGGGGCCGTACCTGCAGAAGAAGGTCCCGCAAGACCCCTGGGGGCGTAACTACATCTACCGCCAGCCCGGTGAAAACGGCGAATACGACCTGCTGTCGATGGGCAAGGATGGCCAGCCCGGCGGCGATGGCGAAAACGCCGAGATCACCAGCTGGCAATAACCGGGGGGCATGCGCATGCGCTACGAACTCAAGGCCCTGGGCAAAGCCGGTGTGGTCTTGCTTCAGGTCGACGCCGAGGATGCCGGCCAGGCCCGCGAGCAGGTCGAGCAACAGGGCTTGCGGGTGGTCAGCGTACGCAGTTGCCAGCGCCTGGCCGGCCTGCGCTGGCGGCGTGGCGAGATGTTCAACCTGGTGCTGTTCAGCCAGGAGCTGACCACCCTACTCAACGCCGGACTGCCGCTGATCGACGCACTCGAGAGCCTGGCCGAAAAAGAGACTGCGCCCCAGGCGCGCAAGACCCTTGGCGAACTGGTACGCCTGTTGTACGAGGGCAAGTCGTTCTCCCAGGCCCTGGCGCAGTTGCCCAGCGTGTTCCCACCGCTGTACGTGGCGCTGGTGCAATCGAGCGAGAAGACCGGCGCCCTGGGTGATGCCCTCGGCCGCTATGTCGCCTACCGCCAGCGCATGGATGAAGTGCGCCAGAAGATCATCAGCGCCTCGATCTACCCGTTGCTGTTATTGCTGGTCGGCGGCGGCGTGGTGCTGTTTTTGCTCGGCTACGTGGTGCCGCGTTTCAGCCTGGTGTTCGAAGGCCTGGGCACCGAGCTGCCGTGGATGTCGCGCTGGCTGATGCAGGCCGGGATGTTCCTGCACGCCAACCAGATGGCCATCGGCAGCGGCTTCGTCGTGTTGATGGTGCTGCTGTTTGCCCTGCGCCGCGAGCCGTGGGTGCGGCGCTGGCTGAACCGCCAACTGGAACGCTTGCCGGCTTTGCACAAGCGCCTGGTGATGTACGAGCTGGCGCGTTTCTACCGCTCGCTGGGGATCCTTCTGCAGGGCGGCATCCCGATCCTCACCGCCATGACCATGGCCCGCGGCCTGCTTGGCGCGGCCAGTGGCCTGCGGCTGGAACAGGCCGGTGAACGGGTCAAGGAGGGCCTCTCGCTGTCGGCGGCGCTGGAGGCCGGGCACCTGGTGACGCCGGTGTCGCTACGCTTGCTGCGCGCCGGCGAGCAATCGGGCAACCTCGGGCAGATGATGGAGCGCAGCGCCGACTTCTACGACGAGGAAATCAGCCGCTGGATCGAGTGGTTCGTGCGCCTGTTCGAACCGCTGCTGATGACCTTCATCGGCCTGTTGATCGGCCTGATCGTGATCCTCATGTACATGCCGATCTTCGAGCTGGCCTCAAGCATCCATTAGCCCGGCGCGTGACAATCGCCGGCCCTTGCTGTATAGATTCGGCCACCAAGGGGAGCCCGGCAACGGGCTGAGAAACCGCTGGCATGTGCAGCGCGGTGACCCTTCGAACCTGATCCGGATCATGCCGGCGAAGGGATGGGTATTGTGCACCTGCCTTTTTGCCGGCCTCACTGCGGGGCCGACCATGCCAGACATCACCGGCCCCGCTGTCGTCACGATAAAAAGGACAACAGCATGACCGCGCGCTTCACCGACAGCCTTCGCCAGCAAAGCGAGCCGAGCTGGACCCAGTGCATTGAACACCGCTTCGTCAACCAACTGCTCGACGGCAGCCTGGCCGACCCGGTGCTGGTCAACTACCTGATCCAGGACCACCGCTTCATCGATGCTTTCCTGACCCTGCTCGGTGCTGCCATCGCCAGCGCCGACACCTTTGAGGCGCGCCTTCGCCTGGGGCGTTTTACCGGGGTGATTGCCGGTGAAGAGAACACCTACTTCCTGCGCGCCTTCGAAGCCCTGGGCGTCAGCGAGGCGCAGCGCCTTGAGGCGCCGGACTCGGTGCCGACCGCAGGCTTCAAGGCGATCATGCGCGAAGCGGCAGCCACCCGTTCCTACGCCGCTGCCCTGGCAGTGCTCAACGTTGCCGAAGGCCTGTACCTGGACTGGGCGCTGCGGGCCAACAAGCAGTTGCCGCCGCGCTTCGAGCACGCCGAATGGATCACCCTGCACGACAACCCGGCCTTCCAGGACTTCGTCGCCTTCCTGCGCGCCGAGCTGGACCGGGTCGGGCCCGCTCAGGCACAGATCAGCCGCGACTTCTTCCTGCGCAGCGTGGCGCTGGAGCAGGCGTTTTTCGACGCCGCCTACGACATCGAGGGCTAAACCATGGATATCTTCGAGCGCCTGAAACAGGCCGCCAGCGCCGACTGGCACAGCTACGTCGAGCACGATTTCGTTCGCCAGATGGGCGCCGGCACCCTGGCGCAACCGGCATTTCGCAAGTACCTGGTGCAGGACTACCTGTTTTTGATCCAGTTCGCCCGCTCCTGGGCCCTGGCCGCCTACAAGAGCCGCACCCTCGCCGACATCCGCGCCGCCCAGGCGGGGCTGGCAGCGATTCTCGACGAAACCGAACTGCACGTGCGCCTGTGCGAGCGCTGGGGGCTGTCAGCCGACGATCTTGCGGCGACCCCGGAGCACCAGGCTACCGTGGCCTATACCCGCTTCGTGCTGGACTGCGGCGCTGCCGGCGACCTGCTGGACCTGCACGTGGCCCTGGCGCCGTGCGTGATCGGCTATGCCGAAATCGGCCGCAACCTGACCCCCGACGGCGTTCAAGCGCTGGGCGATCACCCTTACCGCGAGTGGATTGGCGAATACGCCGGCGCCGGCTACCAGGGCGTCGCCACCGCTGCGCGTGCGCACCTGGATGACCTGGCCGCGCGGACCATGACCGAGCGCCGCTTCGATGAGCTGGTCAAGGTCTTCGCCCAGGCCTCGCGGCTGGAAGCCGACTTCTGGCAGATGGGGCTGGATGCGGCTGGGCAGTAAGGGTTAAAGATCCCACAGGTCAGTAATCGTAGCGATCCACTGCCCGCCGCCGTTCGTTGTCATCGCGCCTGTCGTAGTTGGCGGTGGTCTGGATGTTGGTGTGGTGGGCCAGCTTTTGCGCGATCGACAGGTCATGCTCTTCGATCACCCGGGTGATGAACGAGCGGCGAAAGTCGTGGGGCATGATCTTTACCCCGACTTGGGTGCCGCGCTGGCGGGCGATGTAGTAGATCGCATGCTTGGTGATGCGCTCGCGGGTGATGTGGCTGCCGCGGCGGATGCGGTTGAACAGGAACTCGTCGTCGGCCTGCCCTTCAGGCAACTGCTCACGGCGAAACGCCAGCCAGGCGTTGAGCTTTTCAAACGCCCAGGGCGGCGCGTACTTGATCAGCTGCTTGTTGCCCTTGCCCAGTACCTGCAGGCTGCGCTCGCTGAAGTCGACCTGGCCAAGCGTCAGGTTGACCGACTCGGACTTGCGCATGCCAGTGCCGTACAGCAAGGCAATCACCGCTGCATCACGCAGCCCCTGCGGGCGTGGATCGGCAGCGCAGGCGTCCATCAATTCGCGGATCAGGCTGCGCTTGAGGTTGCGCCCGGCCGGCAGGCGTGTGCCCTGGGTCGGCTTGACCGTGCGGATCTTGAGCAACTGCTCCTGGCTGATCAGGCTCAGGCGCCAGGCCTCGTTCATTACCCCGCGCACCGCGTTAACGTACAGCGACGAGGTGTTCGGTGCATAGCCGTCGGCGCGCAAGGCCGCCACCAGGGCGGTGACATGCCCGGGCTCGAGCTGGTGCCAGGGCACCTCGGCGATGTCGCAATCCTCGAAGCCCAGACGGTCGGCGGCATCCTGGAGGATGTACTTCATGGTCAGCTGGCTGGATGGCGCCAGGCGGGCGAGGTATTGCAGCAAAGGGTTTTGCAGTGAATCGGACAAACCGGGAATCCTGTAGAGCGCAACAGAGGTCAGGGGCCTGCAACGGGCCAGTCTGACTCGTGACAACACCGCGGCCACTGACCTGCATCACAATCAGGTCATTGATTGGCAAGTCTTTTTAGCCACGGCAAGAATCCCGATAGTACCTCATCGACGCCCTCGGAATCGATTGAGGGCAATTTCATGGCACCGCGTCATCCAGGTACAGCTTGACCGTTTCCGGGGTCAGCGACAGGACTTCATGGGTCAAGCCGTCGAAATCGGTCACGCCATGCTCCATGTAGCCATCACTGCGCTTGACGACATACGCCACATGGTTGCGGGGCCTGCCGGTGTCGTTATCGATGATTTGCAGGCGGTCGCTGTAGAGCGGCAACGGTTTGACCAGCGGCACCAGGGGCGAACGACCGATCACAATCGGCTCAGGCTGCCATTGCGGCAGCCGGTCGCGATGCCTGGCCACTTCGGTGAGCACCTGGTTGACCGGCAGCTGCAGGGTTTTCGAGTAGTAGGTATCGTAGAGAAACGCGGTAATGCTCAGCTTGCAGGGGATGCTGCTCTTGCCCGCCAGCAGGCGATGAATCGCCGGCTTGAGCAGCTCGGTCTGCGTGCTGCGGTCCGGGGTGGTCTTGTAGAAATGCGCGTTGACCACGTAGTTGTAGCCCTTGATTTCGGAGATGCCCTCGAAATCGACGCCGCCGACCAGGCTGTAGATCATCGCATGGCCAACGGTGAAATCCTGATCATCGCCCAGGGCACAGGTAAACCACTCGCCGATCTGGCCGTCGCCGGTATGCCGTTCGAACAGGCTGACAATCTCTTCGTCGCTGCGAAAGCGCAGGCGATAGGAGCCGTCGTGATAGGTGATCGAGCTGAATTCCAGCGGCATCGAATCGATACCGTGGCTGCAACCGCCAAGCGTTACCGCAGCGCCCAGGGCGCACGCGGCCAGGCGTAAAGAGGGGGCGAACAAAGGGGCGTCATCCATGAGCAGGCGAGGCGCGCAAGAATGCCCAAGCCAACGCCTGCCAGCAAGCCTTTCTGCGCCCGCAGGCGGTAGCGATGGGCTACAGTTGCCCGGGTACCCCCTGACCTGAGGCACCATGGCTTTCCATCGACTGACCCGCACCCACCCGCGCTTGAGTTTTTCTGCCGTTGCCGGTTGCCTGGGCGGCTGGCTGATTCCCGCCGACGACCTGGTCCAGCACGTTCTCACCGGCTGGAACATCGGCGTCTGGCTGTACCTGTTGCTGGTGCTGTGGCTAACACTGCGCGCAAGCCCCGGGAAAGTGCGCGAAGTCGCCTGCATCGAAGATGAAAACGCCGGCCTGGTGCTGTTTACCGTCAGCATCGCCGCAATCGCCAGCCTTGCCGCCGTGACCCTGCAACTGGCCGCCAGCCGCGGCCTTGCCGGTGGCCCGCAACTGCTGCACTACGCCTACACCGGCTTTACCATCGCCGGCTCCTGGTTGATGATCGGCACCATCTTCAGCCTGCACTACGCCAGGCTGTTCTACACCGCCGGCAGCAAGGAGCCCTTGCTGCGCTTTGCCGATGGCGAGCTGAACCCCGATTACTGGGACTTTCACTACTTCTCGTTCACCCTCAACGTCGCCGTGCAGACTTCGGACGTGGGCGTTGCCGACCGGCAGATGCGCCGCATCGTCCTGGCTCACTCACTGGTAGGGTTCGTGTTCAACACCGCGATTCTGGGTTTTACCATCAACATCGCCGCCGGCCTGCTGAACTGACGGCAAGCCTTCGAGCACCTGCACCGCACAGCGCGCAATACGCTGGCAGGCCTGCTCCAGGCGCTGGCTGTCGAGCACCAGGCCAAAGCGCAGGTGCCCGGCGGCGCTGGGGCCGAAGGCGTCACCCGCCAGCACCGACACCCCATGTTCCTCCAGCAGGCGCTCGGCAAAGGCCTGGGCGCCAATGCCGGTGTCGCGGATATCGATCATCACGAACATGCCGCCGTCGGACTTGTGCACGCGGATGCCCGGGCAGCCCTCAAGGCTTGCGCAGACCCGGTCGCGCCGTTCGCGGTAGGTCTCGCGCATCTGCCGCACCTCGGGCAACTCCTGCTCCAGGGCGACCCGGGCGGCGTCCTGGATAAAGTCCGGCAGGCCATACAGCATGCACAGCGCCAGGTTGCTCAAATGCTCGGTCAACAATTGCGGGCCGATCACCCAGCCGACCCGCCAGCCAGACATGGCATGGGACTTGGACAGACTATTGATGGTCGCGCTGCGCTCGGCCATGCCCGGCAAGCTGGCCGGGCTGAAGTGCTCGCCCTCATACAGCAGCTCGCTGTAGACCTCATCGGAGATCAGCCACAGGTCGTGATCGATGCACAGCTGCGCCAGGCGCTGCCAGGTAGCCTTGGGCAGGCTGGCGCCAGAGGGGTTGTGCGGGCTGTTGAGCAGCAAGGCACGGGTGCGAGGAGTGATCAGCCGGGCGACGTCGTCGGGGTCAACCCGAAAACCCTGCTCCGGGCGCACCGGTACGGGGACTACCTTGGCCGCGCAGGCGCCGAACACGGCCTCGTAGGTGACGTACATCGGCTCGGCGACGATCACCTCGTCGCCCGGGTCGAACAGGCACTGGGCCACGCCATACAACGCACACTGCGCCCCGGCCAGCACCACCACTTCCAGCGGGTCGACCGGCTGGCCGCTGTGGCGGGTGTGATGCGCGGCGATGGCCCGGCGCAAAGCCTCGCTGCCGCGCACATCGGAATAGTGGGTATGGCCGGCACGCAGGCTGTCGATAGCGGCATTGACTATCGGTTGCGGGGTGTCGAAGTCGGGATCGCCAATCGACAGCAGGATGATGTCGCGGCCCTGGCCTTGCAGTTCGACGGCGCGGTAGTGGATGTTCCAGGCAGCAGCACCGTCACCGGCGATACGTTGGGTGAGCGCGGAATAACGCATGGACGGTCTCCTTGACTGAACCTGGACGCGCCATTGGTCTGAAACTCCCAGGCAAGCATCCCAGCCGACTGCCGGTAAAAATAGCAGAACGGCGCCGCAGCACGCGGGGAAATATTCCCGGCAAACGTTTGCCCGGCAATGCAATCTGTTCGCCCTGCCCCGCGCTGAGCGTGACCTGCGTCAAACAATCGAAAAACCGTCATGATCAGAGGCAGACACTGGCGCCAGTGATGCTATGTTTAGGTTTCTCGTCGGGTCCCCCGACCCGCCCATTATTGCGTGAGGTTCACCGTACAAGGAGGCCGGCATGAACAAGCTGACGTTCCCCAACGCCTGCCAGATGATGCGCTGGCATTTTCATCCGCTGGGCTTCGAGGCCAGCATGGACGCCCCGCGCAGCATGGTGGCGCGTCTGTTCGACCGGGCCACCGGCGAAACCCTGCTGGCAATTGCCGGCATTCCCTGCGCCACAGTGATGCACGCGGCGGACGTCGAACGCATCATCGAAGCGGTTGAGGCCGAACTCGACGCCTTCGAACCGTCCTGCAACCTGCGCGCCGTCGGCTGATCAGCTGACAACCCGCAGCTCGCGTCCTCGCTCGATATCGGCAATAAAACGCTCGGCCGGCTGTGGCTGGCCGAGCAGATAGCCTTGCAACGAGTCACACCCCAAACGGGTCAGGAAGCTCTGCTGGCGATCGGTCTCGACCCCTTCGGCAACAATCCGCAAGCCCAGGGCCTGGCCCAGCGCGACAATGGCCGAGACGATGGCGGCATCGTCGCTGTCCTGCTCCAGATCCCGCACGAAGCCGCGGTCGATCTTCAGTTCGTTGGCCGGCAGGCGCTTGAGGTACATCAGGCTCGAATAGCCGGTACCAAAATCATCGATAGACAAGTCTACGCCCATGTCCGAAAGGCGCTGCAGCACCTGCATGCTCGCGTCGGCATCGCGCATGGCGGTGGTTTCGGTGATTTCCAGGGTCAGGCTGTTGGCCGGCAACTGATGGCGCGCCAGCACCTTGGCGACGCTGTCGACAAGCCCGGTGTGGCAGAACTGGATAGCCGACAGGTTGACCGCGATACGCCAGTTGCTGTGACCCTGGTCGATCCAGATGCGCATCTGCCGGCAGGCCTCGTCCAGCACCCACTCGCCGATGGGGATGATCAGGCCGGTTTTCTCCGCCTGGACGATAAAGCGATCCGGCAGCAGCAGGCCATGCTGCGGGTGTTCCCAGCGCAACAGCGCTTCGGCGCCTATCGGCTGGCAGTTGTGGGCGTCGAACTTGGGCTGGTAATACAGGCGGAACTGGCCCTGCTCAAGGGCCACGCGCAAGTCCTGCAGCAGTTGCAGCTGCAGGCGCGCGTTGCTGTTCATCGACACGTCGAAGAAGCTGTAGCCGTTCTTGCCGGCGCTCTTGGCGTGGTACATGGCCGCATCGGCGTTGCGCAGCAGTTCATGCTGGTCGATGCCATTGCCCGGGTAGAGGACGATACCGATACTCGCCGAAATCTGCAGGTTCTGCTCGGCGACGCGAAAACTGCGCGAGATCAGGTTGACCTGCTTGGCCGCCACGCCCACGGCGTCATCCGCTTCCTGAAGCTCGACCAGCAACACGAACTCATCGCCACCGATACGTGCCAGGGTGTCCTGGCTGTGCAGATGGCCGCGCAGGCGCAGGGCCACCTCTTTGAGCAACTGATCGCCCATATGGTGGCCAAAGGCATCGTTGACCGGCTTGAAACCGTCAAGGTCGATGAACATCAGCGCGAAGCACCCGCCCTGCTCGGCCACCTTGCTGATCGCCTGGTCGATACGGTCGGCCAGCAGGGTACGGTTCGGCAAACTGGTGAGGGTGTCGTGCAGGGCCAGTTGGGTCAGTTCCTGGTTGGCCAGGGTCAGCGAGCGGGCAAGCTCGGCGGTGCGCGCTTCCAGGCGCGCATCCAGCACCGAGGTCAGCAAAGCTGCGGCCAGTACCGCCAGGGTGGTGATCAGCACCAGGTAATCCAGGCCGTTGCCACTCAAGCCGCCGCCCAGGGCGCCGCAGTAACTGCCTTCAGGGAAGTTCGCCGCGGCCATGCCGGTGTAGTGCATGCCGACGATCGCCACGCCCATGATGATCGCCGCCCCGCCACGCATGTGCCGCACGTAGAGGGTTTGCTGGCGCAGGCGAAAGGCGATCCACAACGCCGCCGCCGAGGCGCCGACAGCAATCAGCAACGAGGCGCTGAACAGCGCGGGGTCGTAGTCGATGCCCGGCGTCATGCGCAGCGCGGCCATGCCGGTGTAGTGCATGGTGCTGATGCCGGTGCCCATGATCAGCGCGCCAGCGCCCAGTTGCAGCCAAGGCAATGTCGGCTGGCTGACCAGCCACAGGGCAAAGCCCGATGACAGGCCGGCGATCAGCAGCGACAGCAGGGTCAGGGTGATGTCATAGCCCAGTTCGATCGGCAGGCTCAGGGCGAGCATGCCGATAAAGTGCATCGACCAGATCCCGGTGCCCATGGCCAGCGCCCCGCCACCGATCCACAGGTACATCGCACGGCCCTTGGCGGTGTTGATCCGCCCGGCCAGGTCGAGGGCGGTATACGACGCAAGGATGGCCACACACAGCGAAATCAATACCAGCGACGAAGAGTAACTACCGATCAGCATGAGGCCTTCCACAACCCGTAGACCGGGCACTGGCGAGGCCCGGATAAAAGCCGATGATTGTACTCAACCTTTGGCGAAACGCACGGAGTTTTCGGTGAAAGACGGCAATGCAGAATCATTGCCTTCTCACGTGATTTCTAGAAGAAAAATTACTTATAAATCAGTAATTTATATACATAAATTAATGTCATTCGAAAGCAAATCGTGCAGCCTGCAAAAAAAGCTACCAAATCGAATAAACGACTTTATAACCATTAATTAACTTATTGTTTTATATATCTTTATTCGATTTTTCAGCAAACGCCGCCTGCGAGTCCCAGCCACCACCCAGCGCCGCGATCAACTGCACGCTGGCCACCAGCCGTCCCTGCAGCAGGTTGAGCACGCTGCGCTCGTTGCTCAGGGCGGTGGTCTGTACGTTGACCACGTCCAGGTAGGCGATCAGCCCGGCCTTGTACTGATTGTTGGTCAGGCGCAGGGATTCGCGGGCCGAAGCCAGGGCTTCGCTGCGTACCCGGGCTTCGTCCTCGTAGACCTTGAGCTGCACCAGGTAGTTTTCCACTTCCTTGAAGCCGTCGAGCACGGTCTGCCGGTACTGGGCCACGGTCTGGTCGTAGACCGCTTCGCTGCGTTCCACTTCTGCCGCGCGCTGGCCGCCGTCGAACAGGGTCATGGCCAGTTGCGGGCCGACCGACCAGAAGCGGTTCGGCAGGCTGATCCAGTCGCTGAAGCTGCTACTGCTGTAGCCGCCGCTCATGCTCAGGGTCAGGTCCGGGAAGTAGGCGGCGCGGGCCACGCCGATGCTGGCGTTGGCCGACATCACGTTGCGCTCGGCCTTGGCGATGTCCGGGCGGCGTTCAAGCAGTTGCGAGGGCAAGGCCAGCGGCACTTGCGGCAATGCCGGAATGTCCTTGCTGTCGGCCAGGGCGAACTCGGCGGGGGCCTTGCCCAGCAGCACGGCAATGGCGTTTTCCAGTTGCGCGCGCTGCCAGACCAGGTCGATCAGGTCGGCCTGGGTGCTTTTCAGCTGGGTCTGCGCCTGGGCCACGGCGTCCTTGCCCGAGACACCGGCTCGGTACTGGTTCTCGGTCATTTTCAGTGAACGCTCATAGGCCTCGACGGTGGCTTCAAGCAGGCGCTTTTGCTCATCAATGACCCGCAACTGCAGGTAGTTCTGCACCAGCTCCGACTGCAGGCTCAGGCGGATCGCCGCCATGTCGGCCAGGCTGGCTTGGGCGCTGGCCTGGTTGGCGGCCAGGCCGTCACGCAGCTTGCCCCACAGGTCGGCCTCCCAGCTCACCCCCAACTGGGTGTTGTAGGTGTTGCGGATACCGCTGCTGTTGTTGCTCAGGCTCGAGCTTGAGCTGCCGGTGCCCTGGCTGGAGCGGGTCTTGCCCGCCGACAGGTCGAGGCTTGGGAACAGTGCACCACGGGCACTGCGCACCAGGGCCTGGGCCTGGCGGTACTGGGCTTCGTACTGGGCGACGGTCTGGTTGCCGGCGTTGAGTTGCTCGACCAGGCCGTTGAGCTGGGCGTCGCCGTACAGCTCCCACCAGGCGCCGCGGGCGATGGCGTCCGAGGGGTTGGCCTGGGTCCAGCCTTCGGCGTGCTTGAACGCCACCGGCGCCGGGGTCTCGGGGCGGTGGTAGTCCGGGCTCAGGGTACAGGCGCTGAGCATCGCCAGGCACAGGGCCGAAGCCAGCAGGCGCGAGCCGCGGGCAGCCAGCAGCGGCTGCAGCGAACGGTCGGAAAGAAGCGGACGTCGGGTCATAGCGGGGTTTCCAAAGCAGCGTCGGTACGCACGCCGCGCCAGCGGTTGAAGCGATGGCGCAGGCGGTCCAGATAGAGATAGACCACCGGAGTGGTGTAAAGCGTGAGGATCTGGCTGAAGACCAGCCCGCCGATAATGGTCAGGCCCAGCGGCTGGCGCATCTCGGCGCCTTCGGCGTGGCTGAGCAGCAGCGGCAAGGCGCCGAGGATGGCCGCCAGGGTGGTCATCAGGATCGGCCGCAGACGCAGCAGGCAGGCACGGCGGATCGATTCCTCCGGGCTCAGGTGCTCGTGGCGCTCCAGTTGCAAGGCCAGGTCGATCATCATGATGGCGTTCTTTTTCACCACGCCTATCAGCAGGAACAGGCCCAGCAAGGAGATCAGGCTGAACTCGCTACCGACCACGTACAGGGTCAGCAAGGCCCCTACCCCGGCCGATGGCAGGGTCGAGAGGATGGTCAGCGGGTGAATGTAGCTTTCGTAAAGAATGCCCAGCACCAGGTACACCGCCAGCAAGGCGCCGAGGATCATGAACGGCTGGCCCTTCTGGCTTTCGGCGAAGGCATCGCCGGTACCGCCGAGCTTGGCGATCACGTCCTCGGGCAGGCCGACCTTGGCCACCGCCCGCTCTACCGCGGCCAGGGCCTGGTCCTGGCTGTAGCCTTCGGCGATGTCGAAGTTGATGCTCTCGGAGGCGAACTGGCCCTCGTGGCTGACACGGTCGTCGGCCAGGCTGTTCTCGTAGTGGGCGAAGGTCGCCAGCGGCACCCGCGCACCATCGGCGGTGATCACCTGGACCTGCTCGAGGGTGCGCGGGTCCTGGGCGTACTTGGGGTTGATCTCCATCACCACCTGGTACTGGTTGAGGCTGTCGTAGATGGTCGAGATCTGCCGCTGGCTGTAGGCGTTGTTGAGCACCGAGGTGACCATGCTCATGTCGATGCCCAGGCGCTTGGCCTGTTCGCGGTCGACCACCAGGGTGATCTGCTGGGTACCGCCGCCTTCGCGGGCGTCGATGGCGGTCAGCTCCGGCAGGCTTTTGAACGCCGCGACCACCTTCGGGTACCATTCGCGCAGGGCCGACAGCTCGCTGCTTTGCAGGGTGTAGAGGAACTGCGAGCTGCTCTGGTCGCGGCCACCGCCGAACTGCAGGTCCTGGTCGGCCATGAGGAACAGCCGTCCGCCGGGCACCTTGGGCATCTCTTTGCGCAGGCGCTCGATAATCTTCTGCGCCGAAACCTTGCGTTCGCTGATCGGCTTGAGGCGCACCAGTACCATGGCGTTGTTGGTGCCGCTGTTGCCGCCGATAAAGCCGGCAACGCTTTCCACTGCCGGGTCGGCCAGCAGGGCACGGCGGAAGATTTCCATCTTCGGCTGCATGACCTGGAACGACAGGCCGTCGTCGCCCCGGACGAAGCCCATCAGCTGGCCGGTGTCCTGCTGCGGCAGGAAGGTCTTGGGCACCACCACATACAGGGCGATGTTGACCGCGATAGTCACCAGCAGGCTCAGCAGGGTCAGGCGCCGGTGACGCATGACCCAGTCCAGGCTACGCCCGTAGCCGGCCATCATGCGTTGGTTGAGCTGCTCGCTCCAGCGCTGCAGGCGGGTCTGCTGCCCCTCTGCATGGGGCTTGAGCCAGCGTGCGCAGAGCATCGGCGTAAGGGTCAGCGACACCAGTAGCGACACCAGGATCGCCACCGCCAGGGTGATGGAGAACTCGCGGAACAACGAACCGACGATGCCGCCCATGAACAGGATCGAGACGAACACCATCACCAGCGACAGGTTCATCGACAGCAAGGTGAAGCCGACTTCCTTGGAGCCCATGTACGCAGCGCGCATCGGCGGCACGCCGTCGTCGATGTGCCGGGAGATGTTCTCCAGCACCACGATGGCATCGTCCACCACCAGGCCGGTGGCGAGGATCAACGCCATCAGCGACAGGTTGTTCAGGGAAAAACCGCACAGGTACATGGCCGCAAACGTGCCGACCAGCGACACCGGCACCGCCAGGGTCGGGATCAGCGAAGCGCGCAGGTTGCCAAGGAACAGGAACACCACCAGCACCACCAGCACCACGGCGATGATCAGGGTGTGCTCGGCTTCCTTGAGAGTCGCCTTGATCACCGGCGAGCGGTCCATGGCCACGTCCAGCTTGACGCTGGCCGGCATCAGCGACTCCAGGGCCGGTAGTTGCTCCTTGATCTTGTTGACGGTCTCGATGATGTTGGCGCCGGTCTGGCGGTTGATCACCAGCAGCACCGCATCCTGGTCATTGAAGAAACCGCTGTTGTAGCGGTTTTCCACCGCATCGCTGACCTTGGCCACATGGCTCAGGCGCAGCACCGCGCCGTCCTGGTAGCGAATCACCAGCGGTTCGTAGTCCTTGGCCTTCTCCAGCTGGTCGTTGGCCTGCACCTGCCAGTTGCGCTGGCCATCCTCGACGAAGCCCTTGGGCCGGCGCTGGTTGGCATTGGCGATGGTCTGGCGCACGTCATCAAGGGCCACACCGTACTGGTTGAGCAACTGCGGTTCGAGCTCAACGCGCACCGCCGGCAGCGAACTGCCGCCGATCTGCACCTCGCCTACCCCCGGCACCTGGGACAGGCTCTGGGACAGGATGGTCGAAGCCAGGTCGTACAGCTGGCCTTTTTGCAACACGCTGGAGGTCAGCGCCAGGACCATGATCGGCGCCTGGGACGGGTTGAACTTCTTGTAGGTGGGCATGCTGCGCATGCCGCTGGGCAGCAGGTTGCGCGAGGCGTTGATCGCCGCCTGCACCTCCCGGGCGGCGGCATCGATGTCACGGCCCTGGTCGAAGGCGAGGATCACCCGCGTCGAGCCCTGGCTGGAGCTACTGGTCAGCGTTGTGACCCCGGAGATCGCCCCCATCGAGCGCTCCAGCGGCGTGGCCACGGTCGAGGCCATGACCTCGGGGCTGGCGCCCGGCAGGTTGGCCTGGACCACGATCACCGGGAACTCGATCTGCGGCAGCGGCGCTACCGGCAACAGGCCGAAGCTGACGCCACCGAGCAGCATGATCGCCAGGCTCAGCAGCATGGTCGCCACTGGGCGGGCGATGAACGGAGCTGAGAGGTTCATGGGCGGTAGCTCCAAGCTGCAAGCTTCAAGCTGCAAGCAGTTTGAGGTGACCTCTGCAACTGCGGTCCTACACCAGACCACTTGCAGCTTGCAGCTTGCAGCTTGCGGCTGGCGCCGATCATACCAAGTCTCCGATCATACCAAGTCTCCGGTCAAGCCACGGGAGCGAAGGCGCCTCGACAACCGATCAAAGTACAAGTAGATGACAGGCGTAGTGAACAGCGTCAGCACCTGGCTGACCAGCAGCCCGCCGACCATCACCAGGCCCAGTGGCTGGCGCAGCTCGGCGCCGGAGCCAGTGGCGAGCATCAGCGGGATGGCGCCGAACAGTGCCGCCAGGGTGGTCATAAGGATCGGCCGGAAGCGCAGCAACGCCGCCTGGTAGATCGCCGCCTCCGGGGCCATGCCCTGGTTGCGCTCGGCCTCCAGGGCAAAGTCGATCATCATGATCGCGTTCTTCTTGACGATACCGATGAGCAGGATGATGCCGATGATGGCGATCATGCCCAGGTCGTTACCGGAGAGGATCAACGCCAGCAAGGCGCCCACCGCCGCCGACGGCAGGGTCGAGAGTATGGTCACCGGATGGATGTAGCTCTCGTAGAGCACGCCGAGCACGATGTACATGGTTACCACCGCCGCCAGGATCAGCAGCAAGGTGCTCGACAAGGAAGCCTGGAAGGCTTCGGCCGCGCCCTGGAAGCGGGTTTGCACACCCACCGGCATGCCGATGTCCTGCTGTACCTGCTCGATGACCTTGACCGCTTCACCCAGGGCAACGCCGTCGCCGAGGTTGAACGACATCATCACCGCCGGGAACTGGCCGATATGGGCAATCGCCAGTTGCGCCTGGCGCTGTTCGATGCGCGCCAGGCTCGACAGCCGTACCTGGCCGCCATCGGCAGCCTTGACGTGAATCTGCTCGAGCACCTGCGGGCCGATGCTCGACGCCGCCTCGGCCTGCAGCACCACGCGGTACTGGCTGGCCTGAGTGTAGATGGTCGAGATCTGCCGCTGGCCGAAAGCGTCGTACAGGGCATTGGTGATGTCGGCGACGTTGATGCCCAGGCGGCTGGCGGCGTCGCGATCGATCACCAGGAACACCTGCAGGCCCTTGTCTTGCAGGTCGCTGGCGACATCGGTCAGTTCCGGGCGTTGCTGCAGGGCATCGACCAGCTTGCCGCTCCACTGCGCCAGCAACTCGGCATCCGGTGATGACAGGCTGAACTGGTACTGGGTGCGGCTGACCCGGTCTTCGATGCTCAGGTCCTGCACCGGTTGCATGAACAGGCGGATGCCGACCAGCTTGTCGACCTCCGGTTGCAGGCGGGCAATCACCTGGGCTGCGGTCAGGTCACGCTCGCCGTGAGGCTTGAGGTTGATCAACAGGCGACCGCTGTTGAGGGTGGCGTTGTCGCCATCGACGCCGATGTACGACGACAGGCTCTGCACCGCCGGGTCCTTGAGGATCACCGCGCTGAGCTGCTGCTGGCGCTGGCTCATGGCGGCGAACGACACCGACTGCGGCGCCTCGGAAATACCCTGGATCACCCCGGTGTCCTGCACCGGGAAAAAGCCCTTGGGGACCACCAGGTACAACAACACGGTCAGGCCCAGGGTGGCAACGGCCACCAGCAGGGTCAGCGGCTGATGCCGGAGCACCCACTGCAGGCCACGCCCGTAGTAGTCGATCATCCAGTCGATCCAGGCACCGCTGGCCCGGTAGAAACGGCCCTGCGCCTCGATCGCCGGCTCACGCTTGAGCAAGCGCGCACACATCATCGGCGTCAGGGTCAGCGACACCACCAGGGAAATCAGGATCGCCACCGCCAGGGTAATGGCGAATTCGCGGAACAGACGCCCGACCACATCGGCCATGAACAGCAGCGGGATCAGTACCGCAATCAGCGAGAACGTCAGGGAGATCAGGGTGAAGCCGATCTGCCGGGCGCCCTTTAGCGCCGCCTGCATCGGCGTTTCGCCCTCTTCGATATGCCGCGAGATGTTCTCCAGCATGACGATGGCGTCGTCGACCACAAAGCCGGTGGCGATGGTCAGGGCCATCAGGGTCAGGTTGTTGATCGAGAACCCGGCCAGGTGCATGACCGCGAAGGTGCCGATCAGCGACAGCGGCACGGCCACCGAAGGAATGATGGTGGCGCTGAAGCGGCGCAAAAACACGAAGGTGACCATCACCACCAGGGCGATGGCGATCAGCAACTCATGCTGCACGTCCTTGACCGAGGCGCGGATGGTCTGGGTGCGGTCGGTGAGCACGCTGACATCCAGGCCTGCCGGCAGGTTGTCGGTGATCGACGGCAGCATCGCCTTGATCCGGTCGACCACCTCGATGACGTTGGCCCCGGGCTGGCGCTGGATGTTCAGCAGCACCGCCTGGTTCTGGTTGGCCCAGGCCGCCAGGCGCTCGTTCTCGGCGCCATCGACGATTTCGGCGACGTCCTTGAGGCGCAGCGGCGCGCCATTGTTGTAGGCAAGAATGAGGTTGGCGTATTCCTCGGGCGAACGCAGCTGGTCGTTGGCGTCGAGCATCGACACCCGGGTCGGGCCATCGAAGTTGCCTTTGGGCTGGTTGACGTTGGAGGCGCCGATCAGGGTGCGCACGTCAGCGAGGTTGAGCCCGGCCGAGGCCAGGGCGTCGGGGTTGACCTTGATGCGCACCGCCTGGCGCTGGCCGCCGGCGATGCTGACCATGCCGACGCCGCCGATCTGGGCGATTTTTTGCGCCACCCGGGTGTCGACCAGGTCGTTGAGCTTGGGCAGCGGCATGGTTTTCGACGAAATCGCCAGGGTCAGCACCGGGGTGTCGGCCGGGTTGACCTTGTTGTACACCGGTGGCGCCGGCAGGTCGCTGGGCAACAGGTTGCTGGCTGCGTTGATCGCCGCCTGTACCTGTTGCTCGGCAACGTCCATGTTCATGTCCAGGCTAAAGCGCAGGGTCAGTACCGAGGCGCCGCCGGAGCTGGTCGAGGCCATCTGGGTCAGCCCGGGCATCTGCCCGAACTGGCGCTCAAGCGGCGCGGTAACCGCGCTGGTCATTACCTGGGGGCTGGCGCCGGGGTACAGGGTCATGACCCGGATGGTCGGGTAATCGACCTGGGGCAGCGCCGCCACGGGCAGCATCTTGTAGGCGATCAGGCCGGCCAGGACGATGGCCAGCATGCTCAGGGTGGTCGCCACCGGGCGCAGGATGAACAGCCGCGAGAGGTTCATGCGCCAGCCTTGCCCTGTGCGCCGTCAGCGGCGGAGGCTTCTTTCTTGTCCTGGCCCTGCAGGTGCTGGCCGGGCGTGACCGGCACTTCGGCGCTGTCGTTGACCACTTCGACCTCGCTGCCATCACGCAGGCGGTCGGTGCCTTCGAGCACTACCCGCTCGCCCTTGGCCAGGCCCTCGGTGACCACGGTGTGATCGCCGTCGCTGGCGCCCAGCTTGAGTTTGCGGATGCGCACCTTGTTGTCGCCTTCCATGACATAGACGAACGAGCCGTCGGTGCCGAACTGGATCGCCGCCGACGGCGCCAGCACCACGCCCTTGAGGGTGTCGGCAAGCAGGCGCACATTGACGAACTGGTTGGGGAACAGCGCCTCGTCCTGGTTCTCGAAGAAGGCCTTGAATTTCAGGGTGCCGGTGGTGGTATCGATCTGGTTGTCGAGGCTGCGCAGCACCCCGACCGCCTGTTGCTTGACGTCGCTGCGGTCCCAGGCCTCGACAGGCAACTGAGCACCGCTGCGGTAGCGCGCCAGCACCGTGTTCAACTCCGTCTCAGGCAAAGTGAAGGCCACGGTGATCGGCTGGGTCTGGGTGATGACCACCAGCGCGGTGGTGTCGTTGGCCGCCACCAGGTTGCCAACGTCAAGCTGACGCAGGCCCAGGCGGCCGCTGATCGGAGCGCGGATGCGGGTGAAGTCGAGGTTGAGCTTGGCATCCCCCACCGCTGCCTGGTTGGTCTTGATCGTGCCCTGGTACTGGCCGACCAGCGCTTGCTGGGTGTCGAGGGTCTGCTTGGCGATGCTGTCTTCGGCAAACAGGCCTTTATAGCGTTGCAGGTCGATTTGCGCGTTTTTCAGCTGTGCCTGGTTCTGTGCCAGGGTGCCTTCGGCCTGTTGCAGGGCGATCTGGTAGCTGCGTGGGTCGATCTCGGCCAGCAGGTCACCGGCCTTGACCTTCTGCCCTTCCTGGAAGTTGACCTTGACCAGCTCGCCGCCTACCCGGCTACGCACGTTGACCGTGTTGGTCGCCGTGACCGTGCCCAGGGCCTTGAGGTACACCGGGAAGTCGCCAACCGTCGCTGGCTCGACCCGTACCGGCACCGGCCCGCCGAACGCGCCGAAGCCCGGCCGCCCCCCCTTGCCGCCCGGCGCAGCACCAGCCTTTTGCGCGGCCGGCGACGGCCACAGCACCCAGCACAGGCCGGCGACCAGCAGCAGGATCAGCAGGCCGACAAGCCAGCGACGAGAGGAACGGGAACGAGAAAGCATGGGTTGATCGACCATTGTGCGGGAAAGAATTCTTTGAGGAGGCTGAACGATAAGCACTGTAGACGGATAAGCAAAGCGCCTTTACCGGCACTTTACCTTGAGCTTACGTTGCTAAAGTAATGAACTATAAATAAAAACGGCCTGGACGAGGGCCAGGCCGCAACAACTCTTAGCAATTATTAACAATAATCGCGTCGCCTTCATCGCCGGTAAGGCCGGCTCCCACAGGAACAGCGTACGCAGGTGCATTGTGGGAGCTGGCCTTGCCAGCGATGGGCTGCGCAGCAGCCCCGGCAGGGTCGCTATTACTTCAGGACTGCCAGGGCAGCTTCATAGTTCGGCTCTTCGGCGATTTCGCCTACCAGCTCGCTGTGCAGCACATTGTCATTCTCGTCCAGTACCACCACGGCGCGGGCAGTCAGGCCGGCCAGCGGGCCGTCGGCGATTTCAACACCGTAGTTGCCGAAGAACTCACGGCCGCGCAGCAGCGACAGGTTCTGCACGTTCTCCAGGCCTTCGGCACCGCAGAAGCGCGCTTGCGCGAACGGCAGGTCGGCCGAGATGCACAGTACGACGGTGTTGTTCAGCTCGTTGGCCTGAGCGTTGAACTTGCGCACGGAAGTGGCGCAGGTTGGAGTGTCGACGCTTGGGAAGATGTTCAGCACTTTACGCTTGCCGGCCAGGGAAGCCAGGGTCACGTCGGCAAGGCCTGCACCAACCAGGGTAAACGCAGGTGCCTTGGCGCCGACTTTCGGCAGTTCGCCGTTGACCTGAACCGGGTTGCCTTTAAGAGTCACTTGAGCCATGAACGAAGTCCTTATGCGGGGGTGAGTAAAGGACCAGAGTTAACCATGAAAGTGCCCGTCTACCTATGGGCGAATGTTAAATTGTTGAATTGCCAGACAACTTTTGTGGACAATTTTTAGTTATCCGGGAGCCGATTGCCGGCTCCCGAATCCAGCGGTTCAGCTCAGCAGCGAGTAAACCAGCGCCGAGATGGCCACAAGGCCCACGGCAACAACGAAGACGTTGGACATCTGCCCGCGGTATTTGCTCATGGCCGGCACCTTGCGGATGGCGTACATCGGCATCAGGAACAGGATCGCGGCGATCACCGGGCCGCCGAGGGTCTCGATCATGCCGAGGATGCTCGGGTTGAGGGTCGCGACGACCCAGCAGATGATCAGCATGAAGGCTGCGGTCATGCGGTCCAGGGCCTTGGCGCCCGGGCGCTTGCCGGTCTTCAGGACCAGGCCCTTGAGGCCTTCGCTGGCACCGATGTAGTGGCCCAGGAACGATTTGGCGATGGCAATGAAGGCAATCAGCGGCGCGGCAAAGGCGATGGTCGGGTTGCTGAAGTGGTTGGCCAGGTACGACAGGATCGACAGGTTCTGCGCCTTGGCCTCGGCCAGCTGCGCCGGGGTCAGGGTCAATACGCAACTGAACACGAAGAACATCACCATGGCCACCATCAGCAGGTGGGCGCGGCACAGGATCTGCCCGCTGCGCTCGTCGGCGTGCACGCCATAGCGGCGCTTCTGGTCAACGGCAAAGGCCGAGATGATCGGCGAATGGTTGAACGAGAAAACCATCACCGGGATCGCCAGCCACAGGGTGTGGAGGAATGCCGAGCCCGATGGCATTTCGGTGGCGGTGCTGAGGATGCCGCCGCTCCAGTGCGGAATCAGGAACACCGCGAGGAATGCCAGGGCGACGATGAACGGATACACCAGCCAGCTCATGACCTTGACCGTGGCCTGCTCGCCGCAGCGCACGATGGCCAGCAGACCGAGAATCAGCACGAACGACAGCAGCGCCCGCGGTGGCGGCTCGATGTGCAGCTGGTGCTCCATGAAGCTGCCGACGGTGTTGGTCAGGGCCACGCTGTAGATCAGCAGGATCGGGAAGATGGCGAAGAAGTACAGCAAGGTGATCAGGGCACCGGCGCTGAGGCCGAAATGCTCTTCGACGACGTCGGTGATGTCGGCGCCGTCGCGCCCGGAGAGCACGAAGCGGGTCAGGCCGCGGTGTGCGTAGAACGTCATCGGGAAGGCCAGCAGCGCCAGGATCAGCAGCGGCCAGAAGCCGCCGAGGCCGGCGTTGATCGGCAGGAACAGGGTCCCGGCGCCGATCGCCGTGCCAAACAGGCCCAGCATCCAGGTGGTGTCCTGACGGGCCCAGCTGCCGAGGGCGGCGGGGGTCGATTCAAAGCGTTGTTCAACGCTTGGGGCCTGCTCATTCATCCGGGTGCAACTCCACTCGCAAGACTGCAACAGGGCCAAGAGTGGCTAAACAGACGCTTCGCCCCTCTTGACCATACAAAGAGGGGCGCGATTGTGCGCCGTTTGGTTGCACTTGCAAAGCCCTGGCCGAGGAGTGGTTGCACCTTGGGTTGAAAGCATCGCGGGGTAGGAGCGGGCTTGCCCCGCAATGTGCTTGCCCCGCGATACGTCCTGCTTACTGAACCGCAGCGAACGCCTTGGCCACCTGCTGCAGGTTGTCCGGACGCAAGCCGGCCATGCACACCCGGCCGCTGTCGATCAGGTACACACCGAACTCGTCACGCAGGCGACGGACCTGTTCGACGCTAAAGCCGGTGTAGCTGAACATGCCGCGCTGGCGCAGGAAGAACTGGAAGTCCTGGCCCGGCAAGAGGTCGGCCAGGGTATCGACCAGGGCCTGGCGCATGTCGAGGATACGCAGGCGCATCTTCTCCACTTCCGCTTCCCACTGGGCATTGAGCTCGGCATCACCGAGCACCGCGGCCACCAGCTGGGCACCGAAGCTTGGCGGGCTGGAGTAGTTGCGGCGCACGGTAGCCTTGAGCTGGCCGAGCACGCTTTGTGCGGTATCGCTGTCGTCACAGACCACCGACAGGCCACCGACCCGCTCGCCATACAGCGAGAAGATCTTCGAGAACGAGTTGCTCACCAGGCACGGCACGCCGGCGCGGGCCACTTCGCGGATGGCATAGGCGTCTTCGCCCAGGCCTTCGCCAAAGCCCTGGTAGGCAATGTCGAGGAACGGGATCAGGTTGCGTGCCTTGAGCACTTCGATCACCTGCTGCCATTGCGCCTGGCTCAGGTCGACGCCGGTGGGGTTGTGGCAGCACGGGTGGAGCAAAACGATGCTGTTGGCCGGCAGGCCCTTGAGGGTGCCAAGCATGCCATCGAAGTCGAGGCCGCGGCTGACCGGGTCGAAGTACGGGTAGGTGTTGACCTTGAAGCCTGCGCCTTCAAAGATCGCCCGGTGGTTGTCCCAGGTCGGATCACTGACCCACACCTGCGACTCAGGGAAGTAGCGCTTGAGGAAGTCTGCACCGACTTTCAGCGCACCCGAACCACCGACGGTCTGCACGGTGGCTACACGGCCAGCCTCGACGGCCGGGTGGCCAGCGCCGAACAACAGCGCCTGGATCGCCTGGCGGTAGCTGTTCAGGCCTTCCATCGGCAGGTACATCGAGGCTTCATGAGGCTGGGCGGCGAAGCGCTGCTCGGCTTCGCGCACCGCAGCCAGCTGTGGCACCACGCCTGCGGCATCGTAATACAGGCCGATACTCAGGTTGACCTTGGCGGCGCGCGGATCGGCCTTGAAGGTCTCCATCAGGGAGAGAATCGGATCGCCGGCATAGGCATCGACATGTTTGAACACAGCGCACAGCTCCTTGGGTCAGGACAGTTCGGACTAAAAGCTGTGTCGAGGATACCTGTACTGGCGGCCGAGGAACATTACCCTTGGTGCAACTGATCAGTGCATGTGTGCACAGTAATCGGCTGGCTGCCCTACCCCGCCAAGCCCTGTAGCTGCTCAAGCTCCGCCACGGTCAGGGTCACGCCCTCCTTCGCCGACTGCTCGCGCTCGCGAAAGCGCCGCTCACCCGGCAGGCGCTGCAGGCCCACCGCCTGCATCTGCCGCACCAGCTCGCGACTGCGTTCGGCAAAGCGGTTGCCCACCGACCTGGCCGGGTCGATGACAATGATCAACTGCCCGGTCCAGGGTGTCTTGGCCCCCGGGTGCTGCGACCAGTCGAACTCGAACGAGAAATTGCCGCCGGTCAGCGCCGCCGCCAGCAGCTCGACCATCATCGACAACGCCGAGCCCTTGTGGCCGCCAAACGGCAGCAAGGCGCCGCCGTCGAGAATCGCCTGCGGGTCGCGGCTCGGCTCGCCTTTATTATCGACGCCCATGCCTTCGGGCAACAGCTCGCCCTTGCGCGCGGCGATCTGCACATCACCATGGGCCATGGCGCTGGTGGCCATGTCGAAGACGATCGGGTCGCTGCCGGCGCACGGCGCGGCAAAGGCGATCGGGTTGGTGCCGAACAACGGTTGCTGGGCGCCATGGGGCACTACGCAGGTCATGCTGTTGACCACGCTCAGGGCCACCAGGCCTTCATCGGCAAAAGGTTCGACATCCGGCCACAGGGCAGCGAAATGGTGCGAGTTGTGGATCGCCAGCACCGCGATCCCGGCGCTGCGGGCCTTTTCGACCAACAGTTCACGGGCAGCCGTCAATGCCGGCTGGGCAAAGCCGCCCTTGGCATCGACGCGCACATAGCCGCTGGCCACATCCTCGACTTCAGGCACGGCCTTGCCGTCTACCCAGCCACTGGCCAGGGTCGAGACATAACCGGGAATACGGAACACTCCGTGGCTGTGGGCGCCGTCGCGCTGGGCGCTGGCGCAGTTCAAGGCCAGGGCCTGGGCCACCGCTGCGCTGCAACCGTGACGGAGGAAAATGCGCTGCAACAAGGCCTGCAAGTCGGCAAAGGCGATCTGCGCGACAGCAGTGTCGGGACGTGCGGACATCTGAAGCTCCCTTATTGGATTTGGAGTGGGCGACAGCGATGGGCAATGGCCTGACTTTCCTCCAGTGACAGCAAACTGTCAAATATTGACTTGATGACAGAAAACATTCATTTTCTGTTTCCACGTGCCACCGCCTTCGAGTATCGCCCTGTGAGCCAACCGATCAAACAGCGCCTGGAACACAGCCTGCACAACGCAGCGGCGTCCGGGCGCAAGATCGCCAGCTTCATGCTCGCCCACCTCACCGACCTGCCCTTCGAAACCTCCGCGAGCCTGGCGGCGAAAATCGGCGTCAGCGAGTCGAGTGTCGGGCGCTTCTGCCGCTCGCTGGGCTACGAGCACCTCAAGGCCCTCAAGCATGACCTCAAGGACGACCTTGGCGAAGGCCCGTGGCTGGTCGGTGATCGTCTGCAGGAATTTCGCCAGCAGCATGGCAAGGACGCCGCGGGCCTGGCCCGTAGCCTGGAGCAGGAAGTCGGCGCCCTGGTGCGGGTGTACGAATACAGCCGCACCCCGGCCTGGGCCACCGTCAGCCAGCGCCTGGCGCAGCGGCGCAAGGTGTTTGTCGCCGGCTTTCAGACCGAGCGCGGCATCGCCCAGTGCATGGCCCACCTGCTGCAATACCTGCGCGACGGCGTGCAGGTGGTCGATGGCAGCGCCGGGCATTTTGGCGAGGTGCTGCTCAGCGAGCCGAACGACTGCGCCCTGGTGGTGTTCGAAGCACGCCGTTATTCCCGCCACGCCCTTAACCTGTGCCGCAAGGCGCATGCCGCGGGGATTCCGGTCACCCTGGTGACCGATACCTTTTGTGACTGGGCCGATGCCAACGCCAGCGAGGTGTTTCGCATCCCCACCGAATTCAATCTGTTCTGGGAGTCCACCGCGACGATGCTGTCGTGGGTACACCTGATGGTCAACGAGGTCTGCAAGAAGCTAGGACCCGATGTTGAAAAACGCTTGGAAGCAACTGCAGCTCTACACAACGAATTCGTTGGCTACACGTCAACGAGCAAACAATAGCAAGAGTGCAAACAACAACAGATCGAGGTGTGTCATGAAACCTGTTATCCGCTTCGCAGGGGCTTGCGCCCTGCTGCTCGCCGGCTCGACCATGGCCCAGGCCGAAACCCTGAAGATCGCCACCGAAGGCGCTTACCCACCGTTCAACTACGTAGATTCGGATAACAAACTGCATGGCTTCGACGTCGACATCACTCACGCCCTGTGCGAGCAGATGAAGGTCGAATGCACCCTGGTGGCCCAGGACTGGGAAGGCATCATCCCGGCCTTGATGGCGAAGAAATACGACGCGGTGGTGGCGTCGATGATCAATACCAAAGAGCGGCGCAAGAAGATCGCCTTCACCAACCACTACTACAAGACCCCGTTGTCGGTGGCCGTGGCCAAGGACAGTGAAATTACCGACGCGCAGACTGACTTCAAAGGCTACACAGTCGGCGCGCAGTCGTCCTCGACCCAGGCCATCTACGCCGAAGACGTCTACGGCAAGGCCGGGGCCGACGTCAAACTCTACCCGACCCTCGATGAAGCCAACGCCGACCTCGCCGCCGGCCGCCTGGACGGGGTGATTGCCGACAAGTTCCCGCTGACCGAATGGCTGGGCAAAGCCGGTAAAGACTGCTGCAAGATCCTTGGCGATGTCGACGGCACCAAGGCCGACGCCTCGATTGCCGTGCGCAAGGAAGACCAAGCGCTGCGCGAGCGCCTGAACAAGGCCCTGGACGAAATCGTCGCCAACGGCACCTACCAGAAGATCGCCAGTCGCTACTTCGACTTCGATATCTATCAGTAAATCTCACGTCCTGTGAGGGACCTGTGGGAGCTGGCCTTGCCAGCGATGCAGACGCCGCGCACTGACTGACTGCGTGTCGATGCCATCGCCGGCAAGGCCGGCTCCCACGGGGCTGTGTGTCTGTCTTGCGAGAGGGTTTGAGCATGCTCGAACAACTGTCACTGCTTTCCTTCGCCAGCGGCGGCTGGGGCCAGGCTTTGCTGGCCGGCGCCCTGGTGACCATTTCCCTGGCCCTGGCCTGCCTGCCCATCGGCCTGCCGCTGGGCCTGGGCGTGGCCCTCGCCGCCCGCTCCTCAAAGCGCTTCCCGCGCGCTGCGGCGACGGTGTTCTCCACGGTGTTCCGGGGCCTGCCGGAGTTGCTCACGCTGCTGATCATCTACTACGGCTGCCAGATCGCCGCGCAAAAAATCCTCCTGGCCATGGGCTATGAGGGCGAAGTGCTGATCAACACCTTCCTGGCGGCGATGATTGCCTTCAGCCTGGTGTTCGCCGCGTTCTCCAGCGAGATCTGGCTGGCCGCGTTCAAGACTGTCGCCAAGGGCCAGTATGAAGCCTCAGCCGCGCTGGGCCTGAGCAAGGCCACCACCTTTCGCAAGGTGGTCTTCCCGCAACTGGTGCGCATCGCCCTGCCGGGCCTGTCGAACAACTGGTTGTCGCTGCTCAAGGACACCTCGCTGGTATCGACCATCTCCCTGGTCGACCTGATGCGCCAGACCAACCTCGCGGTCAGCGTGACCAAAGAGCCAATGTTCTTCTACGGCGTCGCCTGCCTTGGCTACCTGTTGTTCTCGGCGCTGTCGGGACGGGTGTTCAGCTTCATCGAACAGTATTTCAGCCGCCATCTGCGGGGGGCACGGACATGAGCTTCGATCAACTGCTGGCGCTGGTGCTCGACCCCGACCTGCTGGAACGCTACGGCCCGCGTTTTATCGACGGCCTGCTGGTCACCGGCAAGCTGGTGGCACTGTCGTTTACCCTCGGCGCCCTGCTCGGCATGCTCCTGGCCCTGGCCCGGCTGTCGAACAAGCTGGTGCTGCAACGCCTGAGCGCAGGTTACATCTACTTCTTCCGCGGCTCGCCGCTGCTGGCGCAGCTGTTCTTGCTGTACTACGGCCTGGGTTCGCTCAAGGGCTTCTGGCAGGACGTTGGCCTGTGGTGGTTCTTTCGCGACGCCTGGTACTGCACGGTACTGGCTTTCACCCTCAACACCGCTGCCTACCAGGCAGAGATCTTCCGTGGCAGCCTGCTGGCGGTCGCCCCTGGCCAATATGAAGCCGCCAAGGCCCTGAGCCTGAAGCGCTCGACCACCTTTTTCAAAGTGATCCTGCCGCAGTCGCTGATCGTTGCCATCGGCCCGCTGGGCAACGAGCTGATCCTGATGATCAAGGCCAGTGCGATTGCCTCGCTGGTGACCATCTACGACCTGATGGGCGTGACCAAGCTTGCGTTCTCGCGCAGCTTCGACTTCCAGATCTACCTGTGGGCCGCCGTGCTCTACCTGCTGATCGTCGAGGTCGTGCGGCGCAGCCTGAAACACATAGAAGCCCGTCTGGGCCGCCATCTACGCTGACCGCCTGCTAGCGAGGACCGTTCCAATGCATTGTCAAACCATCGTTCTGGGCGCCGGCATCGTCGGCGTGTCCACGGCCCTGCATCTGCAGGCCCGCGGGCGCAAGGTGATCCTCATCGACCGCCAGGAGCCGGGCAGCGGCACCAGCCATGGCAACGCCGGGCTGATCGAGCGCTCCAGCGTCATCCCCTATGCCTTCCCCCATGAGCTGTCGAGCCTGTTGCGCTATGGTCTGAACCGCCAGCCCGACGTGCGCTACAGCTTCACCCACCTGCCGAAGATTGGCCCGTGGCTGTACAAATACTGGAAGAACTCCTCGCCCGCCGGCCTTGCCGTGGCAACCCAGGCCATGCTGCCGCTGGTGCAGCGCTGCGTCGAAGAACACGATGCGCTGATCGACGCCGCGGGCCTGGGCGAGCTGGTCAAGGCCAATGGCTGGATCGAGGTGTACCGCAATGCAGACGCCTACCGCAAAGCCGTGGCCGACGCCCACGCCCTGAAGGCCTATGGCTTGCAGTACGAGATCCTCGACCGCCAGCAACTGCACGCCCGCGAAGTGGACCTGAGCGACAACGTGGTCGGCGGCATTCACTGGCTCGACCCCAAGACCGTCAGCAACCCCGGCGGCCTGACCCGCGGCTACGCGGCGCTGTTCGTCCAGCGTGGCGGCCAGTTCATTCATGGCGATGCGCGTACCTTGCGCCAGGTTGGCAGCGAGTGGCAGGTCGACAGCCGCCAGGGGCCGATTAGCGCAACTGAAGTGGTCATCGCCCTCGGCCCGCAGTCGGCCGAGTTGTTCAAGCCGCTGGGTTATCGCATCCCGCTGGAGATCAAGCGCGGCTACCACATGCACTACCGTGCCCGTGACGGCGCCGAGCTCAAGCATTCGATCTGCGACGCCCAGGGCGGTTACGTGCTGGCACCGATGGCCATGGGCATCCGCCTGACCACCGGTATCGAGTTCGCCGCCAGCAGCGATGCCGCCAACCAGATCCAGCTGCAACGCTGTGAAGCCCTGGCGCGCAAGGTCTTCCCGCTGGGCGAAAGGATGGATGCCGAGCCCTGGCTGGGCCGCCGCCCGTGCCTGCCGGACATGCGCCCGGTGATCGGCCCGGCCGCCCGCCACAAGGGCCTGTGGTTCAACTTCGGCCATGCCCACCACGGCCTGACCCTGGGCCCGGTAACCGGCCGCCTGCTGGCGGAAATGATCACCGGCGAGACACCTTTTACCGATCCTGCGCCGTACCGCGCGGACCGTTTCAACTGATCGCGGGAGAATAACAACATGACCGCTTCACTGAGCCTTGCTACCCCGACTTCTACCCCTCAGGCCGACCCGCGCAAGGTTGTGGTAACCATTGAAGGTCTGAACAAGCACTACGGCGCCTTTCATGTGCTGTGCGACATCAACCTGCAGGTGCGCGAGGGTGAGCGTATCGTTTTGTGCGGCCCTTCCGGTTCGGGCAAATCGACGCTGATCCGCTGCATCAACCGCCTGGAAATCGCCGAACAGGGCAACATCCGCGTCAACGACACCGACCTTGCCCTGACCACCCGCCAGGCCGCCGAGGTACGCAGCGAAATCGGCATGGTGTTCCAGCATTTCAACCTGTTCCCGCACATGAGCGTGCTCGACAACTGCACCCTGGCGCCGATGAGCGTGCGCGGCCTGTCGCGCAAGGAGGCCGAAGACCGCGCGCGCTTTTACCTGAACAAGGTCGGGATCGAAAGCCAGGCCGGCAAATACCCCAGCCAGTTGTCTGGCGGCCAGCAACAACGGGTGGCGATCGCCCGGGCGCTCTGCATGAAGCCGAAGATCATGCTGTTCGACGAACCGACCTCGGCGCTGGACCCGGAGATGGTCGCCGAAGTGCTGGATGTGCTGGTGAAACTGGCCGATACCGGCATGACCATGCTCTGCGTCACCCATGAAATGGGCTTTGCCCGCCAGGTGGCCGAGCGGGTGCTGTTTCTCGATGGCGGGCAGATTATTGAAGATGCGGCGCCCGAGGCGTTCTTCAATAACCCGCAGAGTACGCGGGCCAAGGGGTTTCTGGCGCAGATACTGCACTGAGGCCTTTGGGCAAGGCTTCGCCTTGCATCTCTGGCAAAGCCAGCTCCCACAGAGATCACTGCAGCACTGAGGACCTGTGGGAGGCTTCGCCTTGCATCGCTGCAAAGCTGCTCCCACAGAGATCTCTGCAGCACTGAGGACCTGTGGGAGCCGGCCTTGCCGGCGATGGGCTGCGTAGCAGCCCTGGTTTGCTTGCGAGAAATACTAGTTATGTTATAACGCATCACCCAATCACTCAGCGACCGCCACCTCACCCATGCCACCCGCCACCCACCGCCTGCTTTGCATCGACGCCCTGCGCGGCCTGGTCATTGTCTTCATGCTCCTTGACCACGTACGCGAAACCTTCTTACTGCACCGCCAGGTCAGCGATCCGATGGACGCCGCCAGCACTGACCCCTGGCTATTCCTCAGCCGTACCCTCGCCCACCTGTGCGCGCCGGTGTTCGTCCTGCTCACCGGCCTGTCGACTTATCTATACGGCGAAAAGCACCAGGGCAAGGCTGCGGTCTCGGCCTTCCTGTTCAAGCGTGGCCTGGTCCTGGTGCTGCTGGAGTTCACCCTGGTCAGCCTGGCCTGGACCCTGGAGCTGCCGCCGAAGGTCATCTACCTGCAGGTGATCTGGGCCATCGGCCTGAGCATGATCGCCCTGGCTGGCCTGGTGTGGCTGCCACGGCCGCTGCTGGTGGTTATCGGCGTGCTGATCGTCGCCGGGCACAACCTGCTCGATCCGCTGCACTTCGCTGCGGGTTCGGCGCTGCATATCCCCTGGGCGATCCTGCATGACCGTGGCTGGATCGAGGTAGCGGACAACTTGCGCCTGCGTACCTCGTACCCGCTGCTGCCATGGATCGGCGTGATTGCCCTCGGCTATGCCATGGGCCCCTGGTTCGCCAAAGGCGCGGATGCGCAGGCACGTCAGCGCAGGTTGCTGCTGACCGGCATCGGCGCCCTCGCCGGTTTCCTGCTGCTGCGCCTGCTCAACGGTTACGGCGAAGCCCGGTGGCAGGTCGGCGAAACCACGCTGCGCACGCTGATGAGCTTTTTCAACATCACCAAATACCCGCCGTCGCTGTTGTTCCTGGCCCTGACCCTGGGCGTCGGCCTGTTGCTGCTGCGCAGGTTCGAGCACCTGCAAGGCAGCCGCATGATCAAGGCGTTGAGCGTGTTCGGCGCAGCGCCGATGTTCTTTTACCTGCTGCACCTGTATGTGCTGAAGCTGCTGTACCTGATCGGCGTCGCCTGCTTTGGCCTGAACCAGGGCAGCTACTTTGGTTTCGACGGAATCTGGGCGATATGGCTGACGGCAATGGTCTTGAGCATTGCGCTCTACCCACCGGTGCGCTGGTTCGCCGCGCTCAAGGCACGGCGCCGCGATATCGGCTGGCTGAAGTACTTCTGAGCGGGTCTGCCCCTGCCAGCAGGGGCAGCCCTGGTACAGCTTACTGAGGGTGCATTTTCGACTTGATCAAGCCGGCGATGAAGGTGAGCACCGCGCCCCCTGCACCGCCGCCGAGAATACTGCTGATCAGTGCCGCCAGGTCCAGCGAACCGCCCGCTGCCACTGCTGCACCGGGCTCACCGGTAAAGGCTGCGAGTATCTGCCCGACGATTACCCCGCCAACTCCACCGAAGATCGAGTTGAGTAGCGGGCCCATGCTCTGCTTGCTCATACCGGCTACGTTGCCGCCTACCACACCGGCAACAATCTGAATAATCAGACTGACAATATCCATGATCCAACCCCTTTGTAGCGTTATCAATTGACGACTCGCGTCCTGCTACTTCAGAAAGTCACGACCACGGGAACAGAGACGCCGCGCTCCGGTCAACGACGGCACACTGTTGCGGATAGGCACAGTATAGGTAGCCAGCGGCCAGTGCGCCAAAACGGCGCTCAGGGCTTGATGTTCTTCAGGCAGTTGAGCAGGCCCAGCAGCTCGTGCAGTTTGTCTTCGCCGAACTGTTCGAGGATGCGCTGGTAGTTGTGCTCCATGTCTTCGCTCATGTCGACGAAGCACTGCTGGCCCTGTTCGGTCAGGCCGACGAACACCCGGCGCTGGTCCTGGGTCGACTTCTTGCGCCGCACAAGGCCGTCACGCTCCAGGCGCGCCAGCACGCCGGTCATGCTCGGCTTGAGGATGCAGGCCTGCTCGGCCAGTTGGTGGCTTTCCAGTTCGCCTTGCTGGCGCAGGATGCGGATCACCCGCCACTGTTGTTCGGTCAGGCCATGGGCGTTGAGCGAGGGGCGGAAGAAGGCCATGGCGGCTTCGCGGGCTTGCAACAGGGTCAGGGTCAGGGACGGTCTAGGAGTGGGCATGGTTCAGGCTGGTAGTCATCGGTGACAGCCAGCTTAAGAGAAACCGCGCGATGCAGCAAAGCCGCGCAGGCGCTGCTTCGGCCATACACCGGACGCTTGTTAAATATAATGAACTGACCGTAGCAGGCGCCACGCCAGTTAACGGGGGCTACAGGCCGATAATTGCATTCAGGCAATCCCAAGCTTCGCCCGTGCAATCTGAAGTCGTTTGACATATTAAACGGCTCTGGCAAGCTATATGACAGGTTTCGACCGGATACAGCCCCTTGCTTGGCGTACCGGCAGTGCTCGAAACCTCAGGCAGCGCAAAGGTTCCAGCAGCGCGCCTGCACAATAATGACAGGCTGCGCCTGTCCCAAGGTGACATATGCCCAACAGCAACATTGGCAATAAGAATCAAACCCCTCGCAAACCCGTCGTGCTGATGACCATGGGCTCCCAGGAGCGCAAAGGCCACGACTATCAGGTAATGACCCACAAATACATCGTACCGCTGGTTGAACACGCCGGTTGCGTACCTGTGCTGGTGCCGACCTGCTGCGGTACCGACGACCTCGAAGCCTACCTGGACATGGCGGATGGCGTGTACCTGACCGGCGCCGGCAGCAACATCGATCCGGCCCTGTATGGCCAGGAGAACGAAACCCCGGGCAAGGCCCAGGACCGTGACCGCGACCTGTTCGACCTGCCGCTGGTGCAACTGGCCATCGCCCGTGGCCTGCCGATCTTCGGCATCTGCCGTGGCATGCAGGAAATCAACGTGGCGCTGGGCGGTGACATCTACCAGAAGGTCTACGCCGAGCCAGGCTTCAACGACCACCGGGAAAACCCTGACGATCCGGTCGATGTCCAGTACAGCGCGGTTCACAGCGTCAAACTGGAGCAAGGCAGCTGGTTGCAAAAGTTGCTGCAGAGCGATGAAATCCGCGTCAACTCGCTGCACGGCCAGGGCCTGAAAAACCTCGGCGAAGGCATCGAACCCCTGGCCCGCGCCGAAGACGGCCTGGTCGAAGCCATCCACGCCCCGAGCCTGTCGCCTTTCCTCTTCGCGGTGCAATGGCACCCGGAATGGCAAGCGGCGAAAAACCCCGACTCGGTGAAGATGTTCCAGGCCTTCGGTGAAGCCTGCCGCAAGCAGGCTGCCAAGGGTCAGGCGGTGAAGAAGCTGGGTACGGCTGCCTGATTGCAATCGCGGGTCAAGCCCGCTCCCACACGAGTTTAAACACCCGGGGGGGGCGGGGGTGTCCCCCCCCCCGCGACCCGCCCAAAACCCACGCCCCCGCCAACCCCGCGCC